>JAVKCN010000106.1:0-19908 GCA_040222715.1 Cyclobacteriaceae bacterium | reverse complement strand
GGTTGCTGCCGGTCAGACCAGCGCGGATATGTCCATGGGTAATCTGCCAGCAGGCTTGTACATGATCCATAGTAGTCATGAGAATAAAGCCTATAGAATAATGAAGCAGTAGTAGTGAACTCGATCAGGGGCATTTTGCGGCAATGCCTCTGACTTTTCACCTTATTGAGTGTTTTATTCGCTAACTACTCCTTCTCAGTATACTGTTACGGGGGAATGCCATAAATAGGGATGGAAAAATTTGTCGGACAAGCATTACCGCCCCTATGCTTCCGGCATCAGCGCATCGGGCAGAAACTTTGTCTTTGCTTTGAGAAGTGCCTTTTAATGGACCCTGCAGGCTTACATCGTAAGCCTTATCCTTACGCCTTATAGGTTGAGAGAAGGATTAAAAAAGATGTCTCTCTACCACCAAAATGACCTATACGATGAATATAAATTCTTTTAAACTAGATTTTTCGGCTACACCGAACCTTGAAAAGATTACAGACCTACCCGCTCCGGACTCCCTACAGTTCTCCAAGAAAAACTGCGTTCTGACCATTTTCCTGAACCGTCCAGCGGTGCTGAATGCCCTGGACCTGGAGATGGCCGAAGCGCTGCGGCAGTATTTGAAAAAGGCAGCCGAAGATACTACGGTGCGGGTGGTGATTATTACGGGAAATGGACGTGGTTTTTGTGCAGGAGGGGATCTAAAGTTCGCCGTACAGGCCAACCCTGAGCAGCCGGGAGATTCATTCCGGGCGTTGACTTCCCTTTTGCACGATAGTGTTGAAACAATCCGTACCATGGCAAAGCCGGTGATTGCGGCGATCAACGGACCCGCAGCCGGTGCGGGTCTATTTCTCGCATTGGCTTGTGATATACGCCTGATGGCCCGATCAGCCTATCTCAAAGTATCTAATACTACGTATGGACTTTCACTTCCGACAGGTGGTACGTTTTCATTGCCCCGCCTGGTAGGTATAGGACGAGCCTTGGATATGGTCATGCTTGACCAGCCAATTGCCGCCAAGGCAGCGCAATCCATGGGATTGGTGACCAAAGTCATAGCCCATAAGCGGTTTTACGATGAAGCAGAAACCTTCGCTTACCAGCTATCACAAAAGCCGGTGAATACGTTAGGGCAGGTTAAACAATTGATGAATGAATCGTTTGGACGCAATTTAAGCGAGCAACTGGCCGCCGAGCAACAAACGATCGTCAAGAGTGCCAATCATCCTGAAGGCCGGGAAGGGTTGGCCGCATTCTTACAAAAGCGCCAACCGGAGTATATAAACCTAGGCTCATGTACGTGAAAAAAACCACCAATTATCATGGGCGGGCTTAGGTTGTAAGTCCTCTGCTTACGCTTTATAGGTTGAAGGATATACTTCACAGAGACTCACCTTCAGAAAAATTGAAATGTAGTCCGGACAGCAAAAAACATCAACTGCCCGCTATAGAAAATAAATATCCATTTTAATACCCAATACAATCATGTGTAAAGTATGTTCTTTTGACAACAGCCGTGCCGAAGCTTTCGGCGAGCAAATGCTGCAAGTAATCAATCAGGGCGCCCTGGCGCTTATGCTGTCCCTTGGCCACCGAACCGGGCTGTTTGATGCTATGAGCGAGCTGCCGCCCGCCGATAGCCGGACCATCGCCCAGGCGGCTGGTCTGAACGAGCGCTACGTACGGGAATGGCTAGGTGCGATGGTCACTAGCCGTATTGTCACGGTCCGGCGAGATGAAACAAATCCAAACAATACGTTGTATCATTTGCCTACTGAACACGCGGCAGCACTAACCCGGGTAGCCGGCGCGGATAACATCGGCGTATTTGCGCAATATATTCCGCTGTTAGGCTATGTAGAAGACGATATCGTCCGATGCTTCCATCAGGGCGGCGGTGTATCCTATGATCAGTACAACCGCTTTCATGAGGTGATGGTAGAAGATAGCGGACTGGCCGTGATCTCCTCCTTGCTGATAGATGTGCTACCTCTGGTACCGGGTATTACTGAAAAGCTCAATGTGGGCATCCAGGTACTGGACATCGGCTGTGGCAGCGGCAAAGCCCTCAACCTGATGGCTAGGCATTTCCCAAATAGTTCTTTTATTGGCTACGACCTGTGTGCCGAGCCGCTAGTAATAGCACACCAGGAAGCGACCATGATGGGACTGGAAAATGTTAACTTTGTGCAGCAGAACCTTACCGATTTTGACATTCCCGAGCAGTTTGATTTCATCACCGCTTATGATGCTATCCACGATCAGGCTCGTCCGGATAAGGTGTTAAAAGGGATATTCGATTCTTTGAAAGACGATGGGCAGTTTTTGATGGTTGATGTCAATGCTTCCTCGCTGATAGAAAAAAACATAGACCATCCGCTGGGTACCCTGCTGTATACCATCTCTACCATGCATTGCATGAGCGTTTCGCTAGCCCAGGGAGGTATGGGACTGGGAGCTATGTGGGGTAGAGAAAAAGCCATAGCGATGCTGAAGGAGGCAGGTTTCACCAAAATTAAAGAGCATACCCTACCACAGGATATACAGAATAGGTATTTCATCATGCATAAATAGCAGAGAGTACAAGGCTCTGTCCATAAATCACTGAAAACAACAGTAACCCAAATAATAACAAAATGAAAACTCCGTACGAACAACGACAAGACCTAGGCTTTAATACTATATTCTTCGGCAAAGCGAGTAATGGGGGGCGAACCGTGTATGGTGTGCTGCTTGCTATGCTTATCCTCATCACGTTCTTATTGTAAAATTTGATCATGACTGTCTTGCAATGTTTTCTTACAGGCAAGACCACAAAGACGGTATCGCCTGGTAGATCATCTATTGCTGCCAATAAAGACCATTGTGAAAGGTAGATAGGCTTTTTATGTGACCGGAGTCGGTAGTTAACTGGCTCTTGTATTATCCCATTACTTAAAGGCTGCTTAATCCTGCATAGGCGAAAAGAAGAAATCATTCGGCTAATCAATTTGATGAACAAATAACTACCGGATCAGATAGATAATATCGCTAAAGTATACCAGTAGATCTCGCGAACGGGGTTCTTCTTCAATTTTGGTGCATCAGCCAGAATTCTGGTAGTTGACTACTCGTTTACGCAGCAAATCGAACCCGGCCCGGCCGTACATCTGGCGTTTCAACATTTTGAGGCGATTGACTTGTCCCTCTACCTGACCGCTGCTCCAGTCGTAAGTAGCGGCTGCTTCCACAGCAGCAAAATCGCTTTCCAAACCGGTGGCAAATCTCTTCAACGCAGCAATGCCGCTGATCTTAGCTTGTTCAATCCATTCCGGCAGTCGGCAGGCTTCTTTATTAGCGAAGATGTCATGAAAGGCTAGGGCCATCGTTCGGGCTAAAGCAGCCTCAGGACACTGCTCAAAGAACACTTGCAAGAAGTTTTTTTCCTCCTCATTCAATGCTTCTTCTTTCTTACTTAGCAGGAACTGTACCTTTCGTGGTGTCCAATTCTTAACTTCTAGTTCGGGGATCGGTAGGACTTCGGCATCTTTAGGAATAATTTTGAAGAAACGATAGATGCAACCATAGGTTCCCCTAAAGCCTTGCTGTTGAAGCTCTCGCCAGAGCTGCTTCCTATCGCGCTCACCCTCTGACCAGCGTTTGGCTAAGTAATCACGATAAGATAGCACCGTCGATTGCTGGCTTTTAGGACGGTTCTTTTCACCATAACGATCCATATGACGATAGCGATTGACGGTGTTGCGACTGATCTTTAACCGTTTGGCAATCTTGCGACTGGAGTAACCTTCGGCCAATAGCTGTTTGACTTCATGGAAAATTTGCGCCCTTCGGGCTGTAGCCGAAGAAAGCAAAATATGAGGACCAACAACTTCCCGATACGTAGGCTGCTGCCGCGTGGCGTCCACTCATACTTTTTCGCCTGTCGCTGATGGGCTAACTGCTGAGCCGTCGCCCGTACCTGGGCACTCTTATGATCTAGCATCCGCTGCAAAGCCTCACCTAAGTTTTTCAATAAGTGCCAACGGTCGGCTATTTGTACTGCTTGCGGTGCACCGTTAGTAGCCCCTTCCGCATAACCACTTGCCCGGTCACGGCAAATAATCTCTATGCCGGGATGATCTAGCAGCCACCGGGTCAGCGTTTCGGCTTCTCGGTCGGGTAGCAGATCAATCGGCTTGTGTTTTTCCATATCGACTAAGATCGTCCCGTAAGTCTGCCCTTTCTTTAGCGACCAATCATCCACCCCTAGCACTTTAGGGGTGGCAGGTGTAGGTGGTCGGCTGGCTTGCAGTAGTCTCACCAGTGTCGTGTCGCTCACTGGCATACCCAACAAAGTAGCCAAGCGAGCACCGGCCTGGCCACCCAACTGGTCAGCAAGCTGACCGAGACGATGTGATAGTCGGGCCTATGGCTTCTTCATGATTACAAAAAGACTACTTCACCAGATGGATACATTGGTGCTGACTTTTCTACGGCTTGACGGTTGCAATAATAGCAACGATAATTCTGCTTACCGTAGGTCAAAAAACCATATTTTACGATCTTAGGGATGGGCGGCAATCCGCTTTGGCAATGGGGACATGTAGTCATATTATTTAGATTTTGGACGATTCAGTTTTATGATTTACTGCAATACGAGCATTTATCGGGAGGCTGCCAGAACCTTCGTCGCTGCGGCGATATGGATACCTTACTTCAACATTTCTGAGAGAGCGAAGAGCACTTTCTGCCAGCGTCATCGTAAAAGGCAAGCCTCATCGGTATAATAACACTTTTTAACCAACACGGTGCTTAGGCCTCTTCGTAGCCACTTTTTAGGATTTGAATTATTGTTACTTAATTAATGTTATGTTAAGTTAAAATAATTTATTAAATAAAGTATATTATTTATTATCATTTTCAAATGATCTTACGAATCGCCGATCATACAAATACCACTTTTGTTTACTAATCTCAACTACTACTTCCGGGTGTAATGGGTTGATTAGAAAATTGTGCTCATATGGCGAATGTACACTGGGCACCCTCAATACAGGAGAATTTCGCTCAGTTACCCAATCCATACCGATACGACGCGTTATTACTGTTCCATCATCACTAAACCAGTCATCGGGTAGCTCAGCAGCTATATCTTCCAAGTTGATTATTTGCTTTTCATTAATGATGAGCTCTAGCAAAATATAAGGAACTCTGGCTTGAATAGGGGTGATGTGTCCCAGATATTCCAGGATACATAATGAGGCAGTTTCTGCCGTATACAATAAAGGAATACCTTTATGGTGCCACCTACCGGAAAACATGCGGGCGCCCTGCCCACTGAGATCATAAATATAGTTGGGATTACCAATTCGAAAGACGGAACGTCTAGAATGGGACAGGGTGTTTTTAGGCTGGCTCAAGAGAGAATGCCATACTTAGTTCGTCCCAGTTCTTCAATAACTGCGTCTGCTCCAATAGGATTGTCCAGCACTTCAAACGGCTTACGATGATCAAAATACCAATGAGGCTGGTATAACCATTCCAAAAAGGCTGCTCGGCTCATTAACGCATCTTCACCTTCTTGAAAAACCTGTTGCAACTTTAGAAATTTTCCACTATTGGGTATATCCAATCTCCCCGAAGAGCGATGGATTAGGTTATAGTACCCTTTCGAACTGAGATTCAGCAGAAAACTCATCTGCTGTTGCGTTAGTGAGTATTGTTGTTGGAACTGGACCACCTCCGCTACTTGGACCCCTTCCTGTACTCTGGTTAATAATGCATTCATAGTAAAATTACCTATATAATTACGTAAATGTACCGATAATCTTGCAATCATGCAAACTCCCCGGGGAGATGAATCATATTATACTTTTAAGATTTATTCATACTGCAGGTGACTAGTTCTAAAGGAAGGAACATTCTGCCGGACATTGATTAAAAAAACCATTTTTTTAGGTGAGTTGAAAATGAGCTGGCTCATTAAACATTTTAATAAACCTAATAATCATAGTCCCAACTTTGTCCCGGCGTTATGTTCCCTGGCATCTTCAAAACGAGTGTATCTGCGTATCATGGCCTCAGTTTTGTGAAAAGTTTGCGCCATAATCTCACTATTGCTTGCCCCGTTCTTTTTGGCAATGGTCACAAAACTGGCTCTCAGACTATGCGCTGAAAATCGTGACCCAAATTGTTGATTAACAATTAATCGTACACTCTGATCGGTAAGTCGTTCTTTACCAAAGTGGTCTCCCTTACGCATTCGTACAAGAAAGGGTACAGATGGAGAAAAGGGTATATCCTGTGATGTCCTGCCGTCCTCAATATTAAGATCATTTCCAGTGTGTGGTAGACTGAGCCCCCGCCGATTTAAGTATCTGAGCGTCGTCCGTACCGGACACAGCTGCGGATGGGACGCATAAAATATAGCTTTGATCTGCCCACTACCCAGTTGATCGGTCTTGCTGCGCTGTACTTTAATAAGAATGCCTTCTTCATCCAGGGTGAGATCAGAAACATTCAAGGAGGCCAATTCACCACGTCGGAAAGCTCCGGATAACCCTATCAATAATACAACTTTGTTGCGTAACTGTAGATTATTATGTTCATCCAGGCTTAGGATTCCCTTTCTGAATTGCTCAAGTTTGAGGGCCGGGGCCTGATGCTGTCTAATTCCAAGAGAACGCTTAATCCCTTCCATGGTAGTTTGAACCAGTTTAGTAGACGTGGGACTTTCCAACCCTTGCAACTGGTGAAAAGATGATAGCATGGCCAATCGGCGTTGGACAGTAGCCACCTTGTAGTGCTCGGCCAGGTCACTAATGTAGTTGGCAATTTGTTCAGGCATACCAGGAAAAGGGGGAAGACCACGTCGGTCGCACCAGCTGGTGTAGCAGTCCAGGTCGGCTTTATAAGCCCGTACCGTATTGGGAGCTCCTTCCAGTCCTGCTTTCAGAAACCGGGCGGCTTGAGGTGTGACACTGGCGGGAAAGTTCTGATATTCTTGTGAAAACTTGATGGTCGGTAACGAAGCTTTTTCAGGGTCTGGATTCATAGGTACTAAAAAAATTTTCCGTGCAATGATATTAAGTCATGTATGAAATCATACGTCAGCGAGTAGCCTATATATAAGGAGTTACTTATTCCTGCCACTGGGCCTTCAGTCTTAAAAGATGAGAATACTAATCATTATTGCCATCGTCGGTAAATAGGTTTGCGGAGTACTATATATATAAGGAGTAACGCAAGTATTGAAGATACAAAACAGAAATGGATGAAGAAAGAAGGTTGAGAAAAATAACTATTGATAATTAAACCTTATCAATAGTTATTTAAAAAGGTAAAAAATGAGCTATTTCAACTAACTTTCGCCTACACTATCAAGCAAATGTCATGAAGTAGGGGTGTCATAATTTAGATAAACATATGGCTTGCCGAAACTTTGAACCCCGTTAGCCATATGTCGGGCTTTCTGATATCCGGATAGTTAGTTTGATAAAGCCGAATGTTAATTTCTAATCAAGCTATTTGAGAAAAATGAGGCTATCAAGAAAATAAGTGACGCATTTGTACGTTACACCTCAAGCATTGACCAAATAAATATTCATTCTCAAACCTAAAAAAAGGAATGGATAGAGTGGCGCTACCTAACTCCTAACCACCAATAATTTTACTGTTATTGTGTCTTTTTTCGAAAACCCAAACACAAATTATTTTGGATAAGAGTTATTCCTTTGACTTACCTTCTCAGAATTCACCCATCATCAAGGTTATTGGTGTAGGAGGTGGAGGAAGCAATGCCGTGAATCACATGTACAACCAAGGAATCCGAGATGTTGAATTTATAGTCTGTAATACGGATGTGCAGGCTCTGCAAACCAGTCCGGTGCCTAATAAGCTTCAGATAGGAGTAAGCCTTTCCCAGGGATTGGGGGCTGGCGCTAACCCCGAGAAAGGCAAAGCCGCAGCCATTGAAAGCAAGGAGCAAATCCGGGATCTACTTAGTGACAATACCAAAATGCTCTTTATTACCGCTGGCATGGGAGGGGGTACTGGCACTGGTGCTGCCCCTGAAATTGCTCGTGCTGCCCGTGAGTTGGGCATACTGACAGTGGGTATTGTAACTGCCCCCTTCAACTTTGAAGGGCGTAAAAAACTGCGACTGGCCAATGAGGGGATTGAGGAGTTGAGGAAAAATTGCGATACCGTATTGGTTATTCTAAACGATAAACTCCGGAAAATATACAGTAACCTCACGCTATCAAACGCATTTGCCCAAGCTGATAATGTGCTTACTGATGCCGCCAAAAGTATCGCAGAAATCATCACCTTGCCCGGACAGATTAATGTAGACTTTGAGGATGTGAAAACCGTTATGGCCAATTCCGGTGCCGCAGTAATGGGATCAGCCAAAGCGAATGGCGATCAGCGGGCCAAACGGGCAGCCGAAATGGCCCTGTCTTCACCGCTGCTAGATAATATTAATGTTACTGGTGCCAAGCGAATTCTGCTATCAATCAAGTCGGGTTATGAGCAGGAAATCCAGATGGACGAACTGATAACAATTACTACATACATCCAGGATCAGGCTAGCGAGGATATGGAGATGATTTTCGGACATGGAATCGACGAAGCATTAGGTGATAGTGTGATGGTGACCGTTATCGCCACCGGTTTTGATCAAAACGAAAGCGCAAACCCAACCGAAGATGATAAGCGGGTGATCGATCTGGAGTCCAATAAGCAGGTCCGTGAAAATAACGATTCCATGGATCCTGCGCCAGCACCTCACCATGAACCTCCAATGTATCCAATGGATGATTTAGTACGTGATCTACATGATTCCAATCAGGAAGAATCGGCTGATCAGGAAGAGCCCGCTGCCGAGATGAGTTCCCAGAAGCGATTGCTGATGGAAGAGGCTAAAAAACGAAAGATACGGCTATGTGGAAATAAAAGCATCAGCGCTGCGGATAATGAACAAGACCATTTTACAAAAGAAGAATATAACGAACCAGCCTATAAGCGACGAAATGTGCATCTGTACAACGCTCCTTCCTCCCATGACCGTCATATATCCCGGTACCACCTGGATGATGATAGCATTATAAGCAATAATAAGTTCTTGCATGATAACGTGGATTAAATTTATTTCACTCAGATTTTAGGAAAGAATGTGAGAGGCTGGTCAAATTAAATCTTTTTAAGGGGAATGAATTATAGAAACTTGATTAACATAAGAAAAATTATTTAACTTGGTGGATCGTCCTGGAAAAGGTTGTCACTGGATATTTTAACCAATGCTCAACTACACCATTGACTCTCTATGAAACGCACAAAACCGTATTATCCAATTCGCTTGAAGAAACAAGCCGTCCAGATGGTCGCTGCCGAACTTCTTTCTGAAGAGGAAGCTTGCCATAAATTTAAAATAAGCTGTAGATTACTCCATCAGTGGCAACGATGGCACGACAAATTTTTTGTCCAACCCCTTCTTAATCCTGCACCTATGGCGAAAAAGAAATTGACCGATCAAGAGAAAATCGAGCAGTTGCAAAAGCAATTGAAAGAAACCCAGCAACAACTCAAATATGCTAATCTCAAAAAAGAGGCATATGAGACGATGACGGTTGCCGCGATATTCAGTTTGCTGAAGAAGAATTTTATATTACCTTTTAAAAAAAGCCGGGCGCGGGGCGCCCCGCGCCAAACGGTTCAAAAAATGAGACAGAGACATCCAACTGTAGGCCTTTGGGTGCTCTGTGGATTGTTTGGCAAGACGCGACAAGCCTATTACAAAGCCCAAAAGAGACTAGAACAGCAGGAAGAGAAGGACCAGTTACTGCTTAAGAAAGTCCGGCGTATCCGTCAGGAAATGCCTGGACTGGGAACCAGAAAACTGCATCACCTCACTGTTTCTTATCGTAAAAAACACGATATCAAGATGGGCCGGGATAAGCTATATGATCTACTGCGAAGAGAAAATATGCTCATCACTTTCCGGAAAAGACGCACCCGGACAACCTACTCAGATCATAATTATGTCCGTTATAAAAACCTGACCGACGATTTAGCTATTACTGCCATTGATCAATACGTATCGGATATCACGTATATACCGGTAGGCAGTAGATTCGCCTATCTCAGCCTGATCACAGACGCCTACTCTCGGAAGATCATCGGATGGCACTTGCTAAAAGCTTGCACGCTGAAGGGGCACTGACAGCCCTGAAGATGGCTTTGCATCAAAAAGATACTTCTATCCCGCCTGACTCGCTGATTCATCATTCGGATCGGGGAATTCAATACTGTTGCCATGATTACATCAAACTGCTCAAGAAGCATAAAGTACTCATATCCATGACTAACTCGCCTGATCCGCTAGAGAATCCACTGGCCGAGCGGATGCATAGAACCCTGAAGGAAGAGTTTGGACTGGAACGAGGCTTTCCCACCTTTGAATTAGCTCAAGAGGCGGTTGCCCAAACGATCTTCATTTACAATCATAAGTATCCGCACGGTAGCTTGGGCTACCTCACCCCCAACCAGGTGCACAATGGAAAAAAACCCGGCAAGAAACGCTGGAAGAAGTACCGTAAGCGTGTTGATCCGACTGCTTTGGAAAATATGGTCGCTTGAACTATGAGAACCAAGTAAACATATTTTTCCCTGCTCGGATGCCCTTCACAAGAAAAGAGGGTATACGGGCAGGGAAAAATAGATAAGAAACTGACAATCTTTGACTAAAAACCACTACTTGAAAATGTACAAAATCAGATCACCCATGAAGCCAGCGAATCTGACAACCCATAGCAGGTGTATTCAGCTCAAGAAAGCTACGAAAACCCGATAGCAGAACGAGTCAATGGAACACTTAAAGAGGAGTTCCTTAGACCTAGATATCCTACACATGAAGCAGCTTTCGCTGATATTCAAAAAGCCATTTGCATCTACAATGAGAAACGGCCTCATCGTAGCTTAGACATGTTTACCCCGAAACAAGCTCATAGCATAAGCGGCCCGTTGAAAAGAAGATGGAAGAGGAACAAATACCGTGATTTAGCAAGATCTAGGAAAAGTTCAAATAATCAAAGTAACACCACAACACTAGCATTCTTTTAAATCTGTGGAGAAACTTTAGGGAATGACCCCTACATCTTTTTTCTTAAGATAGAAAAGGCTTTCGTTATATTTGCCTCAACTGATTTGATTGAGATATTCAAATATTCCGATATTTCAATATTAGTCAACCCTTCTTTTCGGCTCAACATAAACACTTCTTTACAGCGGGGGGGTAACATTTGAACTTCGGCTAGGATACGAGCTAGATTTTGTTTGAATAAACTTTCATCCTCCAAACTGGAAGCTTTTTCAAGGGCTTGAAAGTATTTCTGTTCTAACATCATCGTTGATCGGTTCTTTTTGTATTGATTAATAAACTCATTGTATACTGACCTGAGCAGGTAAGTATCTAAAGAAGAATGTATATGTAATTTTTTCCGCTGCTGCCAAGTTTTCAGAAATACGTTCTGAATAATGTCTTCGGCTAACGCGTGGTCATTTGATAGTGTAACTGCGTAAGCAAACAGCCGCTGACTGTATTTATCTACCACGTGGAGAAAAGCCTGCTGATCTCCTTTCTTTAAGCTTTGCAGTAGAAACGAAGCATTCTCATAGTTCATACATTCGGCGAAATTCAACGATGATTGTCAATATTAAAAAAAATTTAACAAAACAGTAGGGTATTTAAAATGGGAGTTGTCTTTCTAATGATCACAGTAATACACTCATAGTTTAACCGTCTATTGGTGGATCATAAAGCAATTGAACATAGCATCGTAAAGTATCTATCTAATCAAGCTAGTGCGAGTGAAATGGATCAGTTATCCCAATGGATCACTGAGCCTGGAAATGAAGAACTGTTTGAAGATATTGTCACCGCCCATTATCACATCACCGCGGCCATGCACCAACCCGACATTGAGAGGATCAAGGAAAACTTGATAAGAAAGATTAAACAGGAACAGCGTGTGCTTTACCGAAGGCGTTTCTTTCGGTTTACGAGATACGCTGCCATGGGCATATTGCTCATAGGTTTGCCTTATTTTTACTATCAAAGCCGCCAACTGGAAAACGATACCAACACGCTTACGCAGCATGAAGAAGATATTACCATTGTGCTGGATGACGGAACGGTAGAAACCCTGGATCTCTCAGCCAATACTTCCATGTACGATGCATTGGGAAATGCGATCGGAACGCAGGAAAAGTCCAAACTTACCTACCATCTATCTGCTCCCACCGAAAAACCGCTTTACAACACCATCAATGTCCCCTATGGGAAAACTTTTACGATCGTGCTTTCCGATAGCACCCAAGTATTTCTTAATTCGGGCACCATGCTACGTTATCCAGTACATTTTCCTGAAGGACACCCCAGAACGGTTGTGCTAAAAGGGGAAGCCTATTTTGAAGTGTCAGAAGACCAGCATCATCCCTTCGAGGTGATTGCGGATGAGCTTACGGTCAGGGTCTTGGGAACCAAGTTCAACGTGGCCTACTATCCCGAAGATTTAAATATCACTACGGTATTAGTAGAGGGCGCGGTAGAGTTGCGTGAGCAGGGGGCTGCCAATACCAACAATACACCGGTTCAGCTTAAACCGGGATTTAAGGCGGAATGGAATCAAACCAGTAAAAAAATCAATGTTGAAGATGTCAACCCTTACCTGTATACCGCCTGGACCCAGGGAAAAATTGTCTTTCGTAATACTCCCTTTATCAAGATCAGACAGCGCCTGGAAAGGCACTACAATGTGACCATCCGGAACAATAATAAAGCGTTAGATAAGCAGCTCTTTGATGCCACATTTGACATTGAAAGCATTGAAGAGGTGCTCGAGTCTTTTAACAAAAGCTACGCTATCCAATACGAAATAAAAAATAATGAAATAGTAATCCATTAAACTCTAGAACCACCGCCCATGAAAAAAATATAGCACTCAATAAAAAAAAGAAAAGAACGAGAGATGCGCCAACATCTCCCGATACTAAACATGATTTATTAGGATAAACCAATCAACAACCTAAAACTATGAAAAAAATCTATACCACTGGTAAGAAGCTACTTCTCTTATTTGATACCAGCCTCAAAATCAGACTCACCATCGTACTGTCATTTGTTTCTTTGTTTCAGATTATGGCCAACTCTTACTCCCAAACGAAGATGACGTTGGAGATGGAGAACACCAGTATAAGAAATGTTATTGATAAAATTGAAGAGTTGTCTGAATACAAGTTTTTGCTTAATAGAAATGACGTAGACCTAAAAAGGAAGGTTTCGATTAATGTAGAACAGGCTGAAATATCGCTCATATTATCCACCGTATTTGATGGCACCAATACTGAATACGAAATCTTAAACCGGCAAATTATTCTGAGAAAGAGGAGTAGTGATGTCAAGACCAGCAGTCTTCCATCCGTAGATCATTCTATAGGAGATATAGCCGATCAATTCCTGGTTTCAGGAACGGTCACGGACCAGCAGGGATCATCACTTCCCGGAGCTAATGTTATCGAGAAAGGAACCATCAACGGGACAACTACGGATATTGATGGCAGCTTTTCTTTAGAAGTAGCCGACGAGAACGCAACGCTAATTGTCTCTTATATCGGATACGATACGAGGGAGGTGGCTATCAATGGTCGAAGTAATCTGACAGTCTCTCTCATGGAGGATATCGCCGGATTAGAGGAAGTGGTGGTGGTGGGTTACGGCACCCAAAAGAAGTTAAATCTAACCGGAGCCGTTAGTTCTATTCAAAGTAAAGAATTGCAGAATAGACCCATTACCAGCGCTAGCCAAGCCCTTCAGGGAGTGCAGGGGGTCTACATTAACCAAGTGGGAGGGCAACCGGGCAATGATGCGGCTACGATTAGAATCCGAGGGGTCGGTACCCTAAATAATAATAATCCCTTGGTGCTGGTCAATGGCATAGAGTTTCCGATAGACGATTTGAATCCCAATGATATAGAAAGTGTGACCGTGCTAAAGGACGCGGCCTCGGCGGCCATCTACGGTTCTCGGGCGGCAAACGGGGTGGTGTTGGTAACTACTAAGAACGGGTCGGAAAATTCTCAGGTATCTTACTCCAATTACTTCGGAGTACAGGAAGTCATCTCCTTACCCAACGTAGTAAAAGATCCCGTGCGTTGGATGGAGTTATACTCTCAAGCGCAATTAAACTTCGGAACCAGCGAGGATGCACTGGTTTTTCCGCAATCGCTCATTGATGAGTACGAGTCGGGGATGCAAACCGACCCATTCACGTATCCAAATAATGATTGGTACGACATTATGTTCGATCCGGCTTTCATTCAAGAGCACACCTTGAGATTCACCGGAGGTAGCGAAAAGAGCACTTACGCCTTATCATTAGGCTATCTTGATCAAAATGGTGTGCTGCGGAGTACGGATGCCAATCGGTATAACGCCAACTTCACCATCAACTCCGCCATAAATCAGCGAATCACCGTGGGAGGAACCTTCAATTTTTCCTACAAAAAGCGCGACGAACCGGTAGTAGGTATTCCGGAAGCGATACAAATGATCTACAAAGCGCAGTCGTATCATCCTACCTACTTAGAAGATGGAAACTACGGTATGAACTTCTTTGATGTTCCGGGGCACCGCAGGTTCCGACATCCGTTAGCATTAACCGATGAAGGCGATGCTGATATTAAAAACCTGAAGCTATTCTTAAATACCTTTGCTGAAGTAGAATTACCCTTCGGGGTAATGTACAAGTTAAATGTTGGGCTAACCAGTGAAGACGAGGACCAGAAAATCTTTACGCCTCAGATCACATTATACGACGCCAAGACCAAAGAACCTACTCAGATTCAGGCGGGGGGAAATTCCTATGTCACCTTTGGGGGTCAGGAAAGAGGAGTAGATCAACGCAATGATGAATCGTTGAACCTTACAGTGTTCAATACCCTGAAGTGGAACAAGCTATTTGCGAATGAAACCGAGATCTCGGTGCTGTTGGGAACTAGCTTTGAGAACTTTACCGATAGCTATTTTACTGCCGCCAATGAAGGGTATCTAAGTAATGATCTTTATGAACTAAACGCAGGTAGCACCAACCCTACAGTGTCCGGCACTTCTACCGAATCAAGGCTTATCTCGTACTTTGGGCGAGCAAATTATGTATTCAGAGGCAAATATCTGCTGGAGGCTAACTTTCGTTACGATGGATCATCGCGCTTTGCCGAAGGCAATCAATGGGGATTTTTCCCGTCGGTATCCGCCGGTTGGCGACTTAATGAAGAAAACTTTCTAAGCGGAATTGGGTGGTTGGATCAATTGAAGATCAGAGGTTCTTGGGGGCAGTTGGGTAACGAGCGAATCGGTCTGTTCCGTTACTTAGACCTGGTGTCGCCTGGACAAGATTATATTTTCGGGAACACCTTAAATCCTGGTACTGCTGTACTAGTAGACAACGATGATGAGATCTCTTGGGAAACCACCACCATCTCCAACGTAGGCGTGGATGCTAGCTTCTTCGATGGCCAGCTATCGGCGAGTGTAGAATATTTTAGAAAATTGACTGATGACGTGCTCCGCCCGGTGGGAATCCCATCTCAAGTGGGCGCTTTAGGCGGCCCCATCCGAAACATCGGTGCTATAGAGAATAACGGAGTCGAACTATCACTGGGGTATCGTCAAGTTATGGGTAACTTTAGCTACGATGTGACCGGAAACCTGACCTACATCACTAATAAAGTGGCAGATCTGGATGGAGAACTTATTTTGGAAGACTACTCATCCGATGGTAGAGGGCCATTCAATATTACCCAAGAGGGGCGTCCTATCAATCAATTTCTGCTCTATCAGGCCGAGGGACTGTTCCAATCTCAGGAAGAGATTGATGCACACGCTTTTCAGGGCACTGACACTCGACCGGGTTATATTCGATACAAAGATTTGGACAATAATGGCACGATAGATCTGAATGACCGGCAAGCGGAAGCTAACACGATCCCCCGGTACACATACTCTTTTAATATTAATGTGGCGTACAAGAACTTATCGCTCACCACCTTCTGGCAAGGAGTTGGAGATGTGCAAACGTATAACAAGCATGTTTCAGGGGTTCCCTTTTGGTTCGGAACTTCGCTGCCGGTGGGTTGGGCCGACGATTCCTGGACGCCCGATAACCGAGATGCTAGTTTTCCGATCCTTACCCGCTACCAAGATACGCAGGCCACCTTGTTTAGGCCCAGCGATTACTGGCTTCTTGACGCTTCGTATCTTCGCTTGAAAAATATTCAACTGACCTATAAGGTTGCATCCGAACTGGTGAATCGGCTAGGCATCGGCCAGCTATCTGTTTTCTGTAACGCCCAAAACCTGCTGACATTCACTTCTTTAAAAGATTTTGACCCTGAGACGGACCTGATCGGAAACGATTTCTTCAATTACCCTTCTACAAAAATTTATACGCTCGGATTGAACGTAACCTTTTAGCGCAACAACCATGAAAAAAATACAACCTATCACTATTGCCGTACTCGCATCTATGATGCTCCTGAGCTGTTCCGATGAATTGCTGGAACTACAACCGGCTGATCAAAGCAGTGTTGAAACTTTCTGGACCTCAGAAGATAATGCCGCCTCGGCCCTTGCGGGCTGTTATGAGTCATTAATTCGCCCTTATCAGGGTGAGGGAGCTTGGTTATTAAAGCTTGAGGATATCACTGCCAACGCATTTGAAATTGATGATGGTAGTGGTGCTTCGTCTATTGCTCGAGGAGATAATAACCCTACACTACCACTGGTCAACTCTCGATATGAAATAGCCTATGAAGGCATCGGAAGATCAAATACGTTACTGGCCAATATTGATCAGGTTCCTATGAACGAAGAGTTGACAAACCGCTTTAAAGCCGAAGCCCGTTTTTTACGAGCACTCTATTATCATAATCTAGTAGAGTACTATGGGGGGGTGCCGTTAATAGTAGCCCCACCGAACAATAACACTCAGGGCCAATTACCTCGCAATACGAAAGCCGAAGTTGTGGCCGTCATCAACGCAGATTTGGATGCTGCTGCGGCAGCATTGCCCGCTTCTTATGCTAGTACTGACGAAGGTAGAGCGACCAAGGGAGCGGCTTTCGCTTTGAAGGCAAGGTCTTCTTTGTATAATGCGGATTGGCCCGCCGCCCTTGAGGCCGCTCAGGCCGTTGTAGATTTAAATGAATACGCGCTTTTTCCAAATTACCGTGGACTGTTCTTGCTAGAAAATGAGAGAAATAGCGAAGTGATTTTCGATGTAGAATTTCAGTTTCCGGAAATAACAAATAGCTATCATTCCTTATTCCAACAAGGTAATGTGTTGAAAGACCTTATTGATGCTTACCTCATGACCGATGGGCAGCCTATAGCTGCTTCTCCGCTTTACGATCCGGAGAATCCGTACGCGAATAGAGATCCACGTCTATCCCAGACCATCATCACGATTGGTTCTACCTATAATGGCGAGTTGGTTACCGGCGATGAATTGTTTGCTGACCTTACCGGATATGCGTACAAAAAATACACGTATTTTGTAGATGATGAGGTAAGATCAGCCCCCCGACCGGGACAGTCTGAAATTAACCCGATCTTGTTTAGGTACGCTGAAATATTGTTGACAATTGCTGAAGCTGAAAACGAACTCAATGGACCTACTCCACGGGCATATGATGCCATCAATCAAGTTAGAAGTAGGGCGTCAGTTGATATGCCTAATGTTACTCCTGGTTTGACTAAGGAAGCATTTAGGGAAGTAGTTCGTCGAGAAAGAAGAATTGAGTTCGCTGGCGAAGGGCTATATTATCAAGATTTGATACGATGGCGCACTGCGGAAGTGGTGATGAATACCGACGGCCTGGATGAGAATGGTAATGTTATTGAAAGGAGAAGTTTTGATCCTCAAAAGGATTATTTGTGGCCAATACCTGATCGGGATATCCTGTTGAATCAAAACTTAGAACAAAATCCAGGATATTAACAAAATTATACTCATGTTGATTATGGCTGCTTAAGCACTCGTTTTTCTAATCCATGATATCAACTATTTTATAAACCACTGAACTGCTTATAATCCAATGCTTATATTTGTTAAAAAGCTGCCTCTACTCGGTATGCTCACCTTAGTAATTCTACTATCATTTACTTATCGAGAAGTAGACCATCCGCATGAAGCGGCCGCTGAAAAGCCCAACGTAGTATTAATTTTCCTGGATGATGGTGCTTTTGATGATTTTGCTCCATTTGGTGAGCCTCGTTACCCCACTCCGCACGTAGAGACATTGGTGAAGGAAGGTCGAAGCTTCTATAATTTTTACGTGCCCCAGGCGGTATGCTCTGCCTCCCGAGCTGCTTTACTGTCGGGGTGCTATCCGGGGCGAACTAAAGTGTTTGGCGCACACGGCCCCAATGCCCGAGGGCTGGATCCTAAATTCGCTACGCTGGGAGAAGTGTTGCAAAAGAATGGCTACAAAACGGCTTCGTTCGGCAAGTGGCACATCGGCGATCAGGAAGATACCCGCCCCCCGGCCCGCGGCTTCAGCGAATCCTGCGGCTTGATGTATTCCAACGATATGTGGCTGCACCATCCGGAAAATCCCGACTACTGGGGGCAGTGGCCGCTGCAGTACTGGGAGAACGGGAAAGTAACCATTGACACGGTCGAGATAGAAGACCAAAAAATGCTAACTACCTGGTACACCGAACAGGCCGTGGACTTTATCGAGAGGAACAAAGACGAGCCTTTTTTCGTGTATGTGCCTCACTCGATGCCCCACGCGCCCATCTTTTGTAGCGACAAATTCGAGGGTAAATCCGAAACCGGATTGTACGGCGATGTGATTATGGAGATAGACTGGTCAGTCGGGCAGATTCAGCAAGCCATTAAGGATCAGGGATTGGAGGATAATACTTTGTTTATTTTCATTGCTTCCGACAACGGTCCCTGGCTAAGCTACGGCGATCATGCCGGAATCACCCGTTTCCGAGAAGGAAAGGGCACTACCTTTGACGGTGGAATACGTAATCCCTGCATTATCAAATACCCCGGTGTGATAGAGCCTAATTCGATCTCCCATCGTGCATTCAGCTCCGTTGATATTTTACCTACCATTTGCCAGTTAACCGGCACCGATTTACCGGAAAACGACATTGACGGTAAGGATGTGTGGAATCTGATTACTGATCAGTATGGAGCGGAGAATCCGCATGACTATTACCCTTTCACCAATGGCTCCAACTTTGAGGGTGTGATCTCCAGTGACGGAAAGTGGAAGCTACACCTACCTCACCCTTACCGAACGGTAGTGAAGGGCGGGAAAGGCGGTATGCCCGGAAAGTACGTGAATATCGACCTGGATACCGCACTGTTTGATATGGTGCATGATCCATACGAGAAGAGCAATGCGCTGACAATATATCCTGAGGTTGCTAAAAAAATGATTGAGTACGCTGAACAACACAAAGCCACGTTTTTTACGGAATAGCCTACTTCAAATTAGGTTTGGCTATTTAGGAGGGCATATACCGGTATGTACCAAAATAGTAAAGTCGCTCGTTGATACTAACCACTCAATAAATCTTGGGTCCCCTAGCTCCTCGGGTACCCTTACAGCATTCATTTACAACTCAACTACATGTCGGGTAAGAGCACGATGTTGCCACCTCTGCAGTTAGTTCGTAAGTGACTACTTCAAACATTTTTTTTCGTATCCGGCTAATTAGTCAAGCCTGAAGAATTTCCTAAAGGTTTGGTTATCAACTGCATAGGGCGAAAAATGACAGGTTACACATGGGTTTATTTGCCAGTTTTTGATTAGCTTAGCCTCAAAGCTTGCAAAAAGTATGAAAAGCAGCTCACC
>JAVKCN010000105.1:0-47724 GCA_040222715.1 Cyclobacteriaceae bacterium | reverse complement strand
GGTAATTTGTATGATCATGTTCATGGTAGTTTTTTTAATTAGGTTCATTAAAGGCCGATATTCAGTCCCAGCATAAATACCCGGGGCTTGGGATACTCAAAATACTGAGCGTAGCCCTGGGCAAACTGTCCGCCACTGGTTGATATTTCAGGGTCGTAGCTGGGGTATCCGGTGACCAGAAAGAAGTTCTGAATGGAGGTGTATACCCGCACATTGCGTAAACCTACCCGGCTGGCCAGTTCGGAGGAGAAGTTATAAGACAGTAACAGGTTTCGGCCCCGGAGGAATGAGCCGTCTTCCAGTCGGTGGCTATCGTCGTTGGTATCGTAACCTGCCGAAACGGGTCGGAACTGGGCAATGGGAGTATCCTGGTTTTCCGGAGTCCAGGCGGCAAGCACGCTGCCCAAACTATTGGCAATACCCTGCCGATCTTCGGTCGAGTGCCGGGCCTGCCACATAATGTCATTTCCGTACATAAATTGCAGATCGACCATCAGTTCCAGTCTTTTGTACCGAATCGTGTTGATGAAAGAGCCAAAACCATCGGGCATACCATTCCCAATTACCAGTCGGTCGGCCTGATTGATGGAGCCATCTTCGTTTACATCCAGGTACTTGATATCTCCGGGAAGTCGGTTGTACTGGGCAGCTTCGTCAGCTTCATCGGTGTTCCAGGTGCCTAAATGAACGTACCCGAAGAATGAATTAACCGCTTCACCTTCCCGTACAATAGAGGCTGAGCCCGGAAAAATATCGGCACCTCCGGTCAGTTTCAATACTTCGTTTTTGTTGATAGAAAGATTAAAACTGCTATTCCAGCTAAAATTATCCTGGCTAATGTTATAGGTCGTCAAGGCCAGTTCAATACCGCGATTTTCCATGCTACCTACATTCCGGGTAACCGAGGTGTATCCGCTGGTAGAAGGCACCGGAGCATTCAGCAGCATGTCATTGGAAACCCTTCGGTACACGTCCATCTCCAGATAAATGCGGTCGTCAAATAGCCCCAGTTCCACTCCGGCGTCTATCTGGGTATTCTTCTCCCATCGCAGATCCGGGTTGGCCAGTCGGTCTATTCCAACCCCGATGGCACGCTGTCCGCCAAAAATCAGTGAATAGTTACCCAGTCCGGCCAGTCCCTGATAGGTCGGGATTTCAGAGTTACCCGTCATACCCACACTGGTGCGTAGTTTCAGGTTAGAGATTACCTGATTGCTGCTCAAAAAACCTTCCTCGGACACTCTCCAGCCCAGGGCGGCGGAAGGGAAGAACGCGTAGCGATTTTCTACCCCAAACTTAGAAGATCCATCGATCCGTCCGGTCAGGGTAAATAAGTATTTTTCCTGTAAGTTATAGTTTACCCGGGCGAAATAAGAATTGAGGCTGTAGGCATTACTTCCGGAAGTGGGAGCCTGCGGATTAGAGCCAACCCCTAAGTTATTATACTGAAAGAAGTCATCCACGAAACCCTGGCTGGCGGCGGTTGAGAAGAACCGATCCGATTGCTGCCACGATAAACCGAGAAGCACCGTGAGTGCGTGCATTTCAGAAAAACGGGTATTGTACGTCAGGTAATTTTCAAACTGCCAGTTATTGCGGCGGTCGTTGGCTACGGAGGCGATGCCCTGCTGGTTGCGGGATCGGTAAGGGAGGTCACGACCAGAGTATCGTTTGTTTTGCTGATTGATGATGTTAGTGCCAAAAGTGGTTCTAAGTTCCAGTCCTTCGGCCAGTCGAATATTGGTGAACACATTGCCCAGGATGGTTTGCGTTTCCAGGCGGTGAATATCTTCCTGCATGAAGCGAATGAGGTTCGGGCCTCCTTCCATGCCGGGGTAGTCTTCGTTACCGGCCCAGGTGCCATCCGGGTATCTGACCGGGATAATTGGTAGCGATTCATACAACATGCGCATAGACCAGCTCTCAAGCTGTTTCTCATTTTGCACATTATAGCTAATTGACCCGCCAGCAGTTAACCAGTCATTGATTTTACTATCCAGTACAAATCGTCCTGAATAACGTTTCAACCACGATTCCCGTAGTAAGCCATTTTCATCTCGGTAGCCCAGAAAGAGTCCGTAGCTGTTATTCGCATCACCACCGGAAAACGATAATTGATGGCTTTGCGCTGTGGCCGTTTGTGTGGCTTCTTTCTGCCAGTCAGTATCATACAATGGGTTGCCATTGGCATCAAAAAGCAGGGGATCGGTTCTTTTCAGCTTGGGGTCGGTATACTTATCGGCCGCCCAGCCTTCCGGGTCAAATTTTTCAGCGTTCTGGTAGGCAATTTCTTCTACCCGCAAAAACTCTTCAGAGTTTAACACATCCACTTCGCGGGGGAGTACTCCGACACTCACATAACCATCGTAACTTACTCTTCCTCCTTCCTGGCTTCCTCTTTTCGTGGTAATCAAAATTACTCCGTTGGCTCCTCTCGCCCCATAAATAGCAGTGGCTGATGCATCCTTCAGCACTTCAATGGACTCAATACTGCTGGGTTCGATAAACTCAATGGGAGAAGTGCCTCGTTGCAGGCTACCCACCTCCAGAATTACTCCATCCACCACATACAGCGGGTTATTGGTGTTGCTCACCGAACTGCTTCCCCGGATTCGGATGTTGGGGCTACCGCCCGGCCGGCCGGAGTTGAGTGCGACGTCGACCCCGGCAATGCGTCCTGCCAATGCCTGGGGTACACTGGTGGTGGGGCGTTCGGCCAGCTCCTCAGCCTGTACAGAGCCTACGGAACCGGTCAGGTCCGACTTGCGCTGGGTACCATATCCCACCACAACCACTTCGGAAAGTGATTGTATATCCGGGGCCAGTGTGAGGTTAATAGCAGTTCGTCCATTGATCTCTACTTCCTGGGTCACAAAACCAATAGAGGAAAAAACCAGGCTAGTGACATCATCAGCTACGGTGAGCCGGTAGTTTCCGTCAACATCGGTGACGGTGCCGGAGGTAGTGCCTTTGGCCAGCACATTAACTCCGGGCAGGGCCTCACCATTTTCGCCATCCGTGACCTTACCACTAATGGTCTGCTCCAAAGCTCTCAGCGTTGCCTGCACATTTCTGACCGGAGGCAGTTTCTCCTGCGATTGCATCTTATTATTTTGAGAAGTATCCAGTTTCTGAAGTTCTTTCGCTTCTTTGCGCTGGATGACATATAGCTTTTCACCAATTTTCTGGTACCTCAATTTGTGTGATTCCAGTACCTGATCCAGCACGGTTTCCAGTTGTTCTCCCTTCTCAATTTTAGTGGACACCTTCTTTCCATTAATCAATTCGCTGTCGTAAGCAAATTGTACCTGATACGTTTCCTCTAGTTCCAACAATAGTTTTTGCAGGGATTCATTTTCATGTTGACGATCGTGGAAAAAAGAAGGAGATGCTTTTCCGGCTAAAGCGAAGTGCTGCGCCTGAAGCGTGCAGGCTCCCAGTGTAAAGAGCAATGCCGCGAATAGCATTCTGATGCGTTGCGTAGTTGTGTGTTGCATAATAGTTGTATTTAAGTGAAAAATTAAAAAACTGGATCGGCCAAGGCGGGCGAGCGATGGGGCGAACCATAGCGTGTTATGGTTGTATGTGAATAGCTTGTTCTTCTCGGGTTACACTGACTCCAAACGATGCTTCTATGGCTTTCAACAGCATGGGGAGATCGTCTCGGGAGATTTTGGCCGTAAACGTTTTGGTGGCTAGCTGCTGGTCGGCAATGGTTACTTCCAGGCCGTAATAATCTTCCAGGGAGCGGGCTACCTGGTGTAAGGGCGTATTTTCAAATACGAAGAAATTTTCCCGCCAGGAGGGTACAAGGTCCGCTTTAGTCTTTTTCATCTGAAAATTTTTGTCTTCTTCGGAAAGAATTAACAGGTCGCCGGGTTGCAGTATCTGGGTTTGCTCAATCTGCTGGCTGGCTACTTTTACCTTTCCTGATTTCAGTAACACTTCACTTTTTCTTGAGCGGTTGGCCACGTTGAAGGTGGTACCCAGTACTTCAATGTCGAAGTTATCAGTGTGGACAATGAAATTCTTCAGCGCTGGCCGGTCTTTTGCTTCCTGCTCACCCAGTCGTTTTACCTGAAAGTAAGCTTCTCCTTCCAGCCAGACCTCCCGCGGTTCGTTGATCTCAACATTCACGCTAACCCGCATGCTGGTGTTGGCGTTTAGCATCACTTCGCTGCCATCGGGTAACCGAACTGTTCGGCTTTCCTGATAGCCGGTTTCGTAGGTGTCATACGCTGGTACCCACCACCATGCCATGAGGGAAGCAAGTAGGACCAATGTAATTGTTGCGGTTACGGCCAGGTGTTTTTTGTTGGATATCCAGTAATGAGGCTTCGGCAGGTTTGTCGAGTCGGCCTGATGGTAGGCTTGTTGGAGGATACGATCCTGTTGCTCCTTAGAGAGTGTATAAGGATGGTACTGTATATTGCTGACAATCTCGAGGGCTTCTTCTATCGGCTCTCTTTTGTCGGGATAGGTCTGTAAGAACTGCTGCCAGAATTGGTTCGAGGCCAGGTCCGGCTGGCGGGCCCATTGCTGGAAAGCCTGATCCGCTACAAAATCTTCGACCTGATAGGTGAGGTACTCATTGAAGGGCCGGGGCATATCTTTATCGTTTTGCTTATAGGATACACCCACCCGGGTTTTTGCCCCATCTGGAATGTGAAATTTTCACATTTAGATGAAAATGAAAAAACAGCCTGAAAAACTATTGTATTCGCAATAAAAAAGTTTTTATGTTGCTAAAAAGGCAAATAGAAAAGAGGTGAGGGCTGGGTTGCCAATGTGCATTCGGAGTACCTGCATGGCGCGCGCCATTAGTTTATAAATGGCTTTAACCTGTACGGACATCACTTCCGCGATCTCTTCGTAGGAGAGCTGATTGTAAAAACGCAGGTAGATTACTTCTTTTTGTTTATCACTCAATTTTGAAAAAGCATAAGCCAGCTGGGCTTGTTGTTCTTCCGAAATGGTATCGAGCATGCTGGGAGTAAAATCCTGAGAGCACGCACTTAATTCCAGGCGAATCGGCAAGGTATTTTGCCGGGTACCACTTAGTTTGCGGATAATCCTTCTTCTGATTGAAACCAGTAGGTAGGATTTTACCGAATCCACCGCGTTCATCTGCATTCTCTTTTCCCATAGGTCGGAAAAAAGGTCCTGTATACAGTCTTCTACCAGCGGGGCATCCCGGGTCATCCGCACTCCGTAATCGTACAGTAAATTGACGTGCTGGTAGTATATTTTCTCAAAGGCCGGCCGGTCTCCTTTCCGGTACAGATTCCACAGATGGTTTGCTTTGGGTTGCATACACTGTTATATCAGGCGTGTTGAGAAAGAGCATTGGCGCGCTTAATGTTAGGAATTTAGTAACTTATAGTCAACTTCCTCAATTCGTTTTAGCTTTTTTGCAATTTATCGGAAAACAACCTTTTCTGGACAAATAATTTCTAACTTTATTCCAAAATAATATCTACAGTTTCGCTCTGATCTAACGGTTTTAGATAAGTGTTAGGTTAGGAGGAATATAAGATTTGAATAAACCAGTATTCTTGTGAAAGCCTATCCCTATTTGCTCTTGATCATTGATGCTCAGCAAGGTATTGACATGCAGGCATATTGGGGCGGGCACCGGAACAATCCTCAGGCAGAACAGCATATTGCCCGACTTTTAACCTGCTTCCGAAAGCAGGCCTGGCCGGTTATTCATGTGCAGCATTGCTCTCGCGACTCTCACTCGCCCTTGTTTCCCGGGCAACCCGGACACGCTTTTATGCCGTCTAACCAACCAGCATCAGGAGAAACTATTGTAGAGAAAACCGAAACTAATGCCTTCATCCGAACAGGTTTACAGGCAAAGATTACCGAAAGCAGGGCAAGCCATGTGGTAATCACCGGGTTTGTGACCAATAATTCGGTCGAGGCAACTGCCCGAATGTGCGGAAACCTGGGATTCAACACCATTGTAGTATCGGATGCCACCGCCGCTTTTGACAAAGTGGGGCTTGATGGAGAAACGTATCCCGCTGCGCTGGTCCATGGTTTATCGCTGGCAAATCTTTCTGGTGAGTACGCGGAGGTACTTACAACCCAAACACTGATTGATAATATGGAGGCACGCGCATGAGGCACTGGTTGATTATAGTTTAATATACCTAAAAGCTTTGATCAGTTAGAGAAACACGACCATGACATTTACGGAGGCCACCCCGGAAGACTTGCCTCATCTCTTAGCCTTGCAAAAGATCTGCTACCGGTAGGAAGCAGAAATTTATCAGGATTGCAACATACCACCCCTGACCCAGACGCTGGAATCCATCACCAAGGATTTAAAGCAGCAGCTTTTTCTGAAAGCCGAGGCTGAAGGAAAGATCATAGGCTCGGTTCGAGAATATCTGGAAGATGATACCTGTAAAATAGGGCGACTAATTGTCTATCCTGATTTTCAGAACCAGGGCGTAGGCACCCAGCTTATGAGTGCCATAGTGCATTTCCGAAAGCAAAGCGGTATGAGCTGTTTACCGGATATCAAAGCCTGAACAATTTATTTCTATACAAAAAACTGGGATACAATGAATATCATGGGGAGAAAATGAATTCTTTGGTGGAACTGGTATTTCTCAAGAAGAAGCGTTAAAATCACAGGAATATGAAAAATAAATGGATACTGCTTTTGGTAATAGTACATATGTCTTGTCAGCCGAATACAAATTCAGATACACAGCCTGCCGCTGGGAATGCAGAGATAGCGGAAAGTATGCCGAGTAAGGAAAATGTCTGGGTCTTTTTTCTCGCCGGGCAGTCCAATATGGCCGGGCGGGGCTTGGTAGAGCCTTCGGATACAATTGCCAGTGAGCGAATCTTCTCGGTAAATGCCGATGGTGAGATTGTGTACGCCCAAGAGCCTCTTCACTATTATGAACCCGATCTGACTGGTTTGGATTGCGGCCTATCCTTTGGAAAAAGCCTGATGAGCCATTTACCGGACGAGGTTTCGCTACTGATATTACCTACCGCGGTAGGGGGCAGCTCCATTGAACAATGGCTGGGCGACTCTACCCACAGGAATGTGCCTCTGATGACTAATTTTAAGGAAAAGGTGGCCATAGGCCAGCAGTACGGCACGTTAAAAGGTATCTTGTGGCACCAGGGAGAGAGCGATGCACAGGAAGAACGTATCACGAAGTATCAGGAAAGGCTGTCAACATTGATTACTACTTTCCGGGAGATAGCCCGGAATGATTCACTTCCGGTGCTGCTGGGTGAACTGGGCGGATACTCAGAAAATAATGAAAACTGGCAACGAATTAACCAAGAGATTCATGCCTATGCAGCACAAGACTCTTTCTCAATGGTTATCAATACCCAGGATTTTGACCACAAAGGTGACAAGGTACATTTTAACAGCGATGGGCAGCGAGAGATGGGAAAGCGGTTCGCAGAGGCCTATCTGAAGCTGATCCAGGTTCCGTGAGAATGTTGGCAATGCCATTTTTTCATTTCGTCCAAATGGAATTTACGGCAAAGGTTCAACCAGAATGGCCAGATAGGTTTCAATACCCAGTTGGAAGTTGCCCAGTCTGATATTTTCGTTAGGGCTGTGTTGGTTATTATCAGGGTTGACGGTCGGTACAATCACTGCCGGAATCCCAAGTGTATTCACAAAGGGGGCAATGGGAACCGAACCTCCGGTGGTGCGAATTTTAATCGGAGCCTGGCCAAACTGATGGGTCAGGGCCTGATCGAGCCAGTGCCCTACCTCGCTGTCGAATGCGGTGCGGAAGGCCGGGTAGGATATCACCGAATGAAAAGCCGCGAGCTTAGGATAGGTTGCTCGCTCTTCATCCGTAGGCACGCTATCCACCAGATGGTAGCCCTGCTGTTCAACATGTTCCTTCACCAATCGAACCAATCGTGCCGGGTCGCTTTCCATCACCAGTCGGATATCCATTTCTGCTGTAGCCGTGCTGGGCACAATGGTGCGCACCCGTTCGGCGACCCAGCCCGACGATAGTCCCCGGATGTTTAAAGAAGGGTATTGTAGTGCTTCCTGGTAGGTTTCTCCTACTTTGTCGGGCGAAGCAATACCCAGTTTTTGTTGAATTCCGGTCTCATCATCGGGCACCTGGGCCAGTATCTTTCGGGTAGCATCGTCCAGGGTAATGCCATCGTAAAAACCAGGGATGGTGACTCGGCCTTCTTCATCCTTCATGGAAGTGAGCAACTGACTTAAGCGTAAGGCTGGGTTAGGGGCATAATTTCCGTAATGCCCGCTATGCTGGGGAACACGGGGACCGAATACCCTTAGCGAAATGGTCGCAATGCCCCGGGCACCAAACTTGAGCGTTGGCGCATTGGTAATGTGGGGCGGACCATCGTAGATAATCAGCATGTCGGAGGCTAAGGCTTCTTGGTGTTTTCCAACTGCCGCGGGGAGACGAGGCGAACCCAGTTCTTCCTCAAAATCTATGATGACTTTGATATTGTAGTTGGGAGTAACCTTGGTCTGTTGCATAGCATCCAGAGCAGCCAGAAACATCACAATAGGCCCTTTGGCATCGGAGGCCGAACGGGCAAAAACCCGCCAGTCTTTATAATCAGCCTCGGGCGTGAGTGCTTCCCAGGGCATGGATTGCCAGGAACCGTCCTCCGCCTGGCTTTTCAGAGTAGGAGTAAAAGGGTGGGATTGTTGCCACTGACTAGTATCCACCGGCTGTCCGTCGGCCTGAAGGTAGATCAGTACGGTTTTTCCATTGGGAGCAAACGTTTTTTTAACCAGCAGCAACGGAATTTCACCTTCGGTAGACAGGCGTTGGGTTTGGAAGTCACGGTGTTGAAAAGCACTGTCCAGCCACTGTATATTTCGCTCGATGTCTTGCGGATAATGAGCATCATTGGGTAGGCTCAGCAGGTGGCGGAGTGTTGTCCAGGCTTCGGGCATCTGCTCCTGTGCCAAGGCCTGGATACGTTCAGGTTTTAGTCTTTGGGCAGTGGTTTTGGGTGCACAGGCGATAGTGACAAAAAGCAGCAGGGAGAAACGCAATGAGCTCATAAGGTCGGTTATTCAGGAGGGCCGGCCGGAAAATGATCCAGTAAACAGCAAAGGAGAGAGGTGAAATTCAGGATGGTTTCACCTCGGAAATAGCATTAATATTCGTCGTCATCATCGTCATCCTCTTCGGAAGATTCTAGTGGTTCGTCCACCTCATCTTCGTCTGAACTAAATTCTTCGCCTCCGGAGAAATCGCTGCGCAGGGTGCCGTCGTCATCATAGTCGTCATCATCTTCAATAATCTGACGAGCCTCCATCACCGTCATGCGGATCAGGTAGTAGATTTCCTCGGTTTCAAAAGGGAGGGCCGATACTTTCTTTCCTTCCCGGTTGGTGAAGGTAATGAGGTTGTCCTCGAAGCCATAAGGATATTCGCTTTTTACACGCTCTACAATTTCCTCGGGCAGCGCTTCATAATCCTTAACAATTCGCTTCTTATCCATGTACGGAAGATTTTCGGGTTGATTGAGTTAATGCATCCATTTTAAAAACACTATACGAGAAAACCAACATATTTTTTGCTGTTGATTGAAGATAGCCAACAAAATGCCAGAAACAAGGTATATAATTGGCTTTTGGCCAGCAAGTTAGAGAAAAAACTATTTTTGCGATCTTTCTTTTGTATATTAATCATACAAAAGCCTAATGCCAAACCAAGGTGGACCTATCTCACATTTTTCTGGAGTTCGTTGCTGAACACAGTCGCGATCCCATATTGGAGTTTTCCGATCAGGGTATTTTACAACAGGCCAATAGAGCGACCTGGCAGCTATTTGGCTGGTCGGAAGGAGATGAAATTCGGTTGCGCGATCTGCGATTGTACACCGACGAACAGCAATTGCTTACCCTCTCTTTTCTCCAACAGCAGCCAAGAAAAATCTCCAAACCAATTGTTGTTTCTTACATGCCGATCCGAACGGATAAACCATTGCTGTTTCGTTTGTCGATAGAAAGATCGGGTTCCCGATCATCACCGGTATATTTTTTAATGCTAACGCCACCCCCGGGGGATGAAGTGGATATTGAGGATTACCAGCTAGCCGAAGAAAAGTTTTACAAAGCATTTCATCTGAGTCCGGATGCCATCAGCATTACCCGCCTCTCCGATGGTCTGGTGCTGGAAGTCAACCAGGGGTTTGTGCAACTGACCGGATACAGCCGGGAAGAGTTGATAGGAAGAACTTCTACTGAGGTTAATTTCTGGAGTGATCCCCGCCAGCGGGAACAGATGAAGGTTCAGTTACAAAGTGAAGGGGAGTGTGTGATGGAAGCCAAGTTTCGGATCAAGGGTGGCGAATTGGCCGAGGGGCATATCCGCGCTCGAGTGATCAGTATTCGGGGTGAGACCTGTTTAATCAGTGTAGTACGCGACTTACGAGAGCAAAAAGCAGCGCAAAGAGCACAGCGGGAAAGTGAAAACCGTCTTCAGGTCATTAACCAGGCTACCAACGACGCCATCTGGGATTGGGATATGGAAACGGCTGAAGTGTGGAGAAGCGATGGTATGCAACGTATTTTTGGGTATACCCCGGAAGAAGTGGGTAATGATCTTGGCTGGTGGGAGCAGCTTATCCACCAGGATGACCGGGAGCGGGTGATGGAACGGTTGCAGCATTTTATTCAACTGGGAGGAGGAAACTGGTTTGATAAATACCGCTTCATTCGCAAGGATGGTTCCTATGCGTATGTGTATGATAAAGGGCATATTATTACCAATGGCCAGGGTAAACCCGTTCGTATGATTGGGGGGATGGTGGATATTACGGACCGGGTATTGGCAGAAGAAAGCTTACTCATTCGTAATCGACAGATTGCCGAATATTCCTTTTTCAACTCTCACAAAGTACGCGGGCCTTTGAGTCGGTTATTAGGGCTAACCACCATCCTTCAGTTAGAAGAAACTGGGGAGGAAGAAAAGAAAAAATTACTGGCGAAAATTAGAATAACCGCCGAAGAACTGGACGACATGATCCGGGATATTACAAAAATGTTTTATTGAAGTTGGCAATTAGCGCAGGGAAAACCAAGAGCGATAACCTGAGAATGTCAGGTGAAGCGACCATTAAATTATTGCCAAAGGATACGTGCTATCTACCGTGTAAACAGGCGTTTGATGCCCCTGATCATTTTTTTCTCCTTTTCCCAGAAGAACTGAAATTGCCCTAATACTGCTCCGTAAGCCAGTAATAATATCTGGTAAGCGGGCATGACAAACAGAATATAGGTGATGGTTTTTAACCACATGCTGGTTGTTTCGTCAAATCCAATCCATCCGAAGAATGCTTTACGCAGCATGACGACGGTACTGCCGGTGGCGGAAAAAACAATGAGCACTAATACTACCTGCCAGATACTCTCCAGTTTCCATTTGGTCTGTAGTTTTTGTAAGAAGGAAGGGTTTTCAATTTGAGCGGTTGCGACGGAAGACGAAGACTCTTTTTTCATGAAGCTAAATTCTACTTTTCTACTTTTTCCTCTCCAAAGATAAACGTGCAAGTAACAGAAAAACATGATAAATGTCAGGTTTCCAGAAATTTTATTAGCAGGAAAGTCTTGTTGGGTACACTTGGGTTAAGCAGTTGACCATCAGTTTTTTAAAAATAACCAGCGTATAGTTCTGGTATTTCAGTATCAGAAAAAGGGTTTTATACGGTCATACTGAATAGTTGTGTTTTCGGGCTTTTGCGCCATAGGTGGGCATCCAGTGCCATACAAACATTACGGACAAAGGGTTTTCCTTTTTTGAGGATGCGGATGCTGTTGCTGCCCAGTGCTACCAGTTGGTCTTCTTCCATGGCTTCCAGCCGATACAGGGACTGGTTGAGTACCCGATTCTCTTCCAGACATTCATCCCAGCAGGTTTTGCCTATACACATCAGGTTCAGAATATGCTCCCGGATGAGTAAATCTTCCTCAGTCAGCTCATGGCCTCGCTCTATGGGTAAGTTATTCTCCTGAATGGCTTGCAGGTAGGATTTGATGGTTTTTGTGTTTTGCCCGAAGGCGGTCCAGGTATCACTGATGGCTGATGCGCCCAATCCGATCAGCAGTTGGGTGGCCTGGGTGGTATAGCCCATGAAGTTACGATGGAGGTAACCCTGTTGGCTGGCCTGACAGAGTGCGTCGGAGGGGAGAGCAAAATGATCCATCCCAATTTCCTGGTAACCTCCCTGCTTTAATAATCGCTTGCCTTCCTCGTACAATGTGCGCTTGGTTTGCTCATCAGGCAGGGATGCTTCAAAAGACTGCTGTGCCGGTTTCATCCAGGGCACGTGGGCGTAGCTGTAAAAGGCAATTCTATCCGGTCTTAAGCGAATGGTTTGCTCCATGGTATGGCGGATGGAATCGGTGGTTTGTAAAGGCAGGCCGAAGATCAGATCGTAATTAATGGAGGTGTAACCAATTTGTCGCGCCAGTTCTGTAATTTTCTGTACCTGTTCGTAGGTTTGCATCCGGTTAATCTGTTTTTGCACATTAGGGTCAAAATCCTGTATTCCCAGGCTGATTCGGCGAAAGCCGAGTTGAAAGAGTGTTCTCAGATGTTCAGCACTGGTATTATTCGGGTGTGCCTCAAAGCTTAGTTCAGCCGTGTCGCTTAGGCTTCCCAGGTTGCAGATGCCTTGTATCAACTGCTTCAGGTTTTCAGAACGAAAAAAGGTAGGAGTGCCGCCACCCAGATGAATTTCCCGGATCAGCGGGGGCTCATCCAGTATAGAAACATACATACTCCATTCTTTCAGTAAGGCGTCGATATATGGTTGCTCTACGGCATGGTTGACGGTAATATGGGTGGTACAGCCACAGTAGGTACATAGACTTTCACAGTACGGAAGATGGATATACAGACTGACGCCCTGTGCCCGTGAGGCCTGGTAGGTTTGTTGAATATAGAATTTCCATGTTCTTTCCGAGGGGGGCGTTTCGTTCCAGTAAGGCACCGTGGGGTAACTGGTGTAGCGCGGACCGGGAACATTGTATTTTCGGATCATAGAAGTATTCATCGTATACTTATTTTGGTCATGAATGATTACTCAACGGCAAATGGTCATCCCGGACGAAGCCGATCCGTCAGGAAGCACCGGACTGAGATAGGGAATGTCCAATGCCAGGCCCCGCAGCAGAAAAAAAATACCCATGCAGAACACAAAGACGGGAATGGCTGCCCGGATGCGGTTACGTACGCTTAGGTTGATGGTGCTTCCCAGAAAGCCTACGATGGCCATGGCGGGAAAGGTGCCTGATCCAAAGAGCAGCATGTATAATCCACCTTGAAGCATATCTCCGGTAGCAATGGCTCCGGCGATGCCCAGGTAGACAAGCCCACAGGGTAATAATCCATTGAGGCTTCCCAGCACAAAGCGAGCGGTGTAAGTTCGCACCTGTAACCAATGCTTCATTCGTCTTTTGACCCAGCCAATGACTCTGGCCATGGTGAGGTTCGGGTTCAGCCGGCGTTGCCAGGCCAGGGGTAAGAGGACACTCGCCATCATCACAACCCCCAGTCCGATGGATAGTGTCTGCTGGAATCCGGCAATAGACATGCCTTTTCCGATTAGCCCGAAGAGCGCTCCCAACAAGGTGTAAGTGAGCAGGCGACCCATATTGTAAACCAGGCTGCTAATCGCTCGCTGCGGAGTGCGTGGGATGGTAGGTAGTGCCAGTGCAATGGGGCCGCACATGCCCACACAGTGAAAACTGCCCAATATACCAATGGCAAAGGCGGAGAACAGGATGGTCATGATTAATGCAGGTAAACGGGTTCTTCGGTATAGTAATCCTCGGTGGGAGTTTTCCACTCTATTTTTAGCTTGTAGTAGCCTTTGGGTAACTGATTTACCCTTAGCTGATGCTGCCCCTGCGCGTTCATGGCAATTTCTTCATTGCGGTCAAAGCGGGCGTCAGAAGGTCGAAACAGGCTCACCGTCCCGTTAATTTTCTCAGTAATAACTTCAGGAAACTGGATGATTAGTTGCTCACCCTGTTGGGAGATGTTGAGTTTTCCGGGTAAACGCTGGGCATTGGAGGTTTTCTCAATCCGCTGCTGATACTGCAGTTCCTGTAAATAATAGTCTTCGGTGACCAGATCAACGTTGGTCTGAAAGCTACGTACGGCCAGATACACGATAAACCCGACAAAGCCGATAAACGCAAAAACAATGTTCCATCCCCAGTTCATAACTTGTATATTTATGGTTATATAATTTCTCAATAATTAAACTCCAGCCTCCAGCCTCCAGCCTCCCTTATTTCGCCGGTCCTAAAAAATTCGATTGTACTGTTTCAATCAGCTGATCCTCACGATACACTCCAATTTCTATGGGTTTTTTCATCTGTTTAATATCCTTTCGATCGTAGATCACAAAGAGCGCTCCTTCGACAACTCCCTGCTTTTCTATCCAAAAGTCTTCGTTGCCTACCATTCTGATCTCCCCGGTTTCGCCAAGTAGTTCCAGGTGTATGGGCATGGCTTTGTTAGTCTTATTGATGATCTTTACATTATAGAGGTTGCTGATTTTGTTATCACCCTGATCCTGGTACAGCATGCCGGGAGTACGCAAAATGCTGGTTTCCACATCGGTGCGTAGGATGAGCAAGCTGGTAAGTACGCCCAGTAAGGCCAATAGTACTACCGAATAAGCAATACTGCGTTTGGTCCAGTGGAAAGGTTTCTTCTCGGCAATGGTTTCTTCCGAAGCGTAGCGGATGAGGCCTTTGGGCAGGTTTACCCGTTCCATGATGTTATCGCAGGCATCTATACAGGCGGTACAGTTCACACATTCCAGTTGAGTGCCATTACGAATGTCAATTCCCGTAGGGCATACCACCACGCACTGTTTGCAATCAATGCAGTCGCCTTTTCCGGCTGCTTCCCGGTTTTCTTCTTTGCGCATTTTTCCGCGCGCTTCGCCCCGCTCGTAATCATAGGCAACCACCACCGACTGACGGTCCAGTAATACGCCCTGTAAACGCCCGTAGGGACAGATGCTGGTACATACCTGTTCCCGAAAGGAAGCAAAGACAAAATAAAAAGCTCCGGTAAACAACAGGATCGCCGATAGTCCGGCCAGGTGCTGGCCCGGTGGGTCGGTCACAATCTGCATCAACGCCTCAATTCCGATGATATAAGCCAGAAAGGTGTTGGCAATCAGAAACGAGATGGCAAAGAAGATGAGGTGCTTGCTGCCTTTCCTGATAATTTTATCCCGGTTCCAGGGCTGCTTATCCAGTTTGCGTTGCGCCATATAATCACCCTCAATGGCGTACTCAATCTTGCGAAATACCATCTCCATGAATATTGTTTGCGGACATACCCAGCCACAAAATAAGCGTCCGTATACCACTGTAAACAGCACAATAAATACCACCAGCGTCACCAGTCCCAGGGCAAAAAGATAAAAATCCTGCGGCCAGAAGATCTGTCCGAAGATGATGAATTTTCGTTCCAACACATTCAGTAGCAGGATGGGTTCACCATTAATTTTGATAAACGGTCCGGCAAATAAGAGCGTCAGCAGGCCAATGCTCACCCAAATCCTAGCGTTGTGGTATCTTCCTTTCGGCTTCTTCGGATACACCCAGATGCGCTTTCCCTGCTCATCGACCGTCGAGATTTTATCCCGGAAGGCTTCCGCAGTATAATCTTCTTCCTGATAGGGGTGGGTTGGCACGGTCTTATTATTTATTAGGGTTGCTGGTTCATGGCCACGGAAGATTCCCGGTCGTAGGGCTCGCCTTCCGGGTCCTTCGCATTGGGCGGATTCGTGCCTTCCAAGGTAATGATGTAGCTCGCCACATCCTGCATCTGCGCGGGAGAAAGCTGAGACTGCCAGGGAATCATCCCCTTGGCGGGTACTCCGTACTTAATGGTTTTAAAGATGTCCTTCACGTCACCCCCGTGCAGCCAGTACTGATCTGTGAGGTTAGGACCGACTCCTCCTTCTCCGGACTGCCCGTGGCAGGGAGAACATTTCTGAACAAACAGCTCCTGCCCACTGGCAATGCGGGTTTCATCTTCCAGCATCGTGACGTTGGTCTCGTCAATGTTATTAGCGCTGGTAGCCAGGTAGGCGTCAATTTCGGCTTGGGCAGCGGCGAGCTCTTTCTCGTACTCGGCACCTTGTAAATCACCGGTATCGAAAATGTGAAAGTGCAGCAGGTACACCACCCCGAAAGCGATGGTGACATAAAACATGGCCTTCCACCAGGGAGGGAGGTTATTATCCAGCTCGTAGATACCATCGTACTCATGGCTGGTCATGACCTCTGCTTCTCGCTCAACGGGCACCGCATCGGTGAGCTGGTGCATGACCCGTTGGAGAAATGTTTCTTTGGGCTCCAGCACAATTTCCTGCTTTCCTGCCTCACCGGATACTTTTACTACCTGCCGGGAAGGGACCAGTACCTTATCGGCAATGATCCGAATGACAACAAATAAGGTGAGCACCACCAGCAGAAGGATGAACTCCAGTGCCAGCACGCTCCACAGGAGCACCTCCGAAGCATGGGCTTCCCACCAACTTAACTCAGAGGTTGCTTCCTGCGCCCAACTTGCTAAGGGAAACAGGCTACACAGGAAACCCAGCAGGGTTCGTTGAACGATACGATTCAGTTTCATGATTGTGTGCGATTTTCAGATGAAGAAGCCCCCTCTTCCAAAGGCAGTTCGGACATCGTCGCTATATGCTCTTTGCTCGCACTGAAAACAAAATAAAGCAGTGCGATGAAGAAGGTAAAAAAGATAAGAAAGGAGATGATCGGGTAAATTTCTATCCCGGCAATGGTCTCCATATGGTATTTGATGAATTTAAGCATGGCTCAATGGTTCTATTGCTCGTTTGTTCAATTGTTGCGTGTTCATGGGTTTAGGTACTTTAAGAGTGGTGGTTACCCCACGCTCCTTGCTCCACACTCCAGCCCTCTCATTCTTTCACTTTTATGTCCGTTCCTAATCGTTGCAGATAGGCAATCAGGGCAATGATCTCCCGGTCTTTTTTTACCTCTATGCCACTTTCTTCCAGCGTTTTGGCAATCTGTTCGGCCTGGGCATTCAAATCTTCCAGTGCCTGTTCTTCATAGCCTTCGGGATAGGGAACTCCCAGCGTGCGCATGGCGGTAATCTTATCCTCCATACTGCGCACATCCAGGTCATCTTCAAACAACCAGGGGTAGGGTGGCATGATGGAACCGGGTGACATGGTTGTGGGGTCCAGCATGTGATGGTAATGCCAGCTGTCCGGATATTTGCCTCCCTCCCGCAGCAGGTCCGGGCCGGTACGCTTCGAGCCCCAGAGGAAGGGGTGGTCGTACACGAACTCCCCGGCTTTGGCATATTCTCCGTAGCGTTCAGTCTCCGAACGGAAAGGGCGGATCATCTGAGAATGGCAATTATTACAGCCCTCCCGGATGTACAGGTCACGGCCCTGAAGCTCTAAAGGAGTATAAGGCTGCACACTGCTGATGGTCGGCACATTGGACTTCACCAGGAAGGTTGGGATCATCTCTACCAAACCACCGATGAGGATGGCGATCAGGCTCCAGAACAGTAAGGCTACCGGACGGCGCTCAAACAGTCGGCGATGCCAGTGCTCGTGTTTTGGAGCGTGGTATTCTTCTTCCAGGGCTGGGGCCTGGGCCGCTTCTGCCCGTTGAAACTGCCCGGAGTAGGCGGTCTTTACCAGGTTATAGGCCATCAGCAGCGCGCCGGTAATATATAAAGCACCCCCGCCCGCCCGAAGCATATACATGGGGCGAATCTGAGTCACAGTTTCCAGAAAGTTAGGATAGGCCAGCAGCCCTTCCTGGGTAAATTCTTTCCACATCAGACTTTGGGTGAAACCGGCCCAGTACATGGGCAGCGCGTAGAAGATGATGCCCAGCGTGCCTAACCAGAAATGTACATTGGCCAGCTTGCGGGAAAATAGCTTGGTGTTATACAGCCGGGGAATGAGGTAATACAGCATGCCGAACGTCATAAAACCATTCCATCCCAATCCGCCAATGTGTACGTGGGCAATGATCCAGTCGGTGAAGTGTGCAATGGCGTTTACATTTTTCAATGACAGCAGTGGTCCCTCAAAAGTGGCCATCCCATAACAGGTGATCGCCACAACCATAAACTTCAGAATCGGATCCTCCCGCACCCGGTCCCAGGCCCCGCGCAGGGTGAGTAACCCGTTCAGCATACCTCCCCAGGAAGGCGCGATCAGCATGATGGAGAAGACGACGCCCAGCGACTGTGCCCAGTCGGGCAGGGCATTGTACAGTAAATGGTGGGGGCCCGCCCAGATATAAATAAAGATCAGGGCCCAGAAGTGGATAATGGAAAGACGATACGAATAGACCGGGCGATTGGCGGCTTTCGGCACAAAGTAATACATCAGCCCCAGGTAAGGGGTAGTCAGGAAGAAAGCTACTGCGTTATGGCCGTACCACCACTGTACCAGCGCATCCTGCACCCCGGCATACCAGGAATAGCTTTTAAAGAGGCCGATGGGCAGCTCAAAGGAATTAACAATATGCAGTACCGCTACCGTGACGAAGGTGGCAATGTAAAACCAGATGGCCACGTACAGGTGGCGTTCGCGTCGTTTCAGAATGGTGGCAAACATATTCCAGCCGAAGACCACCCAGATACCCGCGATGGCAATATCGATGGGCCACTCCAGTTCGGCGTATTCCTTACTGGTGGTAATGCCAAGCGGCAGGGTCAGCACGGCCGAAAGAATGATGGCCTGCCAGCCCCAGAAGTTAATCTGGCTGAGGGTATCGCTAAACATGCGGGTTTTGCAGAGTCGTTGTAATGAATAGTAGACTCCGGCAAAAATCCCGTTGCCCACAAAAGCAAAAATTACCGCATTGGTATGCAACGGGCGAATGCGGCCGAAAGTGATGTATTCCAGGCCAAAACTGAGCGAGGGGAAAACTAGCTGTAGTGCCGCAATCAATCCCACCGTCATTCCAATGATGCCCCAGGTAGTAGTGGCAATCAAAAAGAGACGGACGATCTCATTATCGTACGCAAAGGTTTCTAACGGGCGAGGCTGCAATTTTTCATTAGCAGAAGCGTCGCCCTGTTTCTTCAGGAGCTGAGGTGCCATATTATTCTTTAGATTTTTGAGGGTGGTCGTCAAATAACATGCGGACGGAAGGAGTGTAGTCGTCGTCGTATTGTCCGCTACGGCTTGCCCAGAGAAAGGCCAGCAAAAAACATAAAGCCACCAGCAGACTGATTCCGATAAGGATGAATATTACACTCATATTTTATGGATTAATGAATACAAAGAAACAGTCTGCCGCTATCGTACGGTATGATGCCCATCAACCCAAAAACTGATTTATATCAGGTTTTTTATCAGTGTTGAATAACGGCTTGGGGAAGAATACTAAAGATGAACAGCACTATTCAATTTAATAAGAGAAAAGCAATTGCTTAAAGCCTTATATCAACAGTATATTGTTGAATCAGGCCTATGTAGAGACTTTGGTGAAATTGAATCGGCGAGCCTGGTGATAGATGGCTAGCGTAATAAAGCCGACTACTGTTACCGAGCTGAGGGGCATTAGAATGGCCGCAATTAAAGGAGTTAGTAATCCGCTGACGGCAAATGAAATGCCAATAGCATTGTAGATGAAAGAAAGCAAAAAGGCAACTTTCACCACCGTATGGGCTGACTGGGCAAATCGCAGAAAAGAACCCAGATGCAGTAGCCGTGGCGCGCTTAAAATGGCATCGCAGGCCGGGGAGAAGTGGTAGACGTCATCGGCTACCGCTACTCCTACATGGCTTTGTTTGAGTGCGCCGGCATCGTTTAGTCCGTCTCCGATCATCATCGGGAAGTGCCCTTCCTGCTCCAACTGTTGCACATAGTTCAGCTTGTCCATCGGCGACTGCCGAAAGTGGAGTTGATCAAAATAGTCTTGCAGCGTTTCTTTTTCCCGATCCTGATCTCCCGAGAGTAAATGCGTGGTGTAGCTGGGTTGAAGTTCGTGCATGAGTTCTTTGAAACCAGTACGGTATTGATTGGCAAACTCATAATATCCTCTGATCTGTTCATTTACCTTTACATATACCCGAGTGGCATTGGTGTCTGGTTGTGGTGCGTCCGTAACCCAGGATGCGGACCCGATCTTCCAGTGATGGTTGTGCATCCAGGCCTCAATCCCCCGCCCGGTATGCTCCTCAAAAGCATCGACGGTTAATGGCGAGTAAGGCTGGTTCAGTGAATGGTATATTGCTTTACTGAGCGGATGGGTTGAATTGCGAACAATAGCGTGGAGCATTTCCTGTTCCGTAACAGACAGCGGCTCGCCGGAAAATGGCAACTTCTGGGGTTGCGCCTGGGTGATGGTGCCGGTCTTATCAAAAATAACCTGGTCAACCTGAGCCATTTTCTCTACCACATTGGCATTTTTCAGATATAGTCCACCTTTACCCAGCAACCGCTGAGCATGACCATAGGCAAAGGGAACTGAGAGCGCCAGGGCACAGGGGCAGGCCACAATCAGTACCGAAGTAACCGTATTGAGTAGCTTTGAGCTATCCTGAGTATACCAGTAGATGGCGGTGCCAGTACTGATTAGCAGGATGGCGAAGGTGAAATAACGGCTTACCTGATTGGCCAGTGTAGAGAGTGAAGGGGTTACTGGTTTCTGAAAAACATCCTGATTCCATAACTGGGTAAGATAGCTATTGGCCACCGGCTTATGAAGCTCAATAACCAATGTACCCCCTTGCTGTCGGCCTCCGGCATAGAGCATATCACCACTTTGTTTGCTAACTGGAACCGATTCTCCAGTAACAAAACTGTAGTCGATATGAGCCTCGCCCTGAAGAAGGATGGCATCCGCAGGAATCAATTCCTGGTTGCGTAGCAAAATTTTGTCTCCAGCTTTGAGTGCCTGTAAAGGCGTAGTAATTTCCTGACCATCGGCAAGCTGGGTTACTGCCACAGGGAAATAGGAAGCATAATCTCGTTCGTAGGAGAGCGCCTGATAGGTTTTGCTTTGGTACCATTGTCCGATGAGCAGAAAAAATACCAATCCATTGAGCGAGTCTACGTAACCCGTACCGGTGTGAGTCAGAATCTCGTAGGCACTTCGCCCAAACAGGGCTAAAATGCCTAAGGCAATGGGCACATCCAGATTAATATAATGATGGCGCAAACCTTTCCAGGCGGAGGAAAAATAGCCGCTAGCCGCATAGAAAAAAACGGGCAAAACCAGCAATAAATTCAGGTAGCCAAAAAATTGACGATAGCTCGCTTCCATGGCAAGCTGCGTATCCAGGTACTCGGGCAAACTGAGTAGCATGGCATTGCCAAAGCAAAAACCGGCGACGCCAGCTTTAACAGCCAGTGAAGAATTCGGTTTATCAGGACTGGGTGATTTTTTGGTTTGAGTAGAGGCCAGATTGATATTGGGAGCGTATCCCAGCGAACTGAGTAATTCAGCTAATGCACGTAAAGAAAGCTGCTCGGTATGAAAGGTGACGCTCACTTCTTTCTTCAAAAAGTTCACCCGTGCATGAAGGACTCCTGTGTGTAAGCGAGACAGATTTTCCAGCAGCCATATGCAGGAGCTACAGTGAATGGCCGGTACAAAGAACGTGATTTTGGCCGTTGTACCCTCCTGAAAATCCAGTAATGAATGAGAAATTTCCGCCTGATCCAGAAATGCATATTGATTGGTGTTTCCTGGCAATTTCTGGGTGATGCCTGGAGAATTTTCCAGATCATAATACTGGCATAAATCGCTGTTATTCAGTATTTCATAAACTGTTTTGCAGCCTTCGCAGCAAAAAGGTTTTTCGTTAAACGCAATAATTTCATCCCGGCAATCTTCTCCGCAGTGGAAACATTGGGTTCTGGTGCTTGTAATAGCCATAGGGTGAGATAAATTAACCCGATTTAATAATGCTGCCTTGACATCAATTCAAGGTTAAGGTGACTTTCGGTAATGTATTCAGATGATCTGCCATAAAATCAGGTAGGCTGTAGTGACGGCTTTGTACTACGAGGGCACACTTGGTCATATCTACTGCAATAGGAAAAGTGTGCTGTGATTCGGCACTGATTTTATGAACCGCCAGATTCCGGCAGTTCAGCTTTAGGTATTCAATGAGTAGTTTTTCTTCGGGTGCTTGTAAGGGGGTGTTTTGGAATAGCAATAAAGTGGTGGGGAGGGCCGTGCTGAACTGATAAAAGTCGTGAATAAATTGCTGAATCAGGGAAAATGTCTGGTATGTTCCATCGTAAAATAAAATGATTTGCTCGGCCAGCAACTGCTTTTCGGGTAGCACCATGATCGGACAGGTGGCTTTGGACAGTAATGCTCCTACGGTGGTGAGTTTTTTATGGTACTGGTAACAGGTAAGGTGCAGGGTTTCTTCCAGCATGAGCAGGTCAGCAAACTGACTTTCGGCGACAACTTCCTGAAAAGTTGCTTTATACTCACGGGTGAGGTTGGCAATATCGGTTTGTTCAAAAGACCAGCCAGGAGCGAAAGGCTTTTGATGGATATTATGACGAGAGAAGTTTTTAGGTTTCTGGGACTTGGTAGATAGTTTGGTATAGGTAGTAGTAGTATTAGGAATGAGCAAATAAAGCTTCACCAGAAGGTGCTGCTGAAGCGAGAAGTATTGCTCTACTGATTGCATCAGGTAATGGGGCGAGTGATGAGGAGTCTGAAGTAATAAAATCTTTTTTCGGCGCATAGCATACATACCCTAAGTTCATCGTAAAGGTAGCTGAGGTGCTTCTTGGGAAGAATGATGCTGGTCAACCAAAAAACTGATAAAAGTCAGGAAAATCCGTTAGGTTTTAGGCTTCAGAATTGGAAAATGAGAAAGTAAGCACTGTAACGAAAATAATGATAACGTCATTGCGACGAGGCACGAGGAAGCAATCTGCTGCTAATGAGCGGACGTGGCGCGGGGAGATAGCTTCGTCATTCTTCCTGGCTATGACGCTAAAAATATAAGCTCATTTTGTCACAGTGCTTAGGGCAGATAAATCACTAATAATACTAAACCATTGAGCAACAATACCGATTAGTAAAGATTCGCTGCTTTGGCCAGACCTTTGGAGTCTACGATCTGGATTTTACGGCCCTGCGTGCTGATCAGGGCATCATCTTTAAATTCGTGCAGCAGCCGGATCAGGGTTTCGGTGGCCGTTCCCACCATATTGGCGAGGTCTTCCCGGGTCAGGTTAATTTCAATGGGGCCATCATCAAAATAATCCATGCCGTAGGTGTCCCGTAATTTTAAGAGCGTAATGGCGAGGCGTTCCCGTACCGTTCGCTGCGCCTGATGGGTGAGGTTCTCATTCATCACCCCTAACTCATGGCATACCTGTTTTAATACCCGCTGGTTCAGGTCGGTTGAACTGCTCAGAGCCTCTAAGAAACTTTGCCGGGGCAGGAAGCAGATGGTGCAGTCGTCCAGTGTTTCGGCTGATACACTGTAGGGTTCTTCGGCAATGAGCGCTTTATACCCCAGCAAGCCACCTTCGCCGGCGATGTTGACGATCTGTTCTTTACCGTCGTAGCCAAGTTTATAGACTTTTACTTTTCCCTGATTGATGCAGAATACCCCTAATGGACGGGTTCCTTCGTGGAATAATATCTGTCCTTTTCGATACAGGGTGCAGGATTTGCTTTCCGAAATCTCATGGAGTTGCGCACCACACAAAGCACCAAAGAGCGAGTGTTCACGGGACTTGCAAGCTTCGCAGCTGAACTGAGGTTGTATTTTCGTGTGGCGCATGAGTAAAAATCGATTTCTCTGAAGTTCTCTAATCAATGCAGAAGATGCAAGCTGTAGTGTAAAAAAAACGTTATATGCAGCTTTCTGGTTCAGTGTTTAAACAGTCTCTAAGTCTCATAAATTTTTCATTGTATGCAAAAGCCAATTTCTTATTTTTTTCTATTCTTTGTCATGTTTTATAGTGTAGAGGGGCAGGCTCAGTTGAAAGCGAATCTGGAAACCGGAGTGGTTTTTAGTGGATATAACGACGTCCGTATTCCGGGCGATCAAGGCACGTCTTTTTCACTGGACGACGATCTGTCTGCATTGAGCACTGTATACTACCGGATACGTTTGCAATATACACTGAATGACAAACATACCTTTAGTGCGCTTTTTGCCCCGCTTACTGTAAACTACGAAGGAGAGTTTAATCGGGAAGTGATTTTTTTCAATCAAACATTTCCCGCAGCCATTCCAATTAGCGCCAATTACCAATTTAACTCATATCGCTTTACCTATCGTTACGAATTTCCGCGTACCGGCCGCTTTCAGTGGGGGATAGGAGCCACGGCAAAAATCCGGGATGCACTTATCCGTTTGAAAACCGATACTCGAACTGAGGAGAAGACAAATGTAGGAATAGTACCACTCATCAATTTTCGAGCGGAGTGGTTTGTGAAGGAGAGATTGTCGCTGGTACTGCTGGGAGATGCTCTGGCTGCTCCGCAGGGGCGAGCCGAAGACATTTTACTGGCCGGATATTTCTACCCTAACCAGCGAGTGACGCTTAAAGCAGGGTATCGTATTTTGGAAGGGGGGGCAGATAATGATGAAGTATATAATTTCACAATGCTACACTATGCAGTTATTGGAGGTATTGTTAATTTCTAAATATAAGAGCTATCGAACAATCGCTCTCCAAATGAGTTTTCTTTAAAAAACAGTATTATGTTAATTACTACGACTTCAACTTTACAGGATAAAACAATTACCGAACATTTAGGGCTGGTTTCAGGAGAAGCCATTATCGGAGCCAATGTTTTTCGCGATTTCTTTGCCGGCATCCGCGATATTGTTGGTGGACGATCCGGTTCTTACGAACGGGCGTTGCGCGATGCAAAGGAGATTGCACTCAAAGAAATGCAGGAAGAAGCCGAGAAATTAGGCGCGAATGCCGTGATTGCAGTCGATCTGGACTATGAAACCGTTGGTAAAGAATCAAGTATGCTGATGGTGACCGCCAGCGGTACGGCCATTGTATATCACTGATCGGTTAGCTAATCTTTTGCCGCCAGGACATATACCACTGACACTATGCTTAGTTTAGGAAAGCACAGCATGGGAGTGGTTATCTCAGAAGTTTTTTCTATTCTGGAATCGTCTGAGCTGTAGCCAAAAATTCAAACTGCTACACTTGAAGAGAGGTGTTTTTTGCGGAAATGTAAAAAATGTAAGCTGGCTAGTATCAGGGAAGATAATACCGAAAGATACAGTGCCAGCACCCAGTAATCGTGTAATAGCAAGGTAGCTGTAAAAACCACGAGCGTCGCCCACAGCAGGCGACTTATTCGCTGATTGTTTTCGTGCCGGGTTGAGGAATAGACGGCTGTCCAGGCCAATGCAATAAATGCCCAGTCGAGATATTCCCATATACCTTCAAAACTGCCGGAAATAACCCCCACAATGAGCAGGAGAGGTACGAGCAGACAATGAACCATGCACAATACCGCACTTGCCATTCCTATAATATCCGCTTGTTTTGATTTCATAACAGGTATATGCAACTGAATTGCAAATTTAGAAAGCTTTAGTATAAATGCAACGAGATTGCAAAAAATAGGTTCGCAAAATTCATATTTTCTAATACTAGTGCCTATCTGATGCATTGAGGGAGTATGAATTTATCGCTTATGACTATAAAGAGTTGGGGGTGAATTTTTCAAAATGATTGTATGTTACATTTCGGTTATTATCGAGAACTACTTTTATCTATGAGCACCTCTGAACTGATTTGTCAGTATAAAGATCATATCTTACAGCAATGGTTAACCACAGTTAGGGAGCAGATAAGTGGAGCTGAAGAGCTGGAAACGCTGGCCCTGCAGGATGATATTCCCGATCTGCTGGATGATCTGGCGGCGGGCCTTGACGAAAGCAGTCCGGCAACCGTTACCCATGAGAGTATTGATCATGGGAGAATGCGGGCCAAGTTTGAGACCTATACTTTGTCACAAATGATCCGGGAATACCGCCTGTTATTACACGTAGTACTTTCTTTTGCTGATGAGCGAATCCAAATTACCCCCAAAGCGCGGAATAAGATCATTAGGGGTATTACTTTAGCCATGGAGCAGGCCGCTGAAGCTTTTCTGCAAATCCGGCAGGAAGAAGACGGAAATGCCAAGCGGGCGGCGGAAGCTTTGGTGGAAGAACTACGCAGAGAAGGCCAGTTTCGGGATGATTTTATTGGCACCCTGACCCACGATCTGCGCAATCCGCTGGCCAATACTTTCTCGCTGGTTGAGCTATTGCGTAACCGGATGCCCGAAGATCCTATCTTTGAAAAGATTGTTAATGCGATGCAACAGAGCCTTAATCAGGCTGATATTCTCATTCGCAATTTGCTGGATGCCAACCTGATCAAATCGGGCGGCGAGTTGCCAATTCATCGGAAACATAGCAACCTGATGCAGGAAGTCCGAGACTCGGTAGAATCTTTTTCATCTGAATATGAAGCAGGATTGGTCTTCGATAGCGATTTGCCCGCTTTATTGGGAGAATTTGATTGTCAGGCCTTACGCCGGGCATTGGATAACCTAATCAACAATGCCATCAAATACGGAAATCAGGATAAAGTCATTACGGTAAAGTGTGAGCCAATCGAGGGAAACAAAATTCAACTTTCAGTGCATAACCATGGTAATCCTATTCCGGCTGACCAGCAGGGAAAGATTTTTTCCCGGTACTATCGGATGGAAGAAAAGCAGGCCAATCGAGGGTGGGGCATGGGTTTGACTTTGGTAAAGGGGATTGCCGAAGCCCACGGTGGCAGTGTAGAGGTTGTTAGTACTCCTACTGAAGGAACCACATTTTTCATAAGAATACCCAGCGAAGCACATTAATATTACTTACTTGAACCCTTTCCCTTTCGCCACCCACCTGTTAGAAAACCGATGCTTTAACCTATCACATTGGCCCAAATAATGGATTTGTCGTATTACTGGCAAAGCAATATTCTTTTTTGCTAACTTTACCGCATATTTACTCGTAAGCTCTGTATGACTTTTGAAGAAATACACTCCCACATCCGAGCCTATCAACACGCAGGAAAAAAGCTGTTCACCAGCTCCTCTTTTCAATCGCATAGTTTGGTATTGCTCCATATGCTTTCCCGCATTGACCGTAGCATTCCGGTATACTTTCTGAACACCGGTTACCACTTTCCGGAGACCGTTGCATTTGTAGACGAAATCACCGAGCGACTAGGATTAAATACCATTCGGCTAAATCCCCTTTTGCCCAAGCATCAGCAGCGGGATGCCGAAGGAAATCTGTTATTCACCTCTGACCCCGATTACTGCTGTTTTTTGAACAAGACCCAACCGATGGAAGCGATGCTACGCCAGTACGACGTATGGATTAATGGCGTTCGGGCCGACCAGAGTCTGGTGCGTAAGGCGATGAAGGTAGAACAACCCGCACCCCATGGTACGCTCCGATTCCATCCCATGCTGGATTGGTCCATTCAGGAAATTTACGCTTACCTTCGGGAATACGATCTGCCCCGCCATCCGCTTGATGCCAAAGGTTATGTGAGTATTGGTTGTGAGCCGTGTACCAAAAAGCCGGACCCCGACATGCAGGAACGGGAAGCCCGTTGGTACGGCATGAATAAAATTGAATGTGGACTGAATACCGACCTGGCAAAATCTTAATAGTATGATTGTTTTAGTAACCGGAGGGGCAGGCTATGTCGGCACCCAATTGGTCGCCCAATTAGCGCTGGACGTTTCAGTGTCGCGCATTCTTATCTACGATAACTTATCGCGGGATAACTATAATATGTTTATGGGGCACCCCCTCAACGATCGGGCTGCAAACGGCTCATTGAAGGTGGAATTTATCCACGGAGAGTTACTCAATACCCGCAAACTAAAAGAAGTAGTACAGCAAGTTGATGTAGTCTATCATTTGGCTGCCAAGGTTGTTACGCCATTTGCTACAACTGACGGACATGCGTATGAGCAAACCAATCACTGGGGTACTGCTGAGTTGGTATATGCGATTGAGGAAGCCCCTCAAATACAGAAACTGGTGTATGTAAGCAGCACCTCAGTGTATGGCTCGTACGATGTGAAAGACGATGCCGATCCTAATCCACAAACCATTTACGGCATTTCTAAATTACGCGGTGAAGAGCACGTACGGCGATTATTTCCTAAAATACCCACCTACATTGTGCGCTGCGGTAATGTCTACGGCTATAATAAAAGCCTGCGGTTTGATGCGGTGATTAATCGCTTTATGTTTGAAGCCAACTTCAAGCGGCGTATCTCTATTCATGGAGACGGAAAGCAGCGACGGGCCTTTATCAGTGTGCAGCATGTGGGGGAGGTGCTCTTGCAACTGCTGCATACCAATATGCCGTCAGATACCTACAATCTGGTAGATAAAAACTTTCAAATCCTCGACATTGTCGATGTGGTGAAAGCCATTTATTTTGACCTGGAGTTCATCTTCGTTAACCGACATCTGGGCTTGCGCCAGCTTTCGGTAGACACGGATCTGAAGTTGTTCAAGTACATTCCGAGGTGGGAGGAACGCTCTTTACTGGATGAAATGGAAGAGTTCAGAACCAGATTTGCGTTTTAAGCAATAAAAAAGGAGAGCCACAACTCTCCCTTATATTTTTCTTCTGATATAATGTGCTACTTCAGCAAAATTCGTCAAACACATCCAGTAGGTGTTCGGCAATCATTTCAGCCGGACGTCCTTCAATGTGATGGCGCTCAACAAAATGAATAAGCTCACCATCCTTGAATAAAGCAATAGAAGGTGAAGAGGGAGGATACGGTAACGTAAATTCCCGGGCTTTGGCTACGGCCTCCTGATCTACACCGGCAAATACGGTTGTCAGATAGTCAGGTTTTTTCTCACTGTTATTCAGCGCCAGTTTCACTCCGGGGCGAGCCGCACCTGCCGCACAACCGCAAACGGAGTTGATCACCATCAGCGTGGTGCCTTTTTGATTTTCCAGATGACTGGTTACTTCCTCAGCCGTCGTAAATTCGCTAAACCCGGCGGAGGTTAAGTCGGTGCGCATGGGCGCTACTAATTCTTCGGGATACATATGATTTATCTGTTTTATAATGATTAATGGATTTTTTCAACGTAAGTTTCAGAAGTTATAACGCTGGTGAGCCTGAAACGTGCAACAAGTCTGCCCTTATAAAAAGCCGAGTTCTAGCTTGGCTGCCTCAGACATCATGTCCTGGGTATACGGAGGATCAAAAGTTAATTCTACGTTTACGTCGCTAACCCCTTCAATGGATTTTATTTTCCCTTCTACCTCTGCCGGAATTGCCTCAGCTGAGGGGCAAGCCGGTGAAGTCAGGGTCATCAAAATATATACATTGTTTACAGGGTATACATTGATCTCGTAAATCAATCCCAGTTCGTACACGTCTACCGGTATTTCAGGATCATATACGGTTTTGATGGCCGCAACGATCTTTTCTCGCAAATCCTGGGTATTGGTGGTGGCGGTCTCGCTCATACTTATTTTTATTTTTGATCTGATTTGGCCATGGCTTGCCGTTCTTTGCTTACCAGCGCAAACAATTTCATTTGTTTAATCATGGCAGCAAACCCATTGGATCGCTGCGTGCCGATAAACCGGTTCATGCCAATTTTATCGATAAAATACAGATCGGTATCTACAATATTGTCAGGAGTCTGGTCATTGAAGATTCTGACCAGCAAACTGACCAACCCTTTGGTAATGGCTGAGTTACTGTCTGCCTCAAAGTGCATTTGGCTCTCTTCCATTGAGGGAACTAGCCAGACCTTTGACTGGCATCCCTTCACAGTATTTTCTTCAGTTTGATATTTCTCATCCAGTGGAGGTAGCTTTTGACCCAGCTCCATGATGTAAAAGTTAGTCATTTCCGGATCACCATCCAGCAATGCAAACTCCTCAATAATTTCGTCTTGTATTTCTTGGATAGATCGGGACATAAAATTACTTTCTTATCATACTTACTATACGGGTTAATCCTTCCGTAAGTTGATCAATTTCCTGCGGGGTGTTATAGATGGCAAATGAGGCTCGCACAGTTCCTTCTAACCCGAAGCGGTTCATCAACGGCTCAGTGCAGTGGTGTCCGGTACGCACCGCTATGCCCCGGGCATCCAGCATTTGTCCGATATCAAAATGGAAAACATCATCGAAGACAAAAGAAACTACATTCATTTTTTTGGCCGCGGTGCCAATAATCCTTAGACCAGGTATTGCTGACAATCGCTCCTGGGCGTAGTTGAGTAATTCCTCTTCGTGAACCCGCATAGTGGCTTTGCCGATTTGATTGATGTATTCAATGGCTGAGCGCAAAGCGACCACTCCGGCAATATTGGGCGTGCCCGCCTCAAATTTATAAGGAATGTCGTTGTAAGTGGTTTTCTCAAAGCTCACGTTGCGGATCATCTCACCGCCGCCCTGATAGGGGGGCATCTTTTCCAGATGTCGACGTTTGCCATATAGAACTCCTACTCCCGTCGGGCCAAACATCTTATGGCCAGAGAATGCATAAAAATCGCAGTTCAGGGCTTGTACATCAATATCGAGGTAAGCAGTTGATTGGGCGCCATCCAATAATACACTGGCTCCCTGTTCGTGGGCCAGGTCAATGATTTCTTCTACCGGGTTGATCGTTCCCAGGGTGTTGGATACGTATACCACGCTCACCAGCTTTGTTTTAGCCGATAGCAATGTTTTATACTCATTCATGAGTAATTCACCTCGGTCATTCACCGGGATAATTTTCAGGTGCGCGCCTTTTTCTTCGCACAACATCTGCCAGGGAACAATATTGGAGTGATGTTCCATAGCCGAGATGATAATTTCATCATCTTTCTGCACATTCATACGCCCAAAAGTAGACGCCACCAGGTTAATACTGTCCGTCGTTCCCTTGGTAAAGACAATTTCTTCGGGCTCGTTGGAGTTGATAAACTGATGAACAGCCTGTCGGGTTTCCTCAAATGCAGCCGTAGCCCGCTCGGCCAGGGTATGAATACCCCGATGAATATTGGCGTTGTCCTGCTCGTAATAATGCGTTAGGGCATCTATCACCGACTGAGGCTTCTGCGTGGTCGCGGCGTTATCTAAATAGACCAGGGGGCGGCCATTTACTTCCTGATGCAGAATCGGGAAATCCTGGCGGATCTGATTAATTTCTTGTTGGGCAGGCGACGCTACCGTATTTTCAGTGCTGCTCATACCAAACTTTGGTTAAAAGTTGCTATTCAAACGTGCATCGATCACTTCCTCTACCTGCGTACGGATAAAGTCTAGTTCGATGTTTTCCAGAACATCTCCGGCAAATGCCCGAAGCAAAATAGCCGTAGCCTGTTCTTTGCTTACCCCCCGCGTACGCAGGTAGAAAAGCTGCTCTTTATCAATCTGGCCGGTAGTAGCGCCATGGGAGCATTTCACATCATCGGCCCATATTTCCAACTGAGGCTTGGTGTCAATAGAGGCTTCGTTCGTTAGTAGAATATTGGCATTAGACTGGAAGGCGTTGGTTTTCTGCGCATCCTGACGAACGTATATTTTTCCGTTGAAGACACCTCTCGATTGATCATCCATAATACCCTTATACAGCTCGTTGCTGAAAGAGTTGGCTTTACGGTGGTCTACCGCGGTGTGGTTATCTACGTGGGTTTTTCCATTCAGCATGTACAGTCCGTACATATGTGTCTCGCAGTGTTCGTCATCCAGCGCAACATTCAGGTTGTTCCGAAGCATAGCTCCCTGTAGCGAAATCGTGACCGCAGTAAAACGACTATCCCGGGATTGGTGTACTTCGGTAGTGCCGGTATGATACGCCTTGGTACTTTCGGGCTGTAATTTGGTGTAGTGTACTGACGCATTGGGAGCCACCCAGATTTCGCTTACCGCATTTTGATAACTTGCGTCTGTTCCAATGGTATGAAAAGACTCAACCATGGAAACCTTACTGCCGGTTTCGGCAATGTAGAGGTTGCGGGGAGTGGCTACACTTGTGCCCTGTGTCGTGTCGCTGATAAAATAGGTAAGGATTGGCGCTTCAACAACCTTATTTTTAGGTACGTGAATAAATAAGCCCTCCTGTGCCAGGGCGGTATTGAGTGCCACGAAAGAGTCCGGTTGAATACCCGGTTGTTTGGCAAAATACTGCTCAATTAGTTCGCTATGGGCCTGATAAGCCTGAGACATCGGCATAATCTTTACCTCATCTGAAGGGCTAATAATGTTGGAAAGCGTTTCCTGAAACTGCCCGTTGACAAAAATGAGTTGATTCGCCTGTACATCGTTCGGTATTACCGACTGAATCAATTCCTTTACCAAGGCCTCGTTGATCGGGGCATCGGCCAGGGTGTCTGCCGTGAATTCCCGTTCCAGTGCTCGAGTGATGGGAGTGTAGCGATACTCTTCATCTTTTTTAGACGGAAATCCCAGCTTCTCAAAATCGGCAAAAGCCGCCTTGCGGCGCTGGTGCCATGCCGTTTTTCCCTGCCCGTTGATAGAGGTTTCTCTATCTTTATATTGCGTAATAAATGCTTGTTGTAAATTCATATAGTTGTGTGGGTCTGCGTTAACCGTCAGGTTACGGTAAAGTTCATGGAAGAAAACTACCGCCAGACGGTTAAAAATTTATACCCGAATGCAGCTTACGCTGTTACGTCCACGGTTTCTTTAATCCAATCGTATCCCTTCTCTTCCAGCTCCATCGCCAGTTCTTTCGTTCCGGATTTTACGATTTGACCATTATATAATACGTGTACAAAATCGGGGATGATGTAGTCGAGCAGGCGCTGATAGTGCGTAACAACAATGGTGGCGTTATCTTCACTACGCAAGGCATTAACCCCATTTGCTACAATGCGGAGGGCATCAATATCCAGCCCGGAATCTGTTTCATCAAGGATCGCCAGGGTTGGTTCCAGCATGGCCATCTGGAAAATCTCGTTTCTTTTCTTCTCTCCACCTGAGAAACCCTCGTTGAGGGATCGACTAAGTAAGGACTGGTCAATGTCTACCAGTTTCATTTTCTCTTTCATCATCTTAAGAAAAGAAACAGCATCCAGCGAGTCCTGACCTTTGTGCAGGCGAATCTGATTCACGGCTGTTTTGAGAAAATTAGTCGTGCTTACTCCGGGAATTTCTACCGGATATTGAAATGCCAGGAAAATTCCTTCCCGGGCACGTTCTTCCGGTGCCATGTCCAGCAGATCCTGCCCCATATATTGCACCGAACCTCCGGTAACTTCAAATTCTTCACGGCCTGCCAGTACAGAGGCCAGAGTGCTTTTGCCGGAACCATTAGGTCCCATGATGGCATGTACTTCGCCCGCTTTCACTTCCAGATTGATTCCTTTAAGTATTTCTTTTTCTTCTACACGGGCGTGTAAATCAGTAATTTTTATCATAAGATAGGTATTATAGCAACGAAATCAGAAGCACAACACTTCTGATTTCGCAAAGTTCAACATATCGTTTTATCAATTATCCTACACTTCCCTCCAATGTGAGGGCCAGCAGTTTCTGCGCTTCTACCGCGAACTCCATGGGAAGTTGATTCAATACCTCCTTGCAGTAACCATTGACGATTAAGGCGACAGCATCTTCCTCATCAATACCACGTTGCAAACAGTAGAAAATCTGGTCTTCGCCAATTTTGGAAGTCGTAGCTTCGTGTTCAATGTGGGCTGAGCTGTTATCCGATTCAATGTATGGGAAGGTATGGGCTCCGCACTGATCGCCCATCAACAGCGAATCGCACTGAGAAAAATTACGAGCCCCTTCAGCACGTTTCATTACTTTCACCAGCCCCCGGTAGCTATTCTGGCTAAATCCGCCAGAAACCCCCTTGGATACAATCCGGCTACGGGTGTTTTTCCCAATATGGATCATTTTAGTCCCGGTATCCGCCTGCTGACGGTTGTTGGTAACAGCTACCGAATAAAATTCACCGATTGAATGATCTCCTTTGAGAATGCAACTGGGATATTTCCAGGTAATGGCCGAACCGGTTTCTACCTGTGTCCAGGATATTTTGGCGTGATCTCCGGCGCAGATGCCGCGTTTGGTCACAAAGTTATAAATACCACCTTTCCCTTCTTTATTTCCGGGATACCAGTTCTGGACAGTGGAATACTTGATTTCAGCATCTTTGGCTGCGTATAATTCAACGACGGCGGCGTGCAGTTGATTTTCATCTCGCATCGGTGCCGTACATCCTTCCAGATAGCTCACATATGAACCTTCTTCAGCCACAATCAGGGTACGTTCAAATTGCCCTGAATTGGCGGCGTTGATGCGGAAGTAAGTGGAAAGCTCCATGGGGCAACGCACTCCTTTAGGAATATAACAGAAAGAGCCGTCACTGAATACAGCGGAGTTGAGGGCAGCAAAATAATTGTCTCCTGCCGGTACGACTGAACCAATATATTTACGGATCAACTCAGGATGCTCTCGCACCGCTTCACTGAAGGAGCAAAAGATAATACCTAATTTGGCTAGCTTATCTTTAAATGTGGTTGCTACCGATACACTATCAAATACTGCATCTACCGCTACCCCGCTCAATCGTTTCTGCTCATCCAGAGAAATACCCAATCGTTTAAAGGTATCCAGTAATTCAGGATCTACTTCATCCAAACTTTTGGGGCGTACCTTCTGTTTGGGCGCGGCGTAATATATAATGTCTTGATAATCAATATCAGGAAAGGAAACGTTATGCCAGGTAGGTTCTTTCAAAGTCAGCCAGTGGCGATACGCCTTCAGGCGCCATTCCAGTAACCACTCCGGCTCTTCCTTTTTGGCAGAGATAAAACGTACTGTATCCTCATTCAATCCTTTCGGAGCGGATTCCTGCTCAATATTGGACTCAAAACCATACTTATAATCGGATTGAGCGAACTCCTCCAGAATCTGATTGTCTTTGCTCATAGCGGAAGTTAATTTATTGTCGTAAGAATAACATGCCACCGAAAGAATCGTTCCGGGAAAATGGCGATAATTTGGCAGAATTTATAGCTTACCGTTACTCTTATTTAGAACGAGTTTAAACAAGGGTGGTTGCATAATCTGCTAATAAAAGAATTATTCGCCTAGCTGAATATGGCGATTTAAGCTTTCTTCTAGAGAGATCAGGGTTTCGGTACGAACAATGCCGTCAATTCTCTGAATTTTGTCATGAAGTACTTCTCGCAAGTGCCTGGTATCCCGACAATGAATTTTTATAAAAATGCTGTAGTTTCCAGTAGTGTAATGTATCTTTACTACTTCGGGTACTTTCTTAAGATCTTCGACAACACTATTGTATAGAGAGCTTTTTTCCAGATAGATACCCAAAAATGCAGTAATATCGTATCCAAGCTTGGAGTAGTCCATGTTCAGCGTTGTTCCCTGAACAATCCCCATTTCCTCCATTTTTCGCATACGAACATGCACCGTACCACCCGAAACATATACTTTTTTAGCTATTTCAGTGTAGGGAATTTTGGCATCTTCTGACAGTAATGCGAGGATTTTAAGATCAATGTTATCAATTTCTAAATTTTTACTCATTTTGGTGCTGCAAATTGGGTTTAATCTAATAATTTCGGCGTTAAATTACGATAGATATAAATTTTTACCAAATTTATTAAATATTTTTTAAGTTAATAGAGAACTTATTAATTTAGCATTCGTTAAGTAATCAAATAAGCTACTGTCTGGCTTACACACTGTAGGGTGATGAAATTGGCAGCCATGCCCTCCCGTCTCGAGGGTGGAGACAACGGGATAAACCTGCCTTGGCAGGCTAACCGCTCCGTGGAGGTTCGACTCCTTCCCCTACAGCTTTTATTTTTGGGTTAATGTTGTTTCTGGAAAAGGTCATGAAGATTCATGACCTTTTTTTTGTGCTTTCCTTCCACCTCAAAACTTACCTTTGCTTCCTTTTTTATTGAAGAATTGCTAATTTACAAAGGTAAATTTCGTTACAATTTGTACAATTGACAACAAATGATTTTGTAAATAATGGAAGTGAAAACATTTTCCTGGTTTAAGCAGTATCCCGAGGGCATTCCTCATGAAATAGATCCCCATCAATATACGTCGCTGGTTGATTTATTAGAACAGTGTATTAAAGAGTATGGACCTCTCCCTTCGTTTGTTTGCATGGGAGCTACCATTACATTTGATGATCTGGATCGGCTTTCCTGCAATTTTGCGGCATATCTGCAACAAGACCTGGGGTTATCCAAAGGAGACCGGATAGCTATACAGATGCCTAATTTGCTACAGTATCCGATTGCGATGCTGGGAGCTTTACGGGCGGGCCTGATCGTGGTGAATGTGAATCCCCTGTATACGGCCCGGGAAATGAAGCATCAGTTTAATGATTCAGGAGCGGTGGCGGTCATCATACTGGCCAATTTTGCTTATAATCTGGAGAAAATTCTTGCGGATACCTCCGTCAAGCACATTGTGGTTACGGAAATTGGCGATCAGCTGGGTGGCTTAAAAAAGACCATTGTCAATAGTGTAGTCAAGTACATTAAAAAAATGGTGCCTGCCTACCACCTGCCCACGGCGGTAAAATTTAATGATGCCCTGAAACGGGGGAGCCAACGTACTTTTAAACGTGTTGCTATGCAAGGTAGCGATACAGCATTTCTTCAGTATACAGGAGGTACTACCGGCGTTTCCAAAGGTGCTGTTTTATCGCATACCAATCTGATTTCGAATATGGAGCAGATTTCGGCCTGGATGTCGGTGCGGTTGGAGAAAAGAATAGAAACCATGATTACGGCATTGCCGCTTTACCATATTTATGCGCTGACAGTCAACTGCCTGGCCATGATGAAAATTGGGGCCAGAAACGTATTGATCACGAACCCCCGTGATATGAAAGGGTTTATTAAAGAACTAAAAAAGTACCCTTTTACCGTTATCACGGGGCTCAATACCCTTTACAATGGGCTGGTAAATCATCCTGATTTTGATGGAGTTGATTTTTCTCATTTGAAAATTACCAGTGCCGGTGGGATGGCCATGCAGACTTCCGTTGCTGAGCATTGGAAGAAGAAAACCGGAGTGCCAGTCGCAGAAGGTTACGGATTGACCGAAACCTCGCCGGTACTGACCTCTAACATTCCATTGGCTGGCCATGTGCGCATTGGTACCATTGGCATACCAGTCCCTAGTACGCAGATCATGATTGTAAATGATGAAGGAGTGGAAGTACCAGTGGGAGAGCCCGGAGAAATTTACGCGAAAGGCCCGCAGGTAATGTCGGGCTACTGGAATCGGCCGGAGGAAACCAAACACGTTTTTACTGACGACGGCTGGTTCAAAACCGGAGATATTGGAGTGATAAACGAGGATGGGTTTTTCAAAATTGTGGATCGTAAGAAGGAAATGATTAATGTCTCCGGGTTTAATGTTTATCCGAATGAGATTGAGGATGTTGTATCCGGACACGAAAAGGTATTGGAAGTAGGCGCAATTGGGGTGCCAGACGCCCGGTCTACGGAAGTGGTGAAAATTTTTGTAGTCAAAAAAGACCCCTCATTAACGGAAGAAGAGTTGCTGGGGTACTGTAAGGAGAATCTGACGGCTTATAAGGTGCCTAAGCATATTGAATTTCGTAAAGAACTTCCTAAGTCAAACGTAGGAAAGATTCTCAGAAGGCTGTTGCAGGAAGACACCGTAGAAGCCAAAGCATGACAGTTAATGTCGTGCTTTGGCTAACAAAAGGTACGTTTATTGGCCAAAACCGATTGCGACGCGTCGGTTTTGGCGCCGCCCGTCGGGGTTGGTATTGTTACTAAGGGGTTGTGTAGCCCCTTTTCCATAGGTGATAATCCGGGTTTCGTCAATACCCTGATTGATGAGGAACCGCTTCACCGATTGCGCTCGTTCAATAGAAAGCTTCAAATTATAATCTTTCCCCCCGGAGTCATCGGCATGGCCTACCACTTCTGCAAAAAGATCAGGATTGTCTTTTAAAATAGTCGTAGATTCTTTCAGATCATTGTAGGAAGTAGGAAGCAACTGGCTGGAGTTGAGGTTAAAGTAGACAATATTTTCTTCAAATTCCTTTTCGGGTTTATTATCGCTATTGCCGGTGGCAGGAGTCGTCGTACTTCCGTCGGTATTCACTTTTTTGAATTCATCGAGCAGGGCCTGTGTCTCTTCTAATAAAGCCCGGGTTTCTTCATCCATTTCTATATCCTGGCTGCTCTGAGTGTTTTCAGCGTTAGTATTAGATAAGGTGCCAGGTCCGCCGCCCACAATCCGGCTGGCCAGTTGCTCTTCCCGTTCTTCCCGACTGATCATACGGGACTGATAAATATCAGCCGACCGGCCGTAGCGGTTGCTGACAAAGAAAACACTACCGTTTCCGGTAACGGATAAGTAGGCATCAAACCCGGCTGAATTAATGCCATCCCCCAGGTTCTCAGGCTTGCTCCATTGCGTCCAGGAAGTATCCTGTCGGTAGCTTACAAAAATATCAGCATTGCCATAGCCGGGGTGGCCATTGCTGGCAAAAAACAGCGTTTTCTTATCTTCTGATAAAAACGGTGAGATTTCGTACCCTTCGGTGTTCACGTCTTCGCCCAGATGGATCAGGTCACCCCATTCTCCGGTATCCTGATTTTTCTCAGTAACATACAAATCCTCCATGCCCTTAGAAGTCTCATTCTGTATAGATACTACCGCCACATCTTCAGTAGGAGTTACATAGATGCCGTAATAATTCCCGAGCTTTTGCGTGAGGCCCGGAATATTAATGTTGTTGGGTTCGCGCCAGTTTTGATCCATGCCAAAGCTAAAAGCCATGCCCGGTTCTTCTTCCTCATCTGACTGGTATGCATTGAGCAGATAGAGCGTATTACCCGTCTGGCTGATGCCTATTACCGCGTTGTTATTACGGTTATTCAGATGCTCCATATTGTTGGTAGGCTCTGACCACATGCCGGTGGGTTGTTGCTTACTGTACCAGATATCCTGGCCGGAACGCATCCCGCCGGTATTCTGAGCATACAAAGACCGGACAAAATACAGTGTGCTGTCATTGGCAGAATAAAGCGGGTAACTTTCCTCTGCGGCACTGTTGATCGTATCATTGAGTACGACAGGGTCGGAAAAGAAGTAGGTCTGGCTAATACCTGGTAAGGTGATCCCAGAAAGCACGAATATGATATAGAGTCTGATGCGTTTCATAAAATTCTCTGTTTGCATTACCACAAATAGGGCGCTACCTGACGCTGATTAAATAATTCAAAACCCAGGGTTACCTCGTGAATTCCTGACTGAAAATTGTTGATGCCCGAAAATCCATAATCGTAGGAGTAGCTTATATTGAAGGTGTTATTGATAGAAATCCCCGCCATGCCGGCCATGGTTTTGGTATTTCGGTAAGAAGCACCAAACCAAAGCAGGTCTCTTAACTTTAATCGAGCCCCTACGTCATACGTTAAGGGATTTATGCCATCGTATCCAACAAACGCCCCCGGCACCAACAATAGTGCTTCGGATAGGTTCAGGCGAATACCCAGCATACCAAAATGCGTAAGTTGCTGCTGGCCGGTAATCTCACTGTCGGTATACAATCTGTTTTGAAAAATTCGGGCCGCTGAATAGCCGGCATAGAATAAATCACTGTATAAAAATATTCCGGCATTCACGTCGAAGTTTGTGGTGCGGCCTTGCTGGTTCTGGTAGGCCAGATATGTTGGGTCATTGGGTTCTAGCACCGAGACACTGGAAACATCAATCAGGCGGTTGACAACCCCGCCAGATACCCCTACGGAGAGGCGAAGCTGATCACCTAAAGCAAAGTGGGAGGCATAGGAAACAAAGCCGGAAGTCTGGGCAAAAATGCCCTGCGTATCGTTGGTGATATACCCACCCAGGCCATGTTTTACAGAATTACCCGTTGAAAACCCCCGGGAGCTACCCATGCGGTCGTAAAGTGATGGATTGCTGATGCGAAGAGAATTATTCTGGTAATTAGATTCTCCTCCGCTACTTCGCAGCGGAGCATGCGCGCTGATGTAATAGGTTTCCGGGGCACCGTCTAAACCAGACCACTGCTGGCGATACCCTATTTTCACATCCATAAAGCCCTCTATGCCGGTAGTCGCCGGATTGATCGACATCGGGTTTTGGAAGTACTGGGTTAGGCGGAAAAGCTGCTGGGCCGAAACGCCTTCAACCGTAAGCAGTAAAACCGCCAAAACTAACATTAATTGTATAGGGTAAAATCTCTTCATCATTGCAATAAGGTTACTGTCCCCGTATGTTCTTGTAGTCCCTGGTTGACTACTACTTGGTAATAATAGGTGCCGGTGGGTAGTTTGTCTCCTTCGTAAGTACCATTCCAGTTATTCTGATAATTAGTACTTTGGAATACCGTATGCCCGAAGCGATCATATACTTCAACCTGAATAGATGAAAATATCGCTGCATTAGGAAATATCCATTGGTCATTGATATTATCCTCGTTGGGAGTAAATGCTGAAGGTATTTCTAAAGGAATACCCGAGCAGTCCAGTACTGATACTGTAATGGTATCCTGAATACTATCCAGCCCTTCAGCACTTTCTATCCGGAAAATATAGCTGGTGGTTTCTATCGGATTCACACTGATTGTTGCCCCATCGGCAGCCGTGGTAATGCGGCAGTTTTCCTGGTCGCACGTCCAGGCATAGGTGTAAGGAGCTTCGCCGGTGAGTACTTCTATCGAAAGTGGTACGGTTTCTCCCGGACATATTTCGATTGGTTCAGATAAGGTAATGGATAAGGCTGGAACAATGGTAAGGTTTACGCTGGCACTTTCCTGAGCCAGTTCGGCGCCATCAAAGGCATTCCAGCCAAACTGGTCGGTTCCAGTATAATCAGGGTTAGGAATATACTTTAGCTGGGCGATATTTTCGGAATTGATGAAAAAACCGCCCTCGATCGCATCAATTTCAGCCTGGGTAATGGTGTCTCCGGAAACCAGCAGGGCTCCCTGAGTAGGTAAGACAACAATCCGAAGGCTACTGAATCGATCTACTGAAGGAAAGTTGTCGGGGTCATTGTAGTAGGCTAAAAAATCTTCTGAGGAAAAGCTCAGAGAATCATTTTGCACGAGTTTTTTCTCAAAATCAGTAAGCAGCGGGGGTTCATTTTCTACAAGGATGATTATTCGAGTAATCGGGTTACTGGGAGTGTCTTCATTGAACACCTGAATAATTACCTCTCGGTCGGGTTGTGCTTCCAGGGTTGCATACCGATACTGCAAGGAGCGAATAATCGTCTGATATACCTCCAGGGAATTTTTGCCCTCGATTAACAATACACCCTCCGCATCATCCCAGGAAGCGCTCATTCCGTCTGGCAATTCCACCAATAATGTATCTACGTTTGGGTCATACCCTATCTCAAAGGTGACGGTCAGGCGCGTCAGACTATCACTATCCACATCGGTGAGGGTAAGCGTAGGGGCAAGGGGTACCGGGTCACTACCTAATACAAAATTGAGCGAATCTGATTCAGCAGTGGAAAGAAACGTACTATCATCTACCGGAACGACAGTGAGGGTACGGAATACCGTGTTGCTAATGCTATCGTTCTCATCTTTAGCCACAAACTCGAACGTACGGAATCCGGCAGTAGGATTGTCACTGGTATTCTGGTATGCTACTGAGCGTAAAATGGATTGGTATTGCGATAAACTGCTTTCCCCGGTAAAAAGTACCTGATTATCCTGCCGCTGGGCACTGACTCCTCCGGTGAGGGTGTAGGTGATTGAATCCTGGCTGGTATCAAACCCTTCCAGCACCGTGATCGTCGCCGATACAACCGCCGTTGCCCCATCCGGGTCACTGAGTACCAGTTCGTTGGTAATCGCAAGGGGAACATCATTTTCCTGATAGATCAGTGTGTCAGGTTCTATATTGGATAAAACAATTGGGTCGTCGATGGGGATAATGGTAATAGAAAGTACTCCTTCTTCGGTAGCCCCGGCTGAGGCAACTGTGATATTCAGCAAATCGCTACCCGATACATTGGTGTTGGGCTGGTATTGTAAACCACTTAATACGTAGGTGATGACCTGGGCGGAAGCTGTAAATTCTAAGGCGCTACCGCTTTGGTTATCATCTGAAAAATTAATGAATGGTAACAGTAGTGGGTTGAGAAAGAGCTGCCCGTTTTCTACTGCCAATTTTACATTGATGGAAGCCGTGGGAGTCGAGGTTACAGTGATGGGAGGCAAAATCGTGATGCCATCCTCGTCTACCTGAGCCCCATCCGGAACAGTGATGGATAAAGGAATGGCAAGCGGTTGTACATTGATACTTACCAAAGCCGGGTTCGCAGCAAAGTCGGTCCCATCGGTGGCATTCCACTCAAAAGAGTCTGTGCCAGTAAAGCCCTCGTTCGGAGTGTAACGCAAGTTGTTTAAATCAACCCGGTCTACGACTCCATTGTCATCCACAATATAATCTGCGTCAATGACCGTCCCATCTAATGTTAAGTAGCCGTGTGCTGGTAATGATAGGATGCGGATAAAGTCAAACTGGGACTGACCGGCATCCTCATAAGCCTGGAGAAATTGCTGCTGCTGAAAGACGAAAGGCTTATTTTCTTGGGTAGTGCCAGAAATATCTTTTACGCTGGGAGGTATATTATCTCCATTTCCCTGACTAGACACGTGTACGTATTGGGAGAACATTGTGCTGGCAGTGCCGTCTTCGTCCGTAATCTGCATGGTAATCAAACGATTACCCTTGAACCCTTGTGCCGTGAAAATATTGGAAATAGAGATAGCCCGTAACGCTTTCTGGTAATTCTCCCGAGAGTCGCGTCCGGAAAGCACCAGGCTGCGATTATTACTGTTTTCTACCGGCTGAATTTGAATATTATCATTACTGTTGCTGCCAAAGTTCAGCTGGTCGCCGAAACGAGACTGGTTAATTTCCACCGTAGCCCCTACGATAATATTATCATCAGGGTCGCCTACAATCAGGTCCTCTGTAATAGTCACCGCTTCAATCAGACTATTCACCACTACGGGCGCATTGGAAGGGCTGCGTAGGGTAGGGGGATCGTTTTCACCGCGAACCACGATGTTTCGGGAGAGGGTATTACTGGCATCCTCTTCCTTATTAAAAACGGTAAATGCGATGCTTCTTCCCTGGGTTTTAGGATTAGCCTCGTTGGTGTTCTGGTAGTAAACCGACCGAAGCGCCGCCTGCACTTCTGCACTTGTTCTGGTAGTTCCGGCCGGATAGCTTAACAAGTACAATATGCCCTCCTCCTCATTAAAAACCGGAAATAAGCCTGAGTCACCTTCATACATCAGGGTGTCTTCCCCAGCTTCGTATCCTGAGGCAAAAGCAATGGTAGCAAAAGAAATTGGTGCATTTCCACTCACGCTTATCGCATCGGTCACCAATACCGGGCTTTCTCCTTCCGGGTAGTTAATTTGATTACCCTCAATACTTCCCAGATTTTGGGCACGGAGATTCCCTGCAAGCATAAGTAAGAGAATGCCTCCAAAAAAATGTAGGGATTTATAAAAAAAATCAAACTTCAGCATTACTGTAATATCGTTACTTTACCCTGGTAACTTTGGGTACCACCATCCAACTCTATTCGGTAGTAATAGGTGCCTGTTGGTAATTTTTTACCCTCATACTCTCCGGTCCAGGGGGCCGAGTAGTTATTTGAGTAAAACACCTGATGGCCATAGCGATCATACACTTCTACAATTTTATTCTCAAATGTGCTGATATTCTGTAATTGCCAGGTATCATTCACATTATCACCGTTGGGTGTAAATCCGGAAGGAATAACCAGTGCACAATCAGTAACATTCACTTGTACCGAGCTACTTGTCTGAATGCCATTGGCATCAGTCACGGTTACCTGGTAGGTGCTGCTCTCAGTCGGAGAAACACTTGCCGATGCTTCTGTTCCGCTAATGGCGCAATTACCTAGATCGCATGTCCATTCATAGCTAAATGGAGCCTCACCGCTTTCAGTGACAGCCATTAACGTGACAGATTCTCCATTGCAAATTTCCTCCACTTCATTCCCTAAACTAACCGAAAGTAAATTAATCGTAAAAGTAACAGTTGCATTTTGTTCTGCAAACTCTGCTCCGTCGGTTGCATTCCAGGAGAACATATCAGAAGTGGTCTCATTGGAAGGCATCACATAACTTAATAAGGGAATATCCTCTCGCTCAATCAATAAGCCTTCTGAGCCTAACTGGGCTTGAGTAATGGGTTCCTGGCTGAGGCGCAACTGCCCGGTTTCAGGTAAAGAGGTAATAAGTACTGCTTCAAATCCGCCTTCGATAGGAAAATTATCAGGATCGGTATATGCTTCCAGGAAAGTCTCCGGGGTAAAGGAATAAACCTCACCGCTATTGATATTAAGTTCAATGTTGGTCAACTGAGGAGGCTGATTAAATACAATTCTGATCAGTTGGGTGACCGAATTGCTGGCCTCATTGGGGGTAGTCGTAGTGATGGATAAGGTTTTGTCCGCTACTTCGGTTCCACCATGCTGAAAAGCAATAGCCTGCAACAGATTTTGATACGTTGCCAGCTCAGCCTCACCATTGATAGATAAAATACCATTGGTCTCATTCCAGTTAATAGAAACTCCAGTTGTTTGGGCAAGGGCCAGCACATCTGTTCCCGGCGTAAATGAGTCCTCCTCAAACTGAACGGTCAGACTTGCGAGCGTTGCATTGTCCGGGTCGGAGATGACGCCATTAGGAAATGGATTAATTTGCTCACTGCCAATAATATAAAAAACTTCCTCATCCACTTGTTCAATCATCGTGATGTCGTCAATCGGAGTGATTTCTATCGCTCGGTTAACAACATTACTTATCCCGTTATTTACATCGGTTACCTGAATCTGAATTACTCGGGGAGTGGCACTGGGGTTGTCATTGGAGCTTACAAAAAGAATCGTACGAATAGCCGCCTGATAAGCCTCCAGAGAAGCCTCACCCTGAAGCAAGAGCTCATTATTATTAAGAGAAGCCTGAATAGCTTCCGTATCGTTAAATATTAGCTCATCGCCCTCCTCGCCGTCCACAATTGTCAGGACGGCTGCCAGAATATTATTATTTTCTTCGTCGGTTACCACCAACGTCTCGGTAAGTAGCACCGGTTCGCTGTTTTCTTCATATGCTAAGGGACCTTCCTCAATGGAAGAGAGTACCGGAGCATCGTTATTGGGCGTAATAACAATCGCCACCGTGGCCTCATCGGTAAACGCGCCTGAAGCATTGGAAGGGGAATCTGTTAGCACGATGCTCAGCTCATCCCTCTCAGCCGGAGTCTCGTTGGCCATATACGCAATGCCTTCCATGATGGCTGCCAGGTCAGTCGCGGTACCTTCCACTTGCAGACGCTTGGCACCGTTATCATCGCCATCCAGCACAGAAACACTTTCAGAAAGCGAGGGATCAACCAGTAAAAAGCCATCGGTAACCGAAAGAATGACAGAAAGCACATCGTTATCCGGGTCTTCATAGCTAATGCCATCTAAGGGTAATGGTTCGCTTTCCTGGGTGCTAAGCTGGATGGGAGCCGTAATACTGGGAGCATCATTGACCGGACTAACGGTGATGGAAACCTGGGCACCATTCGCTCCATTATCATCATCGTATACATTCCAGCGAAATTCGTCCGTGCCATTAAAGTTATCAATGGGGGTATAGACAAAGTTTTCAATTGCACTAAAGTCTACCAAAAACCCCCGAGGGCGGTTTTCCACAATCGAGGTATTGGTAATCACCTGACCATCTACAGTGAGTACACCATTAGAAGGAGTGGATTCTATGTAGATCTGGTTAGGAAAATCATCGTCAGCATCTTCATAATTGCCCTCAAAATTAGCCGAAGTAAGTGTGAGCGGCTGATTTTCCGGAGTTTGTAATTCAACATCAGTAATTGCAGGGGGGACATTGGGGTTGTCTACCAATACAAAGATCCGTTCATTATTACTATCAAGCGCTCCATCATTGACTACTACCCGAATTTCGCGGGCACTGGAAGTAGGATTTATCGTTTTGTTATTTTTATACCGGACATTTCGTAGCTCCTTTTGCAAGTCAGCGATGGAGATAGGGCCCGTAATTACCAGTTCACCGGTAGTACTATTCCAGGTGCCCTTATCACTAACGAGTTCATCTTCGTCGCTCACAAAATTATTGACGAAAGTGAGGGTAGCACTACTCAACACGGGATTATCAACATCCGCTACCGTGATATCGGTGAGAATTCTTACCGGATCATCCCCTTCGGCAAAGAGAATTCGGTCGTTTGTTACACTAATGGTGGGAGCATCGTTAACATTGGTAATGTTGATTGTAAAGTCTTTAGCAAAAGGAGCCTCGCCAATGGCTCTTACTCGGATGGTATAAGAAGATTTAACTTCCCGGTCGAAGACTGCATTGGTAAGCAACCGATTCCCATCCAGGCGGAAGGAACCATTATCATTAGCACCATTAACAAACTGATAACTGACCGAAGCCGATTCGCCACCCGTAACTGAAAATGTGCCAACCTCAGTGTTCTTAGGCTCATTTTCATTTACCGAGCTAGGCGTAAGCGTGATATCCGTGGGCGGTTCTGCAACATTGGTAACCGTGATGGTAAATTCCTGTATGGCAAATCCTGCCAGATAATTAGCCCTTACTCGTATGGTGTATGATGCTTTTGCTTCCCGGTCAAATACGGCATCGGTAACCAATTCATTTCCATTTTCAATGCTAAAAAATTGGTTATCCAGCTGCCCGTTGGGCAGAGTGTAACTAAGTGTAATAGCACTTGCTGTACTAAAATCACCTACTTTTGTTCCTACCTCCTCGTTCTCTAATACTTCAGCATTGCTGAGTGAAAAGGTTGGTGCAGCTGGCGCATTAACAGTGATAATGACCTGATCAGAAGCAGTCGCTCCAGCATTATCGGTGATGGTCAGGGTAATGGTGGTGGCACCGATAGGCAGGTTTACAGTTGGACTCACTCCGCTCGCTGATCCACCATCTTCCCAGCTCCAGGCATAAGCGTCGATACTGCCATCCGCATCAGCAGAAGCAGAGCCATCCAGGGTTACATCTTCAGTTCCATTGCCATTGGTATCGGTCACGGTTTGATTGGGACCCGCATTGGCAGTGGGTGGCAGATTAGCGGGTTGGTTCACAGTAATGATGACCTGATCAGAAGCAGTCGCTCCAGCATTATCAGTGACGGTCAGAGTAACCGTAGTGGCACCAGTAGGCAAAATAACACTGGGATTCACCCCGGTAGCCGATCCTCCCCCACTCCAGCTCCAGGCATAAGCGTCGATACTGCCATCCGGATCGGAAGAAGCAGAACCATCCAGCGTTACGCTGGCCTGTCCGTTTCGGTCTTCATCCACAACAGTTTGGTCAGGTCCGGCATTGGCAGTGGGTGGCAGGTTAGCAGGTTGGTTCACCGTGATAATGACCTGATCCGTATCCGTTGCATCGGCATTATCAGTAACAGTCAGGGTAACCGTGGTGGCACCGGTAGGCAGAATCACAGTTGGATTCACTCCGGAAGCGGTCCCTCCACCCGCCCAGCTCCAGGCATAAGCAGCAATGCTGCCATCGGGATCGGAAGAAGCAGA
>JAVKCN010000104.1:0-2938 GCA_040222715.1 Cyclobacteriaceae bacterium | reverse complement strand
ACGTTTGGGCACAGAAAGATCTGGACTTGATTTTCCTACCAACGTATTCTCCTCAATTAAATCTAATGGAGATACTGTGGAGGAAAATGAAATATGAATGGTAGACAGCAGAAGATTATGCCTCAGTAAGTACGCTTAAGGAGGCTATTTTCAACATTATCAAAAAATATGACGATGAGTTGTGTATTGAGTTTTCTAAAAACTTCCTATCTATAACTTAATTATGTCTTAGTGCTTATTTAAATTTAAATATTTATGCAATTAAAACATCCAAGAGGTATGATAGTTTTGCTGATGCTAAGCCCTGATACGTGAAGAAGTATGGGGTAATGGATGTTTTTACTAGGTAAACGGATGTTCCGGTATGGATGTTTTTACTAGGTAAACGGATGTTCCGGTATATGGCTATCTGATATTACGCTCAACTCCGGTTATCTTGAACTTTATTTTTTAATTTTTAAGGGATCTCGTAAGGCTGCTTAAGCAGAATCTTCAATCAACCTGCGAGGATAAGCTGGTAGCGAAATAGGCTAAGAGGAGAACAGTATAGGTATTCCCGTTAAGATTTGTTCTGTAATATACTTTTTTATCATATAAATTTTTTAACCAACCTTATGGCAAATTCTAATTCAGATCAGACACGAGCCACTTTTTTCGATCAGCAGGTAGAACAGGGAAAAGGGGGCGAAACCCACCAAGTAACCAAAGGCGATCAGGTGTTGACCACCCAGCAGGGGGCACCGGTTCGCGATGACCAGAACTCTCTGAAGGCTGGTTCTCGGGGGCCAACGCTACTGGAAGATCATATCATGCGTGAGAAGATCTTTCATTTTGACCACGAACGCATTCCGGAGCGGGTGGTGCATGCCCGGGGCTATGGTGCCCACGGCTTTTTCGAAGCCTACGAGTCGCTCTCTGATATCACGTCGGCGGATATATTTCAGCGGGCGGGAGAAAAAACCCCAGCGTTTGTGCGGTTTTCCACGGTGGCCGGTAATAAAGGTTCCTTTGACCTGGCTCGCGACGTGCGCGGCTTTGCCGTTAAACTCTATACTAAAGAGGGTAACTGGGATATAGTAGGTAATAATATTCCGGTCTTCTTTATCCAGGATGCCATCAAGTTTCCTGACCTGATCCATTCGGTAAAACCGGAGCCGGATCGAGGCTTTCCGCAGGCCCAGTCGGCCCACGATAACTTCTGGGATTTTGCTTCGCTGATGCCCGAGAGCACGCATATGCTGATGTGGGTGATGTCGGACCGGGCCATTCCCCGCTCCTTTCGGTTTATGGAAGGCTTTGGAGTGCATACGTTCCGTCTGGTCAACACCGAGGGTAAGTCCACCTTTGTAAAGTTTCACTGGAAACCCAAGCTCGGGCTACAATCTGTAGTATGGAATGAGGCAGTAAAGATCAACGGAGCCGACCCGGATTTTCATCGCCGGGATCTGTGGACCAACATTGAGGAAGGCAACTATCCGGAGTGGGAGCTGGGGTTACAGCTGTTTGACGAAGACTTTGCCGAAAAGTTTGACTTTGATGTGCTGGATGCCACCAAAATTATCCCCGAAGAAGTAGTGCCGGTCCGTAAGGTAGGGCGGCTGGTGCTGGATCGCAACGTGGATAACTTCTTTGCCGAGACCGAGCAGGTGGCCTTCTGCACGCAGAACATCGTGCCGGGCATTGACTTTACCAATGATCCCCTGCTCCAGGGGCGTAACTTCTCTTACCTTGATACCCAGTTAAAGCGTCTGGGTGGTCCTAATTTCACCCATATTCCAATCAACGCTCCCAAGTGCCCGTTTTTCAATTTCCAGCAGGATGGGCATATGGCCATGCACAATCCGAAAGGCCGGGCTAATTACGAGCCCAACTCCTGGGGTAGTAACGGAGGGCCTAGAGAAACCCCTAAAGGCTTCCAGAGCTATCCTCAGGAGGTAGAAGGGCCTAAATTGCGCGTCCGCTCCGAGAGTTTTGCCGATCATTACTCTCAGGCGCGGCAGTTCTATATCAGCCAGACCAAAACTGAGCAGAACCACATCGCCAGTGCCTTTACCTTTGAGCTGAGCCGGGTAGAGCGAGAAGAGATTCGGATACGTATGGTTTCGCATCTGCTGAATGTGGACGAAGATCTGGCTAAGAAAGTAGCGACCAATCTTGGAATTAAGGAAATGCCCGCCGCCGCGGAGGCAGCCAAGCCTACCATGATGGATCTGAAAGAATCTCCCGCTCTGAGTATTGTGAAAAATACTCCCAAGACCTTTAAAGGTCGCAAGCTGGGTATCCTGGTGTCCGAAGGTACTGATGCCACGCTACTGAGTGAACTGAAAAACAAAATTACCGAGGCTGGCGGTATGGTCAATATCGTGGCTCCGGAGATTGGGGGAGTCATGCTGAGCGATGGTAAAAAGCAGGAGGTAGATTTTATGATTGATGGCGGACCGTCGGTACTGTTTGATGCAGTAGCCGTGCTTATTTCCGACAAAGGAAAAGATAAGCTGCTCAACCATCCGGCTGCTCGGGACTTCGTGGCGGATGCCTTCGCGCACCGGAAGTTTATTGGCTATACAGAAGCATCTACGGCCTTACTAGAGAAAGCAGGGATTGCCAGCAGTTTGGATGAAGCCTGTCTTTCTCTGAGTTATCCGGGTGATGTGGAAGGTTTTATTGAAAAGTCTTCTGCCCTGCGCTTCTGGCAACGGGAAGAGATGCTCGCCATGTAACATTCCAGCAGAGCTTTTCTTGGAAGATAGAAATGAACTTCATTAAAAGGGTACGGAATGTCTGGTAAGATAGAATCCTTAGGTATTCAATTCTTATCAGGCATTCTGTTCCTATAGATGGGAAGTACGTCCAAACGAGCCGGATAAGATCTGCGTGAAAGGATGGTTACCACTGCCTTGCTACTATCATTATTTTCTGAACTCACTAATATCAGTTG
>JAVKCN010000103.1:0-39732 GCA_040222715.1 Cyclobacteriaceae bacterium | reverse complement strand
GTTCTACCGATGAGGGAGGAGTCCGTTCCCCCCTGTTCATCCGCTGGCCAGGACACATAAACGCTAACACGGTGGTTACTCCCATAGCGAGCGTGATTGATCTGCTTCCAACCATGACGGATCTGGCCAGTATCAAGCCTTCCGCTAATCGTCCCTTAGATGGTATAAGCCTCAAGCCCTTACTGTTTCAACCCAAAATCACCTGGCCGGATCGGTATATTTTCCAGCACTGGAACGGTCAGACCAGCGTCCGAAGCCAGACATTTCGGCTAGACGGTAGTGGCCATCTCTTTAACATGGAGCAAGATCCGGGGCAGACTCAGAATATTGCCGAGCAAGAACCTGAAGTGACAGCACAAATGACGCAGGCCGCAGACCAATGGAATAAAACTGTACTGGCCGAATTGAATAAGGAAGATGAACGTCCTTTTCCACTGGGACATCTGGAAAGCGTATATACGCAATTGCCCGCTCGAGATGCTATTCCCCACGGGCACATTAAGCGATCAAATAAGTACCCCAACTGTACCTACCTCACCCATTGGGTGAGCGTTAATGATAGTATTACCTGGGATGTAGACGTACTGGCCGAAGGCGATTTTGAGGTCACCGTGTATTACACCTGTCCAAAACCAGATATTGGGGCTACCTTTGAATTTTCAATAGGCTCCAGTTCAATGACCGGTCAGATTACCGAAGCACATGATCCGCCCCTGGTGGGTCAGAAATACGACCGGGTTCCGCGTATGGAGTCGTACACCAAAGATTTTAAACCCTTACCGCTGGGAGTAATCCATCTGGAAAAGGGAAAGAATACTCTTCTCCTAAAAGCGCTGGACATTCCTGGTGCTCAGGTAATGGATTTAAGACTGGTCCTATTCACCCGGGTAGATTCCTAGCTCAGACTCACAATCTACATCGTCATTGGATTATGGGTTATTCGTATTATCGAGATCGTCACAGTACAAAAAAATCAGGCAATGCTCAGAGCAGAGCGTTTATGCAGACTGCTAAGTAGGGCTTACTCAGAAAGTAGTAAAGAGATTATCGGCAAACTTGCAGAGGTAGATAACAAATAGGATAGCTGCTATCCATGTTTGGGAAGTATTTTTGCGTTTAGCTTTGATTTGATTGAGCTAAAAGCACTGTTGGGCGTTTCCTATTCTTCCTTCTGTTTGGTTTCTTTCCCCGTACTCATTGCGTTTTTTTTGCTCTTCGGTATTGCAGTGATCGGTACTTTTAGACTGGCCTCATTTAAATGAGAAATCAAAAAACATCACTTTTTATTCCAGAAAATAAAGGTGCCCCGGTTCGTGGAGGTGATAATATCCATGGCACCATCGTCATTCAAGTCTACTGCGGTTACCTGAGAACCCGCCCCGGAGCGATTGTGAATAAGTTCGGGTACAAACTCAGCACCTCCTGGTGCATCAGGGTTTCGCACAGTTCGGTACCAGTATAGCACCGGCGGGCTGTATGGGTCAGGATCATAGTAATTATCCAGGTGGGTAAAATAGCGCTTCCCAACAATAAAATCCTGAACCCCATCCTGATCGATATCGGCAAAGGTAGCCCCATGCGGTTGGGAGAACGTTACCCCTCCCACACTTTCTTCCGAATAATCATCGCTCAGCATGTGCTGCACAAACGATATTTCACCCTGATCATCACGGCGTTGCTCAAACCAGGCAAAACCAAATCCGTGCGCGTTTAGGTTGGTTACCACATCCATCAAGCCATCGCCATTGGCATCGTATACGGCCATAATGGTGCCGCCAATACCTCGGGCCCGGTGCCCGTAGCGGCCAAGCGCAACCGAGTGGTACTCCCACAGCGTTTCATGGTTCAGTTCGGCCGGTTGCTCCCACCATCCATACGCATTCAGTATATCGATCCGGCCATCACCGTTGATATCGCCGGTTCCGATTCCATGCGACAAACCATAGCCTTGTTCAGAAACATTATATTCGTCCCAGGGCTGGGTAGGATCATCGGCATTTGGTTTGGCGTATCTGACCGTTCCGTTTCCCGAGTAAACTAATTCCGGCTTACCATCCTGGTCAATGTCTACGAAGTCGGTTATTTCGCTTTGTGATACGCCCGGCAGAATGTTGTAGCTTTTCCAGTGCCGCCGCTCTCCTTTAGGATTCATATAAAGCGTAGTGGCAAAAGCACTGCTCAACACATCGGGCCATCCATCGTTATCGAAATCGTAGGTGTCCTGAACCCGGTTATAAGGAAACTCCAGTGAGGCACCACCTGCAATAGCCGGAAAGATCTCTCGGTGTTTTGTGTAATCAGGCCCATAATAAATATAGGGTCCCGCTACTATATCCATAACTCCATCTCGGTTAAAATCAGCTGCATTGGCCGCCCAGGAATAGTACATATCATTGATACACTGAACGGTAAAATCCGGTGAGGATTCTTCTTTAGGGGTCACTCTTACGGAAGCATCTTTCAGCATAATATCCTTATACCGCACCTCACCGGAACCTCCGACGTACAGGGCTATCGGGCCATATCCATGAATTCCAGCATCTGCCTGGGTTGAATCATTTTCATCAATTGCCCCACCGATCTCACTCCCATCATTTAAGAAAGTTCTGATGACGTTTAAGTCCAGAAATACCTCGACCTGATTCCATTCACCGGGACGAAGTTCGGTATTGGGGATTGTGATAGGTAGTTCTACGTCCGGTGCCCGGCGTGGTGGTATTCTATTGCCTCTTGGCGCCTCAGCCTCCTCAGGGGGTGGCGGAGCTAGGCGATACCAGATCCCCCCAGCCCCCCTCAGTTGCTCGCGGGTTAGCTCTTTACCCTCAGCATCCAGTGTGACCTGATAGGGTATTACCTCGTCTTGAATAGATACCAGGACCCCTTTCATGCCTTCGTCGGTTTCTTCCATCCGAAACAGTATTCCGGTTTCACTACCGCCGGTGCATTTAAACATTGCATGAAAACCAATATCCTGATAGGAGCTGTCGTAAACCAACCAGCCCCCACTACTACCTGAATTTGCCGTGCCGATCAGTTCGCCATCCTGGGCACGCCATTCAGCATCGCCCACCACATGCCAGCCCTCAAGACTTTCGCCCTGAACGGTATAATCAGGAATAAACGTTAGGCTGGGATCTATAGGCGTTTCATTTGATCCTGACTGGGCCACAGAAAAGACTGATACACTCACAAATATTATAGACAGAATGATGGACTTCATACGATATGGATAGTTAGGGCTGTAGTGTTTTGGGTATTGCTCATTTTTATTCAGGTAGGGCATACACAACATAGCCACCCTGCGGAGTAGGCTCGTCGGATGGTGCTTCTTCTTCTCCCCGCCCCCATCGGAAAGATGAGGTAGCGCATATAACCAGATAATTACGCCCTCCGACCTCATACATCGCCGGAATACCTTCGGTAGCTCTAGGAAGTTCTCCGGTCCATAATACTTCGCCATTATCAGCGTCAAAAGCATAAATTTTCCCGTCTTTCGCCGTAGAGAATACTAGTCCGGTAGAGGTCACGACCATTCCATTTCGCTGGGCTCGGGGCACGCCTGTGTTTTTACCGCCTTCTTTAGCCGCCTCCAGGTCCTGTCCGATGGGTTTTCGCCATTTTACTGTTCCCTCATTCAGATCATAAGCGACAATGGAAGACCAGGGCGGACCAATTACGTAAGGATACTGTAGCCCCCAACCGGGTGGGATATAATACCGAACGGAAGGAGCTTCGGCATCTTCCGGGTAAGGATCGCCAAACTCTTCAGGTCCCATTCGAAACCCCATGCTGGCTGGCCCTACCACTTCGCGTCTTTCCAGTCCTCCGGGCACACCTCCTGAGGCAACCACCGGCCCATCCGGCGTCGCCTTCTCATCATCTCCCATTCCAAAGAACATACCTCGAGAGTTGCCTTCCAGAAAGCTGTATAAATTTTTCATTTGGTCTTCGTTAATATGGGAAAAAGCAGGCATTTCGCCCCTTCCCGCAGCGACCAGTTGCTGAAACTGATCGTAATTGAATTGCGACCTTAGATTAAGCAGCGAAGGGCCAATTGCTCCGGCCCGGTCCTCTCCGTGACAGACCTGGCAGTTTTGCGCATAAATATTCTGACCACCAGCAATCTGTTCTTCCTTGGTTGGCTCACCCGGTCGGGGCGCGTCTCTTCTGCCAAGTTTTCCGTAGAAAGAAGGATAATCAATGCTTAACGCGTAAAACATGCCTTTTTCTGGGTTTGATGCCGTATTGCCCCAACTTACGCCTCCTACAGCTCCGGGCAAGGATACTGTCGCTTTCTTGTCCGAGAGTGGAATAAAAAAGCCCGTCTGCATGGAATCAATTTTTGCTTTCCACTCCGCTCGCTCTTCCGGAGTAAGGAAGAATGGAGTAATATCCTCTGACGTCATCCCCTGCCGGGAAATGGGGGGTAATACGGTTGGGTAGGGCTGGGTAGGCCAGGCCTCTTCGCCGGGAACTTCACTGGGAGGTACTGGGCGCTCCTCGATCGGCCACAGCGGTTCTCCGGTTTCCCGATTAAATACATATAGAAACCCGTTTTTGGTAGCTACAGCTACTACGTCAACTTCTTTACCCTCGTGGTCAACGGTGAGCAGTTGGGGAGCGGCGGATAGATCGTAATCCCAGAGGTCGTGGTGGACGGTTTGGTAGTGCCAGATCCGTTTTCCGGTTCGGGCATCCAGCGCCAGAATACAGTTACCAAACAGGTTGCTGCCAATCCGGTCCCCTCCGTAGTAATCATACGTTGGTGAACCTAATGGATAGTAGGCAATCCCCCGTTCCACATCCACCGATATTTCACCCCAGGTATTTACGCCGCCTATGTATTTATGGGCGTCTTTCGGCCAGGTATCGTACCCGAATTCTCCGGGCAGCGGAATGGTATGAAAGGTCCAGACACGCTCGCCGGTCACTACGTTGTAGGCTCGTAGATAGCCTGGAGTAGACATATAACTTTCTCCGGTGCCCCCCCCCAGAAGAAGTAGGTTTTCAAAGATTTTTCCCGGAGTGCCGGATTGAGCACGTGTAATGGTTTTAGGATCGCGCCCCAAGCCTTCTCGTAAATCAACCAACCCATTCTCACCAAATGACAGGATTGACTTACCCGTTTGGGCATCAATGGCTTGCAAGTAGTTATTGATCTGAAAAATTAGTCGTCGGTCTTGCCGGTCTTCGCTTTCCCAATAGTTAATACCACGCCGGGCCATTCCGGGCAAATTGGCGTGAATCCATATCTCTTCACCGGTGCGGGCATTTAGTGCTACCAGGGAGTTGTTTTTGGCCAGCACATACATGACGCTGTCCACCACAAGCGGATTAAACTGGTAGACCCGGTCATCGCCAGTAGGGTAAAACCAGGCTACTTTCAGTTGATCTACATTGGATTTATCAATTTCATCGAGCACTACATACTTTGACTGGTCAGCGCCGCCGCCGTAGTCTTGCCAGGTCTTATGCTGTTTGGTGACCGACGAACGATCATTTCCATAGATATATTTCCGACCAAAACCGGAGATTAACAGCCAGCCAATAACTCCACCAGCCACCAGCAGCAGGGCCGTCTTCCAAACCAAAGCACGGGTGTTACTGGATAATTTTTCCGAGCGATTCAAATTCATATGAGACATTATCCGGTTTATGATAAGTGAACGGAAGTATTTTAAAGATGCTAGCAAGCTCGGCCGGGCCGCCGGCACAACGGGTAGTCAGGCACGTTAGTGTTCAGCCTACCATCATGCACTCATTCCGAAGTGTCCATAAATCAATTTCTTCGGACTGGCAGCCCGGGCCGACCCTTGCAGCAATAAGCGACAGCCTGAATCTCTCCTTGAAGATTGATAGTAATTCATCTCACTATTATGAACCCTAACAACTCACCTCTTAGTAAGACCGCATGTATCGCCAATTATTGGAAAAGTGCTAAGGGAAATACGGTCAGCAGTCCCTCTCCCCGATTAGCATTATTATGATTTAGTATCCAGCGTTTTGTTCAAGAAGCCCCCCGCTTAAGCTTATTTCAGCCTGAGGAATGGGGAATATTTCATTGATACCATCTCGGAAACCAGAACCTTTCGCCGTACCGTATTTCTCAGCATACGCCCGCAGCACGTCTCCGGCTCGTCCCTGACGTACCAGCTCATAAAAACGCTCGAACTCCTGGCCAAACTCCACGCGTTGCTCATGCCAGATAATTTCTCTGAGCGCATCTTTATTGGTTTCGGTAACATTGGGCAATATGTCAGGATTTCCTTCTCGGGCGCGTTCACGAATCATATTCAACGCATCTAAAGCCTCCTGGGTATTTCCATTCTCATTGGCAGCTTCGGCATACCATAACAGTACTTTACCCAAACGCATATAGATATCATCCCGACCGGGTTGCAAGGCACCACCTACTCTCTCGTATTCGGGAACATAGTACTTTTTATTTAAATAGCCCGTTGGAGTATTTCCCACATTGGCTACCAGTCCATCGGGCATAATATCACCTTCCTTGTAGACACTGTGGCCTAGCCGGGGGTCGCCCTCTTCAAAAGCATCGACAAAATCCTGGGTAGGACAGTTAAAGCCCCAACCATTTCTGGCTCTACTGCCAAAGACAATATTTAACTGGTTATTTGCCGGTTGTGCTCCCTGATCATTGTGGAATTGCGCCTGAAAGATGTGCTCTGAACTATTCTCGCCTTCGCGGAGGAACATGGTATAATAATCCGGGTGCAATGAGTAATCTCCGGAGTTGATTACTTGGGCGAACCACTGTTCAGCATTTACAAAATCATTCAGATAAAGATAGACTTTTCCCAGATAGGCCTGAGCAGCGCCTTTGGTAGCCCGACCTCGGTCGTCATCTGCATATTCGCTGGCGGCAGGCAACACTGCTTCCGCCTCTTGCAAATCTTTAATAATCTGATCATATATCTGCTGTCTGGGGGTACGAGTCAGGTCATAGGCTTCTATTTCAGAAGTAAGTACCAAGGGTATATCTCCAAAGGTTTTTACCAGGTTGATGTAGTACCAGGCCCGTAAGAATTTAGCTTCGGCCAGGTATCGCGCTTTCAGGTCTTCGTCCATCTCAATATCCGGAATATTATCCAGCACCAGGTTGGCGCGGCGTATTCCGATATACTGAGAAGACCAGGCAAATCGGGTTGCATCATTGTCTGCCGGAATATTAAAGAGCGATACCTGCTGGGCATACAATTGGTCAGACCCGGACTCGCCTCCTTTTTCAGTATCATCCGAGGCCACGTTAGCCAGCACCCAATGCATAAATCCGCTATTTCCCCAGGCACCACAACACCAGTTATTTGCCTGAAGGGGATGATAGGCAGCAGTTACGGCTCTTGCCGCATCTGACTCAGTTACATAGGCATTATCGGTGCTGATAAGCGCTAAAGGTTCTTTCTCCAGGATGTCGTCGCAACCGAGGGTCATCCAGCAGAAGAAGGTACAGGCGATATATAAAAGACGTTTCATAATCTTAGGTTGTTTTAGTACGGTGAATGGTGAAATTCATCATTAAAGTTTTAGTTAACTGCTTAGATTCCCACGTTGATACCGATTGTATAAATACGGGGTACCGGATAGTTGGTCTCATCCAGCCCTATGTACAGAGGGTTACTGTCACGGTTTGTGCCAATTTCCGGATCAAATCCGGGGTATTTGGTTAAGGTCAGGGCATTTTGAATAGAGCCATAGACCCGCACACTTCGCAGGTTTATCACGCTTTGAGGGACCCGATAGCCAATCTGGAAGTTTCTTACTCTCAGATAAGAACCATCTTCCACATAGTATTCCGAAGATCTCATATTGTTATTCGGATCATTCGTGGTCATCCGGGGTACGTCATTGCTGGTACCGGGGCCAGTCCAACGGTTTTCCCACACATTACGGGTATAGTTAAAGAAGTTTGACCCTTCGGTTCTAAAATTCATGGCCATGTAAATATCATTGCCGTACACTCCCTGAAATTGCAGTCGCACATCAAATCCTTTATAGGAAAAACTAGAGTTTAATCCGTAGGTAAACTTAGGCCAGGGGTTGCCAATAATTGTCTGATCGTCGGCATTGACAACTCCGTCTTCATTCAGATCAACAAACCGGATATCTCCGGGGGCCGTACCTGTGCTCTGAAAAGCATGGGCATCAATCTCTTCCTGGCTCTGAAATAAGCCATCGGTTTTCCAGCCGTAGAAGGAAGCAATCGGGCTGCCTACTTCGGTAACGTTTACCAGACCGATAAAACTAGCCCGATAATAGAAGGCCGACCCATCGTTACTGAGCTGAGTAACTTCATTTTTATTATGGGCTATGTTCGCCGACATATTATAATTAAAACCACTCGGAGTAGTATTTTGATAGCCTAGCATCAGCTCAACCCCTTTATTAACCACATTTCCGCCATTGACGTACGGCGACTCCTGAATACCGGAATATTGAATGACCGGCACCTGTAATAACATATCGGTAGTCTTTTTATGATACCAGTCAAACGAGGCCGTTACTTTTCCTTCAAATCCCATAAAATCAAACCCGAGGTTGGTCTCATCGGTAGCTTCCCACTTCAGATCAGGATTACCTACCCCAATGGGTGCCTGGCCTCTGATCACTTCCTGGGGCCAGCCGAAGGTATAGTTAATATTAGGTGTCACCAGACTGGCAAAGGCATAATTAGGTAATGAGCTTTGATTGCCTAAAGAACCCCAACCACCTCGCAACATTAGATTGTTAAGCCAGCTTTCGCCTTGCAAAAAGGCTTCTTCGGATATCTTCCATCCGAGCGAAAAGGACGGGAAGTAACCAAATTTATTGTTCTCTCCGAAGCGGGAAGAACCATCAGCCCGAAAATTAACCGTGGTAAAATACTTGCCTCCGTAGTTATAGTTTACACGGCCTAAAAAGGATAAAATACCCCATTCGCCAGCATCACCCTCCACCCGGTTGCCCTGAGTAGAAAGATCCAGATAGCGAAGGTTAGGGTTATCAGTAGCATTTTCAGGCAGCCCGGCAGCATAAGCCGAGATAAACTGGGTAAAAGACTCCTGGGTGGTGATCCCCCCTAATAAATCAAAGTTATGTTTACCGATTGATTTTTGATACGTCAGGGTATTGGCCCAGCTATGCTCTCTGAAGCGGGTAGTATTTTCCTGTAAGGTTGCCACCTCATTAAAGCTTCGCGAAGAGATTCGATATACCGGATTAAAAACAGAGTTTTCTGCATAACCGATGTTAAAGTTAAACTGAGAGCGGAAGGTAAAGTCTTTCAGAAAGGTAATATTAGCGTAGACGTTACCATTGATCACGGGCCGACGGGTATCATTATTCGTATAGTGAATGGTAGCCAGCGGGTTGGTTGAGTTTAAGGATGTTTCTGAATATCCCCACCCACCATCGGGCATTCTCACTGGCACTTCCGGGTTGGCAGTCAGGGTGTTACCCAAAACTGACCCAAAATTAAACTCGGTGATTTGCTCGTACTTGGCAAGGCTTCCGGAAAGGTTCTGCCCTACTGTAATTGAGGGAGTTATATCGTGAGATGAGTTAATACGCAGGTTGATTCTATCGAAGGCCGAGCCTTTCAAAATCCCTTCCTGGTTCTGGTAACCTGCTGAAAAAAAGAACTGACTAGACTCGCTACCCCCACTGGCCGAAACGGTAATATCGTTCATGGGTGCTACCTGAAAAACTTCATCTTGCCAATTTGTACCTTCGCCTAATGCATCGGGATTCGGATAGATTGGCGACTCCCCGGCATTCACCAGACCTTCGTTATACAGTATGGCATACTCCCGGGCATTGGTCATAGGTAAGTTCCGCTGAAGTTGCTGCCAGCCCTGTGAGAAGTTTACATCAAGCTGTGATGCACCGGCCCGGCCCTGCTTAGTAGTGATGAGTATAACCCCGTTGGCCCCCTGGGCTCCGTAGATGGCCGCCGCACTTGCACTTTTCAGCACCTGAATACTTTCTATCTGCTCAGGAACCAGGTCCAGAGGATTAACATTCGGATTCCCGTCTACTACATAGAGGGGTTCGGCATTATTTACCGTGCCGGTTCCTCTCACTCGTATCAGCAATCCTGAGCCGGGCGCTCCCGAGTTCTGAGACACCTGCAAACCGGCTACTTTTCCCTGCAAGGCCTGCCCAACCTGTATCACTGGTTCATCCTCAAAATCATCAGAACTGACTGACCCGATAGCTCCGGTCACGTCACTTCTCTTTTGGGTACCGTAACCTACCACCACAATTTCCTCTAAAGACTTTATGTCAGGGAGTAAAACTATGTCAATTGAACTGCGCCCTTCAATAGCAACTTCTTCTGACAAATAGCCTATCGAAGAAAAAATTAATGACGCTACTTCATCACTAACGGTAAGGGTATATGAACCCTGCAAGTCTGTAATGGTCCCGTTAGCCGTACCCTTGGCAATGACATTGACACCGGGTAGCGGTTCACCGGTTTCGCCATCGGTGACCTTACCACTTACGGTAATCTCTACCAAATCTGCCATAATTTCTTCCACTTCGTTGATCTCTTCTTCTTCCTGCTTTAGAATATGAATATTCTCATTGATTCTTTTGAACCTAAGTCGGGTTTGTTTGGAGATCTGCAACAGCACAGTGGCTAATGACTTATTTTTTGCCGACAGCGTTACTTTTTGTTTATCGTTCAGGTTGCGGTGGTTGTAAGCAAATTTAAATCCGGTGAGATTTTCAAGCTGTTCGAAGACCCCCGTCAGGTTTTCATTTTTTACTTCTATTGATACGATAATATCATTAATGCTTTTCCGCTGGCCCATACTATTCACAGAAGCCATGAGGATCGTCATGGTGCAACACTGAAGTACTATTCCATAGAAAGCATATCTAGACATAGTTAATGTCTTTTTTAGTAAAGAGATTTTCATAACTTTGTGAAGTTAATTTTTTAAAAAAATTAATAAGGTTGATCTCAGTCTTATCCCTTAGAACCGGCAAATTCTTATGATAAGACAGAGAGGAATCGGGGCCAGTTTTAACTGGCCTTTCTTTTTTTCGGCTTTGTTTTCTCCATAGGTAGGTTGTTGTAGTGTAGTTTTTTGGTTTATATATAGTTATCTAGGTCTGATTAAATACCGAGGCTTTGAAGCAGCTTTGATCGTCTAACCTTCGGTATGGCGCAGTAACCCTCCAAGCGAAAAGGCTTATCCTGGACTGATATAGTTTCATATGCAGCGGGTTTACAAGCAGCGCTTTATTGCTCAAAACTTAGTTGTAGACATATACTTTTCCATCTTTGATTTCATACTCAAACTCTGATGAATATGCTATACCATGCATAACATTTTCCAGCGTCTCATTTGTAAACTCTCCGGTATAAACATTACTCATCTCAAAACCAGGAGCTAACTCAAATTCTACTCCGTACCACATAGAGAGCTCCTCCTTTATTTCAGAGAAAGTTGCTCGTTTGAAGGATATAATTCCATCCTTCCAGCCGGTAACATACTTCACATCAAAAGTCGTTTTGTTGATGTTATTATCTTTGCCGATCAAACCCATTTCGTTCGGGTTTAAGATCTGAACCTCACCCAATGTGTTACTCACTTTAACTTTACCACTTACCACCGCAGTGAATTGATCTTCACCATCGGTATAGGCCTTAATATTGAACGACGTTCCCAGCACCTCCGTGATCATTCGCTCCGTATTGATGATGAACGGCTTTTTCTCGTTTCTTACTACTTCAAAGAAAGCTTCACCTTTCAGTACGACTACCCGTTGAGAGTCCGAGAATAATTCGGGGTACTGAATGCTACTGGCTGAATTAAGCATCACCCTCGTTCCATCGGGAAGTATCAGGTTGGATTTAAGGCCTTTGGGGTTATCCACGGTTTTCCACTCCACGGCCACCGGAAGTGACTCTAGTGGTTCATTAGGAAAAAACTCGTTTACTACCACCGCCGAGAGAAAGCAGATGACCAGTATGGCGGCTACTTTCATCCACTGGCTTAGGCCGTAAAACATTGTCTTGTTTTCCGGCACTCTGCCTTCAGTAAAGCGAACAGGCTCTTCATCCGCCATTATTTTCTCAAGCAGCCCATCCAGTTCGTCGGGAGCGAGTTGCTCTTTGGGAAACGTCATTCTCTCGATAAACTCTCGCGCTTTTTTCACCTCACTGATGGCCTCAGGGTGTTTTTCCATCCATTTTTTCCAAAACGTATTACTTTCCTCGTTTGGGCTCAACACCCAATCCCGAAAGTCTTCATTGGTGATTAAATACGAGAATATATCAGACTCAGTGTTTTTCAAAGTATTGACCGTTACTATTTTTATAAGGGCTAAACTGCGGGGATGATACCGAAATTTATATTTTTTTTTAACTTTTTTCTGTAATGAATATTTCTAAGCAGCCCGAGCCAATTTCTTTTCGCTGAGAGTGATCTGCAACGCTTCTTTAAAAAACATAGATCAACTTATAAATCTTTTTGGGCAAAGCATCGATTTTCATTGTACGAAAAAATAAAGTTATATTTGATAATGTAAATATTCAGCCTCTGTCTTGCTAATTATTTTTAGATTACGATTGGTTTTGCTCTTTTTTGTAGAGTGCCCAACCAGTCGTGTAGTATATTCATATGTTTTTATGAAAACAAAAAATTTGAAACATTAAAATCATAATAAATCTTATTTTTAATAAAATCATATTTTCTTTCTGTTGTGCTGAAAATTTGATAATATAGAAGTATATTTAACTACACAACCCAGATCATTCACTTTTTGCATGTTTTTAGAAAGTAAAATTTCTACTTCTAACCGCTCGAATACTGAGCGAATTGGAACCGACGCTGATCATGAAGAGAAATTGTCGGACCAGTCGTTGTGGGCCTTGTTCAAGCAGGGGGATGAATTAGCGTTCGTTAGCATTTATAACGACTACGCCAACATGCTTTATAGTTATGGCTGCCAGTTCTCGAGTGATAAAGAGATTGTGAAGGATTGCTTACAGGATTTCTTCCTGTACCTGCGAAAGAACCGAGAGGGGTTTGGGAATACTACTTCTATTAAGTTGTACCTGCTAAAGGCGTTTCGTAGAAGGGTTATCGATTATCTGAAAAAAGAAAGCCGGGAACGCCACATTCATGAAAACTTTGCATTCTCTGAATTCTCCGTTCAACTATCCAGCGAGTCTATTTACATACATCGCCAGATAGAAGCTGAAAAACTGGCCAAGCTTAACAAGGCTCTGGAATCATTAACCAGCAGTGAGCGAGAAGCGATTTATTACTTTTACTACCAAGGTCTGAGTTACGCCCAAATAGCTGAAATATTTAATTTTACCCATGTCTCTTCTGCCCGTAGATTAATGTATCGTGGATTAAGCCATCTGCGAGAGTTTCTACAGTAATAGTTTCTTCCCAACCGGTTACTAAAAAGGCGGAAACTATTGCTAATTCCGCCTCGCTCTCACTTTAAATTTTGTTAGTGGAAAACTCCATTATTCTGGCTCAGTCAGGAAAGCTTATATGTTCGAACATCTTATAGTTATCCAGGCTCGTGGCCGGAGCAAAAAAGCAGATCACCTTCATCTCGGTATCCCCGGTATTTTTCAGCATATGCACTTTTCCCTGTTCAAATAAGATAGCCGAACCGGCCCGAACCTCCCCTACTTCGTTTTCTATCATCACCTTGCCCCTGCCGGTGATAATGTAGATCAACTCTTCGCTCAACGGGTGAGAATGTGCCGGCCGTACGGTCTCTCCGGGCATCACTCTGATTACGCAGACGGATAAGTTTTTTGCCGGTAGAGAATCTTCATTGGCCAGCCATCGCATATACCGGCCGGGGTGTTCTACTTCGGGCACTTCGCTTTCGTGAATAATGGTCATCTTATAAGGTCTTTAAAGTTTCTGCAATTCGGTCACTCAGATGTTCGGCATCCAGGCCATACTGGGCCGTCAGCTCATCATACGTACCCGAGTGAATATAATGTAATCCTTGGGGATGGGTAGTGGTATTGATGGGAATCAGCTTTTGCGTATTGATACGGGACTCCTGAGCGAACAATACCTTTCGGAAGTTCGTCCATAGGTAGCCGTTATTCTGCTCGACGATGAATACCGGTTTTCCAGAACGGTGCATGTCCAGTATAGCTTCCTCGTCTATGGAAGGCATATCAACCACGTTTACATGTACCCCTTTCGCCTCTAGTTTGTCAGCGGCGGCCAACGCTTCGTGTACTCCCCGTCCACTGGAGACAATACTTGCCTGGGCATCTTTCTGGGATTTCACGGGATAGGCTTTACCAAACGTAAAGGTAAAATTATCTTCGTAGAGCGCGGTGGCTGGTGCGCGTAAGATCCGCATATAAACAATGCCTTTGTTCCCTTCCATGACCCATTTCATCACGCCCAGCAACTGCTGCGGGCAGGATACATTGATGATTTTGACATGGGCGGCTTCATTGAGCAACAAGGCATCATCATTACCCATATGCGTAGCTCCGTTGGACTGGGTATCCAGATCAGCCGCGGTAGCCACCATCGTCAGGTCGATACCGTGACCTTCGGACAGCCATCCCTGATCAGCGATCACTTCCAGACGTTCCTGATGGCCTACCGCAATTCTTCGAAGCACTTTCCAATCATAAAAAGGGCAAAAGGTGCTGATCCACGCATTGGCTCCTAATACTCCGAAAGCCTCTCCGATCAGCATCATATTGGCTTCCGCTACTCCTACATTCAATGCCCGGGACTTATCCACGAAACCTACTCCAGACTGAAGCCCACTCGTAGAAGCCAGGTCCGAATCTACCGACATTACCCGCTCATCTTTAGCAAACACCTGCATAGCCGATTCAATGACTTTATGAGCCGCATAATCTTCTCCTTTCTTGAGCTTGGGCAATGCATCCGCAGCGTAATGGATCTGCTTATTTCTGACGGGGGCTTTTTTAACCTTGACCGTCACGGATTTATTCGTGACCTGCATAGCATGTTCACCTTCCAGGCTTATATCAAGTCCCATATGGTCGATATGCTGGCGAAGTACGGCCATAACATCCGAATAGTTCTTGTCTTCAGCAATTGTATTGAAAAACCGGCAAAACTCCTTCTCCCGATGCTTTCGTTGCTGTTGTTGCTGACCCGCTTCCTGATCCAGCACATCATCAGCAATAGAAGTTTTATGCTTGTTCATAAAATCGGAAAAACCACCGTGCCCTTTGGTTGACTTACAGATAATGGCCGTTGGTCTCCCGTCCCGCTCACCGTATTTGAACTCCAAAAGGGCATTGTAAACGGTGTGGTATTTGGTAGCATCCACCTCCAGAACGCGCCACCCGAAGCTGGTAAAACTGCCCGACAGACCATGATACGGAAAATGCAGATTGTTGACGATATCCAGTTGCCCGCCATTGTTATCCACCATCACACACAGATTATCCAGCCGCTTAAATCCAGCATACATCACTGCCTCCCAGATCGGCCCTTCCTGTAGTTCTCCATCGCCGGTTACGGCATATACATCAAAAATGGGGCTTTTCTGTCCGGCAATGGCAAACCCCTGAGCCACACCCATCCCCTGCCCCATAGGGCCGGTGGCAATATGCACGCCTGGCAAAAGAGGGCCGGGATGCCCGTTAAGGATACTGGAAACCGAGCGGGAGTTCTTCAGAGTGGCTTTATCAAAATAACCTATATCGGCATAAATAGAAGCCAGGGTTGCGACCGCGTGCCCTTTGCTTAACACAAATATATCCTGATCGGTAGCGGTGGGTTGCTCAATATTGATATCGATGATACCTCCGTAAAACAGGCTGACCATCGGGATAGTCGCCGAGGAAGCCCCGCCAATATGGATGGCGTTATCTACCGCGTGCCGACACTGATGCAGGTTCAACAGTCGGATCTCAGCGTCTTTGATCTCCAGTAGCTGGGTGATTCCTCTTCGGATTAAAGACTTCTTATCTTCTAAATAAACCAATGTAATTACGATTAAGGGAAACTCTCAAAAATATTCGGGCACTCGCCCGGCGTTCTTTCAAAAAGCAGTTTGCTACAGCATCGACCAACCGCCATCCACAAAGTAGGTAGCTCCGGTCACGAACGACGCCTCATCAGAAGCCAGGAAATACATCACATTGGCGACTTCCTCCGGGGTTCCCAGCCGCTGAAACACGCTTCTCGCTCCCAGGAATCGCTCGGTTTCGGCAGGGTCCGGGGAGTCGTTGATAGACCCTCGCAGCAAGGGCGTATCAATCGCACCGGGCACCACACAATTCACGCGGATATTGTTTTCGGCCAGATCAAAAGCCATACTGCGGGTCAGGGTATCAATAGCTCCTTTAGATGAAGAGTAAGCGGCACGCTCGCCAACTACCCGGTACCCCAGGATAGAACCGGTGTTGACAATGGCTCCGGCCTTTTTCTCCTGCATCATGGGAACAAAGGCCCGCGACATGTTGTAAAGGCCCTTCAGGTTGATATCGTATAATCGATTCCAGTCCTCTTCCGTGCACTGCATAATGCTACCGCGCACCTCTAGACCAGCATTATTGACCATCACATCCACTCTTCCGAATCGCTCTCTGGTGATCTGGGCAGCCCGTTGTACTTGTACTTTATTGGAAATATCGCAGCTACAAAAAACTGCATCCACCCCCATCTCTTTGATTTGCCGCTCCGCCTTCATTCCTTTCTCCTCATCGATGTCAATGAGCACAACATCATAGCCGTTTTTGGCAAATTTTACTCCGGCAGCATAGCCGATTCCCGAGGCTCCTCCACTGACAATTAATACTTTATTACTCATGTTAATCTGGTTTTTAGGTGATTGATTACTCTGTTTTGGATTATCCCATTCCATTAGGCTTGGTGGCTACTTTGATGGCCCCATCTTTCCGGTTTTCAAAGGTATCCAGCGCAGTTTTGAAGTCCTTTAAAGGAAAGCGATGCGTCATTAATGGCTCCAGATTGATCCGGCCGTTGACCAGTAACTCAATGGTTGCCTGCGCCGTGTTGGGGTTGGCACGGTTGCCCACCAGTTCTACTTCATCCAGCACCATCCGTTTGAGCGGAAGCGCGGGATCGGCATGAGGAATCCCGATGACCGAAACGACGCCGCCTTTGGAAGCGGCCAGACATGCCTGCTTGATGGATTGCGGAGTTCCCGCACATTCAAGTACTGCCGGAGCACCTCGGCCGCTAGTAAGTTCTTTCACTTTTTCAACCACATCTTCTTCACGATAATTAATCGTTATCGCTCCCAGTTCTTCCGCTTTCTTAAGCCGTTCGCCACTGCCCGCCGCGATAATGCGTCCGGCTCCCAGTACTTTGGCACAGAGCGTAGCCATCAACCCTTGCGGCCCCGTGCCCAGGATCAAAAGGTCATCTCCGGGCTGCATGCGGGAACGTTTCACGGTATAGAGAGCTATACTAAGCGGATCTACACAGGCAGCATATTCCAGCGGCATAGAATCGGGCACCTTGAAAATACTTTTGACCGACGTGCGCATGTACTGGGCGTAAGCACCGGGAGTGTAGTGTCCGTACTGCCGGTGTCCGCGTTCCTCGTGTCCGTAGTTCAGGCAGATATTGTAGCGGCCTTTCAGGCACATCTCGCAGTAGCCACAGCCACAGTGCGAAATACCGCATACCCGATCACCTTCCTTCCAACCCAGGGCTGCCGCTTTTGGGCCGGTTTGCACCACCGTACCTGACCATTCGTGGCCGGGTACAAACGGATAGCCAGTGGGCCAGAAATTGGGAAAATCACCGGCGATGATGTGAGGATCCGTTCCGCAAATGTAGGTGGTGTCCACCTGGCAGATCACCTCGTCCGCATCGGGTTCGGGTACAGAAACGGTATCAATCGTAAAATCTCTGACGCCGTGCAGGACCAGAGCATCCATTTGTTGAGGTAAATTCATAGTTCGTTTTTATCAGTTATTTTTCCTGAACAATCGCTACTCCGCGGAAAGGTGAGCCTGAACCGCCTTTTAGTTTGAGTGGCAACCCTACAAACCAAAATTCGTGGGCAGGAATCATGTCCACCTGCGCCAGATTTTCCATATTGAGAATTTCGCGTTCCCGACAAACGATGTGTGCCGGTTGCTCTCGCACCACCGCTACTTCATGGTGGCTGTCAATGCTCGGAGCATCTGCCCCGATGCTGACTGCTCCCAGATCATTCAGGTATTCTATTGCACTCCGATCCAGGCCGGGATAGCCTTTTATGTATTCGTAAGGCTCTTTCCATTTCTTGTACCACCCGGTATGATATAGCACTACTGACTGAGGTTTGATGGTCACCCCGGTATCTTCAATCGCCTTCTCAATGTCGGCCCGGGTGATGTAACTGGCAGGTTCTTTATGGGAAAAGTCGAACCAAACGCCAGGGGCCATAAACCATTCCAGGGGCAATTCATTGATCGCCCGGGCATCCGGTTCATTCACCACATGGTTAATGGCATCCACGTGCGTATTGGAGTGATCGCACATGGTAAACCCTACCACTTTGTAAGAATAGGGTGGTTTGGTTAGCCCAATTTTCTGGGTTTCTTCGTGCGTCAAATGGTCCCAAAGCAGCGTTCGCTGATGTCCGATAAACGTAGGATCATCCTTGCTAATGGTATGGCTGAGGTCCGTCACCGTGCAGTCGATGCCCAGGAAGTTAAGTTTCGTTTGTAGGCTGAAAGGCGGGCAAAAGGCTTTATTCATTGCTTGAAAAGTGAAAGAATTAGAAGTTTGATAGGTTGTTGTATTAGCAGTGTTTACTCATGCTTAGAATTTACGCGACCATTCTTTCGGCCATCGTTCCACCACTACTTTTGTCTGGGTAAAAAACTCGATGGCATGACGTCCCTGCCCGTGAAGGTCTCCGAAGAAACTTTCTTTCCATCCGCTGAAGGGAAACTGGGCCATGGGGGCAGCCACCCCGATGTTAATTCCGATATTGCCGGCATTCGCCTGATTGCGAAATTTCCGGGCATTGGCACCACTACTCGTAAATAGGCAGGCCATATTTCCGTAGTTACCACCGTTGATCAGCTCAAGCGCATCTTCTACCGTTTTCAGCTCGATAAGGCTCATGACCGGCCCGAAAATCTCAGTACGGATGATCTCACCGTTCAGCGGAAGTCCTTCCAGGATGGTAGGTTTAATAAAGTTTCCCTTTTCAAAGCCTTCAACGTGGGCCTCTCTGCCATCCAGCAATACGCGTCCGCCTTCCTGTACCCCTTGTTCTATCAGTTGCTCCACCCTGCTGCGGCTTTCGCTGGTAATAACCGGTCCCATTTCTACGGTTTCGTCCAACCCATACCCGGTCGTCCTGGCTCGAGCTGCTTCATACAACGACTCCTTGATTCTTCCCTCATCCCCTACGGTAATGATATTGGAAGCGGCCAGACAACGCTGACCGGCACAGCCAAAAACGCTATCGGTAATAATCTGGGTAGACATCTCAATGTCCGCATCCGGCAATATCACCACCGGGTTTTTCGCTCCTCCCTGGGCCTGTACTCTTTTGCCATTGGCGGTACCCCGAGAGTAAACATATTTAGCTATCTTGGTAGAACCAACAAAGCTTATTGCCTTTACTTCCGGGTGATCCAATAGGGCATCTACTGTCTCCCTACCTCCCAGCACCATGTTGATCACCCCTTTCGGTAGATCCAACTGCTCAATCAATTGGAATACCTTGATCATCGTCAAGGGTACTTTTTCCGAAGGTTTGAGGATAAAGGTATTTCCGCAGGCAATAGCATAGGGAAGAAACCAGAACGGTATCATGCCGGGAAAATTAAATGGAGCAATACAGGCACACACGCCCAATGGCTGGCGAATCATGAACTCATCAATGCCAGAGGCAATGTTCTCAGAAAACTCGCTCTGTATCAGGCTGGGAGTGCCACAGGCAACTTCCACATTTTCAATAGCTCGTTGTAACTCTCCTCTTGATTCGGCCAGGGTCTTACCACATTCCATGGTGATGGTCTTGGCAATATCTTCAGCGTGCTCTTCCAGCAATTGCTTTAGCTTATACAGAGGTTGTACCCGCTTCATCACTGGCACCTGGCTCCAGGCAGCAAAAGCCTGGGAAGCAACCGCTACCACATCGGCTACATCCGATGCAGTGCCTTTCCCGTTGGGCACTTTCCCAAGCACTTCCTGGGAGGCCGGATTCACCACGTCTACCGTACTGGCTTCCTTACTGCTGACCCAGTTTCCCCCAATATAATTTTGTAAAATTTCCATAAATAGTCTATGTGAATAGTTCTTCAGTTAATCATAGCTTCGGTCAGAACACAGACCGCTGTATCAATACGTTTAGCATCTAACCGCCTTTGTTTTAAGCTATCGGATCGTGGCGGGAGAGCTAAGCGTAGTTTTCAATAATAATGGTAACTGGCTAAATAGAGCGAATAAAAAGCTATTAGAGAGGCACGAGAATTAAATTTCTGAGGCCACCTCTTTTTAGTATAACATCGAACTAATAACCTTTACCCCTATCAAGGATGATATTGATTACCGGTGATTGGCTTTAAAATTCACTCCTTATACCAGCACGATTTCATTTATGCCGTAAAATCATACCCTAAGCCCGCCAGGTAATCCCGAGAATCTTTTGCAGCTTCAAATTCGGTGCGTGCTGTCTGATTGTTTCTGTCGGAATCCAGTTCGAACATGATCATACCAGCCATTTCTTCTCTTCGGGCTTCCAGCATGTTAAGTATCTTTTTCAGCTTTACCTTTCCTTCTCCTAAAGGAGAGTATCCCAGGTAGCCATTGTCTCCCCCGGCAAAATCTTTGAGGTGAACGTGCTCAATCAATGGCATAAAATCCTTAACAATTTTCACAGGATCGGCTCCACCTTTTTGCAGTTGCCCTACATCCGGGCCAAACTTCATGTAGGTGGTATCCAGATTTTCCATGACAAAATATACCTCCTCCTCAGTTTCAATTGGCGTACCGGTATGCGGATGCAAGGCACACACCAGCCCCTCGTCGGTGGCAGCCTTGGCATATTCATTCATAGACTCAATGAGGCTCTTCTTGTGTTCTTTATAATCATACCCATCCCGATTGATCCCCGAGGGACAATATTCCACCACTTTTCCTCCATTCTTTTTGAGAAGTTTAGCCCACTTTACCAGCTTCTTGACTTCATCCTTTCGTTTGGATGGGTCCAATACATCCGTCATACAGAATGCCGAGACAATAGGTACCCCATGCTTTTCCACTACCTCGCTAAAGCCACCCCGGTTTTCTTCCCATTCCTGAATGACCTGCCCGAATGTTTCAAAGGAGTGGTAACCCAATTGGGCCATATCCGCCAGAGCGGGTTCCAGGTTATCGGCCCCGTAGCCCCAAAGGATAAAGGTAGAGCCTATTTCAAATTTTTTGGCAGCTTCCCGGAAAGCCAGACTGGGTGCCAGCAAGAAAGCAACACCTCCTGCTCCGGCCATTTTTACAAAGTTTCTCCGGGAGATTAAATCCTGATTCTTCATAATACAAAATGTTAATGCTTCTATTTGGCAAATGTGACGATGCTCACTCCTCCGATGAGCAGCAGTACTCCGAGAATTTTCATGAGGGAAAGCGGTTCTACCGGAGAACCCAGTAGCCCAAAATGAGAAAATACCATTCCGGTAATCACCTGCCCGGCGATCAGCAGCACGAAGGCGGGACCAGCCCCGATTTGAGGGATTGTCCAGGCAATGCCAAATACCAGAGCAGCTCCCATAATACCCGCGGTTAACAACCAAAGAGGCACCTCTTTCAGGCGCAAAAACACCTCAGAGTCCCAAGAGCTAAAGCCAATCATAATAGCGGTGATCCCACCAATTGTCCAAAAAATAGCGTTACCCATTTTTGGGTTTTTCAGTATGACACCGACTTGGGCATTCATCGTCAGGTGAAGGGTCAGTACAACCCCAATCAATAGCATGATAGCAAAGAGATAGATTTTCATAGTAATAGTATGATATTCGTAGTTTTTTGGTTTTTCACCCAAAGATCCATCATCACAAATGAGGTTACTCGAGTGATGTTGCTTTTTCGCATGATCTGGCTGACTAGCCACGCCATACGAAGGTGAATATCCTTGAAAACCTCAAGGGATAGCTAATAGCGCTTTAGCTATATTGTTCAAGCAGGGGGCCCTTCTACTTGTATTCTACTTTTATAAGGGAGGGAATTCTATAATGATACCGATTGTACTAAAAAAAATTATTTTTTAATTTCCTTCTATACCTATTTAAACGTAAAGGATGAGTTGCAGAATGAGATAAAAGGGTAAAATCGGCTGATAAAAAGCTCCAACTTCAATCACCCGATCTACGAACGATCGCGATTTCTATGATATAAGGGTAATGTATTAAACTTAAAAACCGTCACATTGCAAGCCGACCCGGCGCGGGGTCACCCGTGGTTGAAACCGGCTCAGCGAATGCTGGAAAAATTCTTGTCTTCCTAAGAAAAAAAGCCCCTGTACGAAACAGGGAAGCATCTGCTAGAACAACCCGGTTATCACGAGAGGCACGAATCATTTCGACCTGAGTACAATAGCCTTTATAAGGCGAGTCAGGACGATAAACTTCATTGCAACTTCATGGGCTACAATACCCAAAGAACACGTATGCTGATCGGCCTGCAGGCCTCAGTCATCGTTTGGACAGTATTCATTCAAAATGTCCCGCTCATTAAAACCTACCTCCAGCAAATAGAAGTGATTGGGTTGCCCAATGGCCCTGCGCATGCACATGTGACGCAAAAAAGCGGAAACGCCCCTCTTTAGCCAGACAATCTGAGAGTCCCATCTGAGCAATTAAAAGTTAGTGGTCAGCACTAACTTTTTTTGTTGACACGGGCAATTTTCCGGCGTTAAGATACCAAAAGGTTTCATTTTACTGCATGATTATAAATAACGGATAACATGATTTTTATCATGTTTTAGGCCTGACAGCTGGTCTAGATTTGCTTATCAATCATTGCAAATCAAAGAAATGCAAACCATGAAAATATTCTTCATAAAGCCACTACTATTGCTGTTGACCTTACTGTCTATAAGCTGGCATCTGCACGCCCAGACACCCTATGCAGTTTCGGAAGCTGAACTAACCGTCTCTGGTACCTCCACCCTACACAACTGGACCATGACTACTCAAAGTGCTCAGGGCGAAGCAATGATCCGATTAGAAAACAGGGACTTAGAATGTATTCAGCAACTAGTGGTAACTGTCCGGTCAGAGACCCTGAAAAGCGGAAAATCCGGTATGGACAATAATGCTTATAAGGCGCTGAAAACCAAGAAGAATCCGGAAATCAGCTTCAAACTGAAGCAAATAAAATCTATAGAAAAGCAGGCAGACTACTTACAGGTGCAAGCCACAGGAATTCTGGAAGTAGCGGGCTCGGCCCAACCGATAACCTTAATAGCCCAGGCTTTCCCTACTACTGAAGCTATCCGGTTTACCGGAGAAAAAACGCTAAGCATGACCGACTTTGAGGTGGAACCACCCTCATTTATGATGGGCACCATCAAAACAGGCAATGAAATCACCCTTCACTTTGATATTACCTTCAACGCTAAATAACATGAAAAAGCGAGTTATCACTCTATTTACCGCCCTGTTACTGGGAGTTGCTTACGTAGGCTACGCCCAGGAAAGCAGAAACCTACAATATTTCCGATCTGCCGGCAAACCGGGGGTCAATGTTTTTGAAACCCCTAAAGAAGATACTATCGCCTTTGAGCACATTAATGTTCGGGTCGGCGGTGACTTTGCCATCCAGTTTCAGGCGCTTAACCAGCAAAATAATGGCGACTCGCTGGCTGACCTGGGATCAAACTTCAACCTGCCTACGGCTAATCTGGATATTGACGTACAGTTACACGATGGCGTTAGAATGCACCTCAGAACGTACCTTTCCGCCAGACACCACCAGGAAGCCTGGGTAAAAGGCGGCTACATTCAAATGGATAAGCTCGACTTTATCCGCACTGGGTTTCTAAACGGACTAATGAACATTGCCACCATTAAAATTGGGCTGGATGAATTCAATTACGGAGATGCACATTTTAGAAGAACAGACAATGCCCGAGCCATCTATAATCCTTTTGTAGGTAACTATATCATGGATGCCTTCTCTACCGAAGTGTTTGGAGAAGTTACCCTGCAACACAATGGCTGGCTGAGCGTAGTGGGTTTAACCAATGGAAAACTGAATCAGAATGTGGTTATCAATCAGAACTCAGATAACCAACCGTCCTTTTACGGCAAACTGGGATATGATGATTACGTATCCGATGAACTAAGAGTACGGCTTACCGGGTCCTGGTATATTAACCAGGGAACTACCACTGGTACCTACCTCTATGGCGGAGACCGGGGAGGTGGAAGATACTATAAAGTGATGCAAACCGTCAGTGGCGCAGGAAGTGATTTTGAAGGACGATTCAACCCGGCTTTTAAAGCGATCAGTGCCTTCCAGATTAACCCGTTTGTAAAATACCAGGGGTTGGAGTTCTTTGGCATCTACGAAGTTGCCAGTAATGCCGATGATCAGGGAGGAGGTTTTTTTACCCAGTTAGCGGGTGAACTTCTTTACCGCTTTGGTCCCGACGAGCAACTTTACGCTGGTGGCCGATACAACACAGTTTCAGGAGAGATGCTGGAAGGGTCTCCCGTCATGAATATTCAACGCCTCAGCCTTGGAGCAGGCTGGTTTCTGACTGAAAATATATTGGCCAAATTTGAGTATGTAACGCAAACCTATGATGGTGCAGGTTGGCAAAACACTAAATACGCTGGTGGTAAATTTGACGGACTGGTCATAGAAGCTGTGGTAGGTTTCTGATTTTCTAATCGAGTCCCGGGTATATAAGTCTATGCCCGGGCTTTATATTTTCCTTTGTTGTGAAAATCATGTTGTTTTATGCCCTTATCTCCTTGCTTACTGTACCAGAAGCGCTATCAGTTAAGTCTCCTCCCAGTTGGTGGGTTATTACCGAACAGAGCCTGCTAGAGATCTCCGGTAGATCCAACGTGAACAACTTTTGCTGTGAGTACATGGCTTATCAGGGTATGGATACGTTGCAGGAAGTATGGAGCCAAAAAAAACAAAGCTGGGAATTACATGGAATAATACATATTCCGGCAAATTCTTTTGATTGCCACCACAATATCCTGAATAATGATTTTCAGAAAACATTGCTGGCTGGAAAATATCCGGAAATAGCAGTTCGCGTTCATTTTATACAAAGTGAAAAACCAGATGCCAAAATGCGGCAGATAAACGGCAGCGTTGAAATTACACTCGCAGGTCGGTCCAGAAGATACAACCTCACCTGTGACTTGAAATTAAACAATACAAATCAAATGATTCTGGAAGGTGCCCAGGTCATCCGGTTCTCTGATTTTAGCCTGACTCCACCCCGCAAAATATTTGGAACAATCAAGGTTGAGGATGAAATATCTGTCAAGCTATATTTTTTCCTAAAAAAATATAGCTTGTGAACGATTAGAGCAGCTGTCAGGACGGCTCGAGAGAAGTTATACTTTCGTTTATGATTTTAGTTTCTTGGCGCAATTTTCTTGCTAACTCGTTTTTGCCAGATTGGCGGCTGAATGCTATTGGCAGCAGGCTTCCCCAGATTCTATGCATGTTTTGGGAGGCAGAAAAACAGAAAACTCCTTAAATCATACGATTCAAGGAGTTTTACCGACTTTTAGAAGATTCCAAGTCGGGGTGAGAGACCGAGAACCTAAATTTTAAAACCTCTGTAAATCAGCAGGTTACTATGCAAGTAAAATCAGTGGACTACAATTTGGACACAATCCATTTGCATTAATTTATTGCACTTTGAAGATAGAAAAAATATGCCTGCTTTTAGTGAAAACACACGAAAATCTTGAGCATAAGATGCTAAAACTAGTCATTAGCTATTCACAATAAAAATTATTAGTGGGGGTTTTAAAAAGTCGGGGAGGCAGAGAGACTGTCCTATTTCTTTAAACACTGATCTTCAATAAGTTGTGTAATCTATTAATTAGGTACATATTATTTATTTCCGTTTGAACCCCTTTGAAAGGTACAAACTTCTGCATTTGTATAGAAACAAAATTGCATGAATATGCTTAAAAATAATGGTTACACGCATGTTGATTTTTTAGAAGTAATCGAACCGATCATCTTAACTCGACTTTACTACCAAGCAGTCTAAGCCATCGTTTCCTTCCATAGAAGGAACTTTGCATCAGGTAACTACACCTACTTATGCCTCGATGGGAAAAAAATTACTTTTCTGTCGTAGATACTGACTGAACCAGGATACTTCTGATGAATTATTTGTAATATTACAAAGACAGCGTTAATTTAAGTCCATCATTTTACAATATTTTGATATAGAATGTTTACCAATGCAATTATGGCGAAATCAAGCACAGTGTTGGTCATACATTGGTGGGTAAATTCGTCTCATGGGATTCAAGGGCTCTGTTGCAAAAACTAGATTGGCCGCATTTTGGCTGCAACATTCTCCGCTCTACTAAAAAGGATAGGTGTCAAATTGCCGCTCGATCAGACGGATCTCCCCCTGTAGTCTTGCTTTGCGATTTACTCCATAGGGATGAAACCCATACCATAATTCAAATTGTCCTTTTCTAAACATCCGCATCACTTCGAACCCCTTGATAGTAGCATACGCCGTCTTCATAGATTTGAATCCCAGTGTGGGCTTAACCAGACGTTTCAGTTTGCCATGATCTGCCTCTATCACATTATTCAAGTATTTACGCTTCCGGTGAATAAGTCCCTCATTACACTTGCCTTTGTCTTTCATTTTCCGAATGGCTACCCCATAGGCGGGATTCTGATCCGTGTGGGACACCCCGTGTTGATTTTGGTAGGCTGTTGCCAAGCTTTCAGTCCTTTAAAGGCCTTTTGTAAAAATCGTTTTGCGGCATTGGCATTCCTGGTATGTGAGAGGTAGAAATCAATCGTTTTTCCCCGGCTATCTACGGCTCGATACAGATATTTCCATACGCCTTTGACTTTGATGTAGGTTTCGTCAACTCGCCAAGAATGGGTACAAAAGCCCTTTTTGTACCACCGTAGAGCCTTTTCGATCTCTGGGGCCCATTTCATGGCGAATAGCATTGTACCCAACGGTAGATCGTACTATGATCCACCTCTACTCCCCGCTCTAACATCATTTCCTCTAGGTCGCGATAACTGATGCCGTACTTGCAGTACCAGCGGACACATTGTAAAATGATGGTACTTTTAAAATGCCGTCCCTTAAAGCTAGCCATGATGGAAGAATAGTGAGATGAAAATTTGGGCAAAGATAGATATTTCTAAACTTTGCAACAGAGCCAGAAAAAGTATGGGGGACTTGGTACGAGTGAGCTACGCGAGCTCAGGCAACTGAAAGAAGAAAACACTCAACTAAAGAAGTTGGTTGCCGAGTTAAGTCTCGATAAGCAGATGCTCCAAGATGTCATTAAAAAAAAGCTCTAAAGCGGGGCTGCCCAATCCTGCGAAGACGAAGGAATTTGCTGAGCAAATGATGGATGACTATAGAATTCCAATACGTCGTGCATGTAAATTGGTATTGTTACACAGATCTATGTGGTATTATCAATCGCAAGCTAAGGATGAGCAGGCCATCCGAAAACGTATGCGCGAAATTGCCATGACCCGAGTAAGATATGGTTTGGATAGGATTCATGTTTTGCTTCGTCGAGAAGTATGGCGAAATAGTAGAAACCGCATTTATAGGCTCTATAAGTTGGAAGGGTTAAATTTACGTAGTAAGAGACCTAAAAGGAATAGATGTTGTTCCCACCGACTGAACAGGCTGGAAGTCTCTAAGATCAATCAATCGTGGAGCATGGATTTTGTTGCAGATCAGCTCTTCGACGGCCGTAGGTTCAGAGCGTTAACTGTAGCCGCCGTGGCCCGGTGGATAATTTTAGTCGGAAATGTCTGGCTATCTATGCAGGTCAATCAATCAAAGGCGAAGATGTCGTGCAGGTAATGGAAAGGTTGAAATGTGTAATTACCACTACACCCAATCGGATTCAGGTTGATAATGGCAGCGAATTTATATCAAAAGCCTTAGATAAATGGGCCTATGATAACAAAGTGATCTTAGACTTCTCAAGGCCAGGAAAACCGTCCGATAATCCTTATATTGAATCTTTCAACGGTAGTTCCGTGATGAATGTTTGAATGTCAATTGGTTCTTATCATTGGAGGATGCTCGAGAGAAAATAGAAGCTTGGAAAAGAGAATATAACGAGTTCAGGCCACACAGTTCGCTCGAGTACAAAACACCTGAAGAGGTGCACAACCAAGAAGAAAATAAATGCCGATTTTCCACTTTACCGCGGTCCGAAATTCAGTAAAGGGTCAATTACTGCCGATTTTCCACTTTACCGCGGTCCGAAATTCAGTAAAGAGTCATTTTTTTGTAAGAGGTCATAAGACCTGAATTTAAATATAAAAATTTAATGCGTACATAAATTTTTCTCGGAAAACTCGATCATTTTCTAAAAATGATTGACGATTTGTTAAACCTAATTCATACAAATCGTCTCTTTTTAAAATACATAAAACAGTATTAATTAATTCCTTGGTGCTTATAGAAACAATTTCACCTAACGTACCAACAATTATTTTTTTATCTAGTATTGGAATTAAAAAATCATTTAATAATTCATTCATAGGTGGGTAATTTGTACTGATTATTACTGCGCCGCAAGATTTTGATTCGTTAATACTATGACTAAAGCCCTCTACTAAAGAAGGAAGTATATGTATAAGACATTTGTTTCTTATATGATTATATAATTGCTTTGATAAAAAACTGTTGTATAATTCAATAGAGTTATTATAGTTTAATTTCATTTGGAAGTCTTTAGTTATAAGGTGTAATTTTGGAAAATCCATTTTACTCCATGCCTCAATTACATAACCTGTACCTTTAACATTAGATTTTCCTTGTGTGTGAAAAAAGATTTTTTGTTTTGGAACTTCTCTTCTGTAAGTATCTAATGATGAAAACCCTGTATAAATCACATTTTTATGATATTTTTTAAATATCCTTTCCGCGTATAGTGATTTACAAAATATAGCATCAAATTTACTAATTTCAGGAAGCCACTCTGTCATGAACCACTCTTGATTAGGTATTAAAATATTAATTTTTCCATAATACCTTTTATCAACAACTTCAGTATGAATACAGATATCATTATTTATGGCCAAAGGCTTATACTCGTCAATACTTCTAAAATCAGTGATTATTTTATTGTCCTGAAGTAGCGCAGTTAATAATTCTTTATCTTTTTCTAGCCCTATCCCATTTTCTCTTCCAACTATTGTAACCATCATTATAGGTGATTTAAAGTATTAGTATGGTAAAATAAAAAGACTACAGAGTTTTGTGAAAACATCACTTAAATGACCCTTTACTGAATTTCGGACCGCGGTAAAGTGGAAAATCGGCATTTATTTTCTTCTTGGTTGTGCACCTGATCCGTCGTTTTGTAATCAATAGAACTATTCGGTCACCGTGACGCGGTCTAAACTTGTATACAGGCCGGTGAATGTTGACCCCTGTTCTCCGTTAATGCTGGTACCCTAATTCCGTTTTTGTTGACCCTTCCAGGGGATTTGCTAGTATGCGGTTGGTGTAGGAAGGTTTTTGTGTCCTTTACTAGGATGCAAAAAAACTATGGCAAGCCAACCAATACGCATGAGCACATTAAAACAGATTGTCCACCTCCGAAAACAAGGAGCCGGTATTAAGACCATCGCCCGTAGTTTGGGCATTTCAAAAAATACGGTGAAGAAATACCTGCGCCGCTTGGAATCCGATGGCTCTTTGAGTTGTACTGATACTGCTTCCGAAGAAGCGTTAGCCCAGTGGCTAAGCCATTCACGCTCGCCTACCCAAGTTTGGTATGAACATTTTCAGCCCCTACTGCCCTATTTGGAAAAGGAATTGCAAAAACCAGTGGTAACCCGACAGTTGTTGTGGCAAGAATATAAGCAACAATATCCGGACGGATACAACCACACCCAGTTTTGTCATCACCTACGCCAGTGGATGCAAAGCCATGAAGTGAGCATGTTACAGGAGCAGAAAGCAGGTGACAAACTTTACGTAGACTTCGCGGGTAAGAAACTAGAAATTGTTGATCCAGGTAGCGGGGAGGTTGAATCCGTAGAAGTATTTGTTGCCGTACTGGGTGCCAGTCAGTACACTTATGTAGAAACAGTACAGTCACAAACCAAAGCTGACTTTATTCAAGCAGTGGCAAACGCCCTATATTATTTCGGCGGGGTACCCCGAGCTATTGTACTGGACAATTTGTAAAGCAGCCGTTTCCAAAGCCAGCCGCTATGAGCCTTTGTTAAACGACACCTTAGAGGATTTTGCCCATCATTACGGGACGGTCATCCTGCACACCCGTAGCCGCAAACCTCAGGATAAAGCGTTAGTGGAACGAACCGTCTCTCTGGTTTATCAACGCATCTATGCCCGGTTGCGCAACGACTTTTATCCTTAGGATCTCTTAACCAAGCCATCCGTCAATTACTACCCCTGCTCAATAATCAAAGCTTTCAGGGAAGGGATTATAGTCGGACTGATCGGTTTGCCGAGCCGGACCAACCAACCCTGCGCCCCCTGCCTGCTCACCACTACGAACTAAAGGATTATGTGATGGTCACCGTACAGAAAACTATCATGTCTTTCTCAAAGAGGACAGCCACTACTACAGTTACCGTATCGGTACGTGAAAAAGAAAGTCAAGATTGCCTATACCAGTCGTTGTGTTGAGGTCAATTATCAGCATGAGCGGATCGCCCTGCACTCTCGTAGCCAATGCAAGTATCAATAAAGTATTCATAAAGATCACATGCCTTCCACCCATCGCTTTGTCAGTGATTGGCATCCGGAGAAGTTTATTCGCTGGGCAGACCGAATTGGTCCACCGGTAGCGGAATATTTCAGCAAAGTGCTAGCCTCCAAAGCGCATCCGGAGCAGGGTTATAAAAGCTGTATGGGCATTCTAAGCTTGGAAAAGAAAGTAGGCAAGGATCGCTTGATCGCTGCCTGTCAAGGAGGATCAGCCTTCCAATCCTACGGCTACCAGGTCATTAAAAACATCCTCAATCGACAGTTAGACCAGGTAGAAGAATCACTTGAAACAGGCTACTATTTACCCAATCATGAAAATATCCGGGGCCAGACCTACTACCAGTAATCTATGTTTTACCCAATACTATATCACTATGAACCAAGCAACTCAGCCAAAAATGAAGCAACTTCGTCTCTTTGGAATGGCGCAGGCGTTTCAAACTAGCATGGAAAGTCGGCAGGCCGAGAACTTCACCCTCGATGAGTGGATGAGTTACCCTATTGAAGCGGAGGGGGAAGATCGCCAGCAGCGAAAGATCCAACGATACCTGACGACAGCCCGCTTCCGTTACCCAGCCAGTGTAGAGCGCATTGATTTTGAAAATCCTCGTCACCTGGACAAAACTCAACTGCTCCGGTTAGCCAATGGTCAGTTTTTGGAGAAAAAGGAAAGTCTGATCATTTCCGGACCTACCGGGGTAGGTAAAAGCTTTATTGCCTCTACTTTAGGGCACCAAGCCTGTCAGCTAGGTTATCGTGTGTTGTATTTTAATACCGCCAAACTTTTTACTCACTTAAAAACAAGTAAAGCCGATGGGTAATACCTGAAAGAAATGAACCAGATCGAAAAACATGACTTACTTATTTTGGATGACTTCGGCTTGGCCCCGTTGGATACCCATAGTCGCTTAATGTTGCTAGAGATTATGGAAGATCACCTGGGTAGGCGCTCTACACTGATTACCTTTCAACTACCGGTGAGCCGATGGTACGACGTACTAGAAGAGCCCACGGTGGCTGATGCTATTCTGGATCGGTTGGTGCATACGGCCCATCGGTTAGAACTGGACGGCGAATCTATGAGAAAAAAACAAAAAGAAAGGGTAGGAAACTAACCACAATTACTATTTTGCCAGACCATCGATCGCACTACTAGCATTACCTCAACAGAGGGGCTTCATAATCGGATTGATGGGGTCAGCATCACCGAATTAGACAACTCAGTGTCCATGCAAATGTAGCAGGTTCAGTAGCTACAGAACTCTATTTGTTAGACACGATTCGTCGGTTCGTCATTTGACAGTTTGACATCACCTATTCTATATGCACTCTCGAATCAAACAGCTCAAAATACTTTAAAACGCTTCAGATCTTAGAAGCAAAAAGTTACTTTATATTACAAAGAATGAATCTCTGTATGGAAAGTCACATCATATATCAAAAAGAACCGGTCTTTGTAAATAAATCGTCCATACCTTTTTCAACTGCTAGATGTCTTGGTGTTTCTATCTTTGTCACTCCGCATTCCAGGTCAGGGTCTGCTCCAAGCATTAGTAGCTGCTCTGCAAAGTTCAGAAAGCCCAGTTCAAAGGCTTTGTAGAGCATACTTTCTCCGTTCGCATTCTTCTGGTCAATTTTAGTACCACCCTTCAGGAACGACTGAATTATACTATTGGCCTGTTCACCAGAAACCGACTCTAGTGAAATTCCGCTTACCAACTCAAATCTGTCCCACCAGTAATTTACGCTGACTGACATATCTATCGACTCCACTAAATGCCACCAGTACAAAGGAATATAAAGAATGTCACCAGCACGAAGTGTCAGTGGGTATGCATTGGCATACTTATAAAGCGGATATTGATCAAGTTGGCTCATATCAATCTCACTCACATGAAAAAAGCCAGGTCTGCTACCTCGATATAGATATTTGGAATCTGAAGGTGAGAAAAGAGTTATTTTCTTCGTTCCAACTATCTGAACCAGAAAGTTATGTGATGTATCGAAGTGGAGCGGCGAAACACATCCGCCACCCCCGATCCACACGTTAGTAGATCGGCCGATATCTCGGGTGTAAATCCATTTTGGATCCTCGAGATCAGATGCAAGTTCCGGGAAGGTTTTTTCCAATGATGCTTGAGAAATATAATATGGTTTGCTGTCTGACATATGGTTAAGCGCCTCATTGAATGGGAGAGCGACAATCTTGGCTTCTCCCTTGTGAAAGTTAAATACCCCACTTTCGCTGTAACCCATTTTCACTATCCGTTTACCAATTTTATTTTTTAAATATTGTATGGTCCAGGTCTTGTAGGCCGGCACATTCTTAGCTGCGCTCCGAATAATTATCGGTTGATTAGGTTCATAAAATTCACGGGTGAAATCCTCAGAAGTCAAATGTTCCCTTTCGATGACTACATTCAATTGATTTGTCATAGCTTAATAAATTTAAGATAGAAGTATTTACTTTTCAACGGTCTCAATAACTATCGTTTATGCAAGTTGAAACTCCATAAGCCGCTTATAAAGACTTTGATCGGTATCCATAAGTTGTTGATGGTTCCCAACTTCTGCGATTGATCCATTTTTAAGGACTACTATTCTGTCTGCCCCGTGTACTGTGGAAAGACGATGTGCCACCACAAACGATGTTCTGGATTTCATTAAGTTGGTTATTGCGGTCTGCACAAGGAACTCTGACTCCATATCGAGAGCACTAGTTGCTTCGTCCAGAATTAGTATTTTGGGATCTCTTAAGATGGCTCTTGCAATTGCAATCCTTTGACGTTGGCCTCCCGACAACCTAGTACCACGATCCCCGACTACCGTCAAATAGCCATCTGGTAAGGCAGAAATAAACTCATGGGCACATGCCTCTCTTGCTGCTTTCATTACCTGTTCCATTGTAGCCATTAGATTTCCATAAATGATATTTTCTTTAATTGTTCCTCCAAAAAGTTGAAGATCCTGCGGTACGATCGCAAATTGACTTCTTAATGCAGACAAAGGAAAATCTTCTGAGTTCCTTTTGGTGAACAATATCATGCCTTCATCAGGTTTGTAAAGCATTGAAAGCATTGCCAAAAGAGTGCTTTTCCCAGCACCACTTGGCCCTACTATTGCTACCCGCTCTCCAGCCACAATCTTTAGACTAATATCGCGTAGAGCTTGTTGGGATCTGTTCGTTGGATAGGAAAATGACAATCCCTTTAACTCAACGCCACCATCAATAATTTCATCAGATTCTAAGCTGCTTTCTATTTTCTGGACTTTTTCAGTAGGTATTTGAAGTAACTCTGAAATCCGCTGCGTTGCACCCAGGCTTCTTTGGATACGCGAAAGTAGATCAGCCATCCCGTTTAAACTGCTTGTTATATAAACTGCATAAATGATAAAGGCCAACAGATCACCGTGCGATATTTCACCCTGCTTCATCAATGTCATGCCGAGCCACGCTATCAGAATAATTGCACCAAACACAATTAAAAAGAGCGCTGCGCCAAGCATCGATCTAACATGCGCGCTTTTTTTTGCCGTTGCAACAACCTGGTTCATGTGCTGGCGAAATCGTTCAATTTCATACCATTCATTGGTAAATGTTTTGACATTTGAGATAGAGCCGAAGACCTCATTGAGGATAATGTTACTTTCAGCAACTTTGTCTTGGAGCTCCCTTGAAATATCATGAATGCTCTTATTAAAGAAGCGGGCTATTATTGCAATCACTGGCAAAAGGACCAGAATAAGGCCCGCCAGTTCGATGGACAATGTAAAGGCTAAAGTAGTGGCAATCAACAAAGTTCCAATGTTACGCAACATGTCTGTCAAAGCAATAGAGACACTTTCCTGGATTAGTCCCACATCGTTTTGAATTCTGCTTACCAGCTCACCTACCCGGCTCTGATTAAAGAATTCCAAGGGCAACTTCACAATGTGACTAAAAATGTTTGTGCGCAGATCGGCCATTAGATTATCTCCTACAATAATCACATAGTAAAGGCGCCAGTAATTTATTCCCGCTTGAATAACTACAAGTAAAATCATCCCGATTAACAACTCAGCTGCTGAAAAGTGTTTAGCTCCTTCGGCTGTTTGGCTATCAATCAAAAGCTTCAATAGAAAAGGGAAGACCATTCCTACTGCGCTGTTTATCAAAACAAAAAGTGATCCCTTTAACATCTGCAATCGATATGGCTTAAAAAATGACCAAAGATGCATTAAGTTGCCATCAAAAATTTTCATAATATAGATGTTAAAATTGATCTGTACTTGAAATTCTCTTTGCAGACTTTCCACGACCAGTTACAAATTTTAGGATTGCTGCGAACCATGCCCTACTCTCAACAAATATTTTAATCGCCGGGAAAAGCAACGCACGTCGAAGCATGCCTTTTTTTAGTTCAATGGCCTCTGCAGGAATAGTCCCCAGCAATAGAACAATCCACAAGGAATAGCTTATATACCCTACTCCAAATACTAAGAGAAGCTTCGGATTAAAAATAAAGGCAAACAGGACTATCATAGGAAGTATCAACAGGATTAAAACGTACAATACATCATGAAGAAATCGTGAGCCCATCCTGGTAAAGCTCAAAACTTCCCTTATGTAGGCTTTGCGTTCGAAAAAGACGGTTTCAATATATCCCAAGTTCCACCTAATCCGCTGCTTGACAAGATCTTTATAAGTAATAGGAGGCCTGGTCAATGCCAACACTGAGTCTAAATAGACCGTTGAATATCCTTTGCGAATTCCAATCATCGTAGCCTCACGATCTTCCCCGTTTCTCAAGCCGCTGTGATCCTGGTAAATTGAAAGCAATATTTCTTTTTTGTAACAACAGCCGGCCCCTGGCATAACCGGCACTGTTGCATCTGCCTTATGATATTCATACCACATCCGAGCAAGGCAATACTCTAGCTGTTGATACTGAAATATAGAACCATCTCCCTCATATGGGATCATCCTAAAATAGAAGCCCATTTGATTTGGTTTCTCTCTCCAACTATCAATTTGTGAAACCAATGAGTCCAAACCCCTAAGATCAGTGTCAAAGTCTGAAAGAACAATAAACTCATGTGGTATTGACATTGTAACACGATGCAATGCCCCGACCTTATTGCCATTGGGAAAAACTGAAGCTAAAAAAAAACTGTCTGGCCAAATATTCATGTAGCTGTTGATTTCATCCAAGCTATCGTCTGTTGAGCCATCATCAATCAATATTACATCAATATTATCGGCATGTTGTAAGGCAAGGTTTCTGAAATAATCAAGACGATTTGTGAATTTAGTACGATTTTTCTCATTGTATTGAGGTATCAAAATACAGATCTTGTTCATCCCTGTAAAATCACCTCGAATCCAAGTAAGACCTGCAACAATGGTGCTTGACAAATACATCATAATAAAGATTTTATTAGGTTAAAGCCTTTGATTGGGATACACGTGTGAGAATTTTTCTATGCCAATTCCTAAATTTGAGGATATTAGCACTCAATAGAATTATTTCTCAAAGCTCACTCTATGAGAATTTTGAGTAGTACTTACAGTTGAGTTTATGACCAGGATGATAAGCACAATAATGAGGTCTAGTTTATATGTTATATTTACCAGCGCAATAAGTCTGCACTCTAATTAAAGCCGGAAGAAACTTATTACTTTTTAACCATTACTATTAACCCTAATAGGATTACCATGCCAATCACTTCAGTTTTCAACTTGTAGACACACCGCAAAAGCAATGGATACTAAGGCTAACAGCTTTTTTAGCCGATTCATACCAGGTGCGTATCCTGCAATTGAAAGCCTCAGTGTTTAATACTTTGGTAAAACGTTTCAATGGGCCACCATCGCCCATAGTGTATCAAAGTTCAATGTGCAAAGGTATTGCTCTTGACTACTAGGTATCAGCCAGTTGCTTAGTTAGACACTTGATGGTCAGATTTACCCAATGTTCGTGTATTTTCGCTCCTTCTAGTAAACACTGTCGGCAAGCACTTAATCATTGTGTAGCATACCGATTTTGATGATCCTTTTGTCCTCTCGTATTGCTTCCTAAGCGAATGAAAAATTCTATCAGGCTAGTAAAAAGGAACCAAATCCAGGTTGTACCAATGAATTCTCGGTCAGCCATCAGAGCTACTGAACAATGAGTCAGTATTTGTAAGCAAGCCTGCATCACAGCCATACGTTCCTGTTCACTACTATTACCTCACCCGTTTGTTTTTCAACAATTCAAACCACGCTGAAATGCCCTCCTGACAATAAACACTGATGACCAAAAAGTTGATATCACACTACCCAAACTGCCAGCTGGAACAATCCATAGCCAGTGTATTCTGACCTTTGGTTGGTAGAAAGCAGCATGATAGGAAATTGATCTGGTAGTAGTTTAACTAGGCTGTGTCTGATAAATACCCTTTTGCCTGAATAGATGCTCTTTTGTCTCTGTTCTTCGTGTCTTTTATCCGCCATAGCTCCGGCTATGCCGTCAAAAAGCACACTCGCCCAGAGAACAAAATATTCATTTTTCAAACTCAAAAGCATTTATCAGACACAGCCTAGTAGTTGACTTTAAAGTCCTAGATACGACGAAGGTTGTATTCAGTTTTTACTTGGATAGACATATGTTTGGCAACCTCTATAAATTGAACAATGTACCCTTTATTCCAGTCTTCTACGAAAAGAACTATGAATTTTTTTCGATCTAAGTTGATCGTTTTCAAAGGCATCACAGCACCTACTTTCTAAAATATTCTGCTTATTTTTTCGGTGAAGTTCATGCTGCAAATGAGTTAGTGAGTGACGTCGAAAATTATAAAGCTAACTTCTTTTCACTTTATCTATTTTTCATCATGTAGAGTGCTCAAAGCTCTTAAAAATGTTAAAATGGATTCTTTGGAATGCCGACTACTATCAAACTGTGCGTCAACCTGAAATGCATCCAGTGAAATATTTCTCAAAGTCTCTTATAAATTTTAATATGGATTCTTTGGAATGCCGACTACTATCAAACTGTGCGTCAACCTGCAATGTATCCGGTGAACTAGTAAATTGCAATTGCAATTCAATCGCGATTATTCTATGAGGCTTGGATTTCCTCTTATTAATATTGAATCCTATATCGCCAACCTTGTTTTCTTCCACTTCTCTGAATCTAAATTCTTTTTTTGCATATGCAAATTGGACATTGATGTTCCAGAAGGCACATCGTTCCGGAAACTTAGCCGGTCCCATTTGCTCAAAAATGTCCCTTAGAGTTGTCGCTCTATATGTTATCATATCCTCATTTGCCTTCGCCACTATCTCAACCACATCTTCAAATCTGGAGTGCTCCTCGAATGAAAATCTTATAAGTTTTGTATTGGCATAACATCCTACCTGCTGATCCATTCCCTGAAAGTCCCTCCCCAGCACGTATGTACCAAAGCAGAAATCGCTCGAATTACCTTGCCGGCTCAAAAAGCTGCCAAGTCCGGCCTGAATGATGATGAAAGCATTTACATTCTTTCGATTTGCAAAATCTGTTATCTTACGTGCAAGCTCCGAGCTAAACTCATACAGTTGTGCATCAAATATTTGATCGAACATCTGCGACTTTCCCTTGCTCGTTCCGGCGATTAAAATTTCTGATGGAAGGGAATTATAACGTGACAGCCAGTATCTTTTATCAGCCAGTGAATTTTCTTCTACATAGGCTTTCTCCATTGCCATAAAATCTTTTAACTGTGCTTTCAATGGCAAGATTGTCAATGGAATCCCCTTCGTATAGTGCTGATAGTACAAAAACAGGTCTTTTAGAATTACATCGTATGAGTAACCGTCACAAATAACATGATGAATCTTTATAGATAGGATCCAATTTTTGGAACTTTTGCAACATATCCTAACCTGAAACAAGGGACCTGTACTAAAATCAAACCGATGATCCTCAAAGTTTGCGAAATGCTCGCACTCATTGTTGTTACTAATTTCATTTTCCTTCAAAATACTCAAATAATTATTTTCTGACGGCTCATTGTTGACCCCCATATAGAATTGACCGTCAACACGGTCGAAATAGGCTCGTAGACTTTCATGCCTATGGATCAAAAGCTGTATTGAGCGGCGAAAAATAGATAACTCGAAAAACCCATCAATATCGAAAACAGAGAGAATTGTGCCATGAATAGTGTCGTATCTCTTAAACTCACTATCTATGGAATCATCAAGCCAATAAGTTTGAACCGAAGTTGCTTTATAGAGTTCCGCTCCATTTCCTGCAGTCAAATCGGGCTTAACATGGATGCGGTTGTTATCAAAAACGAATTGCTCTTTTAGATACTTCTTTATTCGCTCTTTATTTAGTTTTAGAAGACTCATCAAATTTTCATCCGGGGATTCCCCCCTAGGAAAATTCACCACAAGGTTATCATTCGAGACTGATAACTTTAGCCTTGATTTATTTGCCCTTTTAATTAGATCTGGCAAATCAATAATATCCTTGTTTTGCATAGCTATTATTTATAGTACAATTGAATTAATATCTTCTCCATGCACAATTTCATTGGCCTTGACCAATTCAACATGGCTTGCCTGTGATTTCAAGTCAGGATACAAAAACAGACTCCGAACAATGATATCAGTATCAAGCTTTTCCTTTATTGCGGTTACCATTTGGATTGCCGATAGCGAGTGCCCTCCCAGCTCAAAGAAGTTGTCATGGATGCCCACCCGGTCAAGACCGAGCAGCTCAGCCCAAATACCGGCCAGTACCTGCTCGGTTTCCGTCTCAGGTGCCACATACCCCCTGCTCACCAGGC
>JAVKCN010000102.1:0-70882 GCA_040222715.1 Cyclobacteriaceae bacterium | reverse complement strand
AGGTGACTCTTGCCCGTTTTATATCCCCTCTCTAATGAATGCTTCTGGGCTTCAGTTAAGCTAATAAATCTTTTCTTACGGCTCATCACGCAAAAATAGTGAAAAACTACTATTTATAAGCTATTTTTGTCTTAGTGCTTAATATTTATTATTAAATTGTATATTCATTAATCTAATAAGACTGTTATTAAGTATTTAATAATATCTAACGACAGGTTGTATGCAGTTACCGGATCATTATTACAAAGGCAGAAGGCTGGAAACGCTGGTGGAGAACCAGACATCGTATACGCTGAATAACGCCGCCATGCACGTATTTGAAACGCATCAGTCCGCAGATCGGGTGTTGTTGCAATTCGACCAACCGGTGTTGGCCAGTATGCTCATGGGCAAGAAAATTATGCACTTGCGCGACCAGCAGTCGTTTAACTTCCTGCCCGGCGAATCCCTGATTCTACCTTCCAATGAGCTGATGTGTATCGATTTTCCCGAAGCCAATGAGACCAATCCGACCCGCTGTCTGGCGATGGCCATTTCGGAAGAAAAAATACGGGATGTGCTTGCGCTGATGAACGAACAAATGCCCAAGCTGGAGGAACAGGAATGGGGGTTGATAGATTATAATTTTCACTTTACCAACGATGTAGGGATTTACCAGATCCTGCAACGATTGCTGTTTCTGTTTACCGAAGATCACCCCTCCAAAGATCTTTTTGTGGATAATATGCTTCAGGAACTGATTGTACGAATCTTGCAGGCCAATTCTAAAAAGATCTACACCGAAAAGACGCTGACCATCAGCAGCAGCAACCGGCTGGCCTTTGTGATTCAGTATATTCGGGAAAACCTGCACCAGCCCCTAAGCATAGAAACCCTGAGCGAAAAGGCCTGCATGAGCGAATCACACTTCCACCGGGTATTCAAAAATGAGTTGGGCATCTCGCCCGTAGATTTCATCAATGACGAACGCATCAAGTTGGCAGCCAGCCTGTTGCAGGACCCCAAACGCAAGATCAAGGAAGTGTTTATGGAATGTGGTTTTGAGAACCGTTCCTACTTCAACCGGGTTTTTAAACGAAAAAAGCAGCTTTCTCCCAGTGAGTATCAATCTAAAACCTCCCAGCAGTCTGCCTGATTGATGCTAATTGGGTACGGTAGCGATCGAAGCATAGATATTTCCCGGTCGGTAGCGGGAAGGGCGCTCTCCCAGCTGGGTAACCTCTGTACATCCTGCTTCTTCCAGCAGTTTTTTCAATCCGGAAAAGTTGATCGGATAAGGGACCCAGGGGTTCGCCCGTAATGAATCATATTCCACTATGATCAACATACTCCTTCGACTCATTTTCTCTAGTAAGTATTTCAGCAACCGTTGCTTACCTGCTACATAATGCAGGGAGTTCGCCATCAGAATGCCTTGTAAGGGCGGCAGTACCCATTCGTCTTTTTCAAAGTCAGCTTGCAAAAAATTGATTTTCACGCGGTTATCCGGAGGTGAGATGCGCTGTTGTTTTTTATCTACTGCATAGATGGTACTTCCGTCCGGTAACAGCCGGGCTAACGCCTGCGTAAAAAGACCGCTTCCACACCCCAAATCAGCCCAGACTGCCGGTCGATCATGAGGAATGGCGGCACCGCGAATCAGGTTAATGGCTTCGGAAAGTTGCATAATAATGGTATGAATGAGGGTGAGTAATCATTGGTGAAGAATGAAATGGTCATGTAGGCATTTATCCTTATTTCTTAGGTCGGATAACCGAAAAATATATTTTTCTTCTGAGCCATCTTACCGCATCTTTTCCAAAGAGAAAACGTATGCTTCAGATATTCTTAACCCCATTTTGTATTTATACCAGGTGCCAGGATAACCGAAAACCAAGCCACCTGTGCCAGTAAATATCGATTAATCCATTTACTCACATTTCCCACATGCTACCCGCGGCGCAGTAGCATCAATAATTCTCTCCATCAACTATTCAACCATCATACCCAATGCAACCTCTAAAAATTCTACTCTGGTTTACCGTCATCAGTATGGGATGTTCCTCTTCCATGATGATCCCTGATACTCTGGTAAGCGATGCCCAAACGCTGGCCGTAGCAGGACGGCAGGGCTGGCTGGTTAATCAAAAGCTCTCTTTTGGTCCTTATCAGTCCGAAAAAGTTAAGCGGGGCTGGACCTTCAGCTACGACATCCCTTTTCTGATGCACTTTCAGGGTGCTAAAGAAAAACTACAATTTGAATTGAAAGCAGGCGAGCACCGGGCGAATGTATTCTGTCTGGGCAAGGCTACCCAGCGGGATTTACCCATGCTGGAAGATATGTTCCAACTCTCTCTGAAAGATCAAAATGTGTTTGCTGGAGCCATTGTCACCGATTATTCTTCCAAACCCTGGGAGTTTCTGGTGCAGAAAAACTACAATAAACTCCCAAACCGGGATTTTTTAGGTTCCCTGCAACAGGAGGATCAGCGGATCAATATCCGGGAAATACAACAGACAGCCGAAGGTAAAAATACCTGGGGCGAGCCTTTGGGCTACGAATTTGTACTTGACAATGAGGTGATCGGAGCGGTGGAGGTGCTGAACAAAGGTCGGGTGATTCTCAAAAATACTACCTCCGCTGAAATGAACCTCCTGCTGGCCAGTACCGCAGCGGCCTTGCTACTCCGAAGCGATCTACACGATACGATAGGGCAGTAACGTGCTGGTTAATGCCCTGATCACCAGCCTTAACAATATATAAAAACCTGTAAATTAGCAATTTACCTAACACTCAACGTTCTTATTCAGCTTAACCCAGGGCTAGAACTACGCTGGTCTGCTGCAGCTTTATTCAGCAAATCTCACTTGAAAAAACAATGATGTCTGAATATCTGACTCAGAAAACGGGGACTTTATATAGCGGTGCTTCCTGCTGATAAATTTATAAGACTGAAAGCTGGCATGTTAGCTTGAAAGGGCCGCGATTTTAAAAAAATTATCAGTAACTTTCTTCAAAGAGGTTACTTTCCGGCTCGATGATCACTAATAGTACCAAACCTATGTCGGACAACGATATTATTCAGCGTATTAGAGACGGTGACCAGCTAGTAACTGCCAGAGCCTACCAACAGTACCGGAAAGAGTTTATCCGGTGGATGAGGAAGAAATATCATTGTTCGGAAGATGATGCCAGGGAATACTATCAGCTTGCGTTCTTCACATTCTACAACCAGATTTTATCGGGAAAGCTTACGCATATTACGGCGTCTGCCAAAACCTATTTGTTTGGCATAGGAAAAAATAAGTTTTATCAGCAACAGCGCAGCGATATTCGCTTTGATTACACCATGAATGAAGAAAAAGTAAAAAACCATGAAGAAGAAACTCATCAAAAAAAAGAACAGGAAAGCCGGTTTCTGCGCGTGGAAGCAGCGCTAAACAAACTGGGCGAGCCCTGCCGGAAAATACTGATGATGGTTTACTACGAAAACCGCAGCATGGAGTACATTACCCAAAAGTTAGGGTATAAAAATGCGGCAACTACCAAAAACCAAAAATACAAGTGCATGAACCGGCTGAGAAACATGTTAGACAACAACGCCCTTGAATAGATGATAAACAGCGACTACGATAGGATGATCCAGCGTTACCTTGATGAAGAGATGACTGAAGTGGAAAAACTGGACTTCGAAACGCAGCTTCATCAGACAGAAACGTTACGTCAGCATCTGGATGCGTATCGTCTCATTGCGGAAGGCATTCGCCATCAGGGCGAGCAGGAAGCTTGGCAAAAGATACGACAATTAGAAGCCGAAGTAGCCGAATTTGAATCTGAAAGCCACCCCAACATGACAAAATGGCTTTTCCGGGGAATGGCGGCGGCTTTGGTGTTGCTAATGGTAGGGATTCCTTACTACTGGCAGCAGGACGAGCAGGTTTATGCCCGCCTGTTTGAGCAGCATTACGCACCTTACCAGGCCCTGGGTGGCCCAATGCGCGGTAAACAGGATAGTGTCCTGGTATTACCAGCAGCCTTCGAGGCTTATTATGAAAAACGATACCCTCAGGCTATTGACCTTTTCAAACAAGCCAGTGCCCAGGAAGACCGCCCCTACGTTTGGTTATATCTGGGAAATGCGTATCTTAGTAATGATCAGCCACAGGAAGCAACAGAAGCCTTACAACACGTATTGACGTACCCCGATGTAGACGAAAGAACCCGTCTGCGCGCCCACTGGGACTTAGGACTGGCGAATCTGAAATTGAACCAGAAGGAAGAAGCGGTACATTATTTTGAGGCGCTTCAGGATACCGAAGACTATGGCCCCAAAGCCAAAGATATACTGAAATCTATTTACTAACCTTAAACCTTTTACAATTATGGGAAGCGGTCGCGTTATCAGTGCTGAACCTAAATCGTTGAGAAGAATTTGTTTTTTCGATGAAAACACCGATGAATTTTTAAAAAAACTTCACCCTTCCGAGCAGGATATACAGGAGTTTTTTGGGAAAATCGATGAACTACCAGATCCAGAGCAAGAACAGGAGCCAAATCCGACGAAAAAAATGATCACCAGTAACTATCCTTTTGAATATCCTAAGCTGGTAAAGCTCATTCATAATAATGCAATGAACAGTGTGCAAAAAGCAGAGAAAATAACCGCTGCCCTGATGCGGGGAATGCTAAATAATGCCAACAATCTGGCCACTGAACACGGGCAATGTATCATAGAAGAGAATAACAATGACCTCACAAAAATCGCCTTTAAAAACCAGGATAACGAAGTGGCCCACATTGATGGGGTGCTGGTCGATGGCGAATCGGGACGGCTGCTTTACTATATTGCGACCAGCGATAGCGAAACAGTAGCGGAAAACTTTGATAAGATAGAAGAAGCCAGTAAAGTGCATTACCAGTGCGAATATGCCGGTGCCTGTGAAGTAATCTTACATAAGCGGGAAGAACACAAGAAAATAATAGGGGATGTCAAACTGGAGGATGAAGACGTTGTAGTTTTAAGGTTTGTCATGGTCGATCAGGTTGAGGAAGCGATTCAGTATACTCCCTTTGCTACCTATACATTGCCTCAAATAAGCGCTAACGGAAATTCAAACGTCGCTTCTCAGGCGAAAGGGGTTAGCCAGACAAGGGGGTAAAAGTAATACTTCACTGGGCTGGATGCTCCTAACTGCTTTAGGATAGCTTCCAGTCCAGCACCTTTTTTTTATCCCTTCTCATCACAAATACCAAGCGCAGTAACAGTAAAGTACCCAAACCCAGAGTGATGAATATGATCGAAATATAGTTTCTATGGGCTGGCTTGGGAACTTCAAGGCTCACATTGCCCAAAGGAACCATACCAGCCCAGCATTGAGGATGGGCATACATGCCTTCTTCAATCATGGCTAGTTTTGTACTTCGTAGCGACTTGCTAACGGTTTGCTGGTTTGCCAGTTGGTTGTAGATGCCCTTGATCATCTGCTCGGTAATAATATCGTTTACCTGCCACAGCGACATTACCACCGATTTACAACCCGCATATATAAAGCTGCGTGCTAAACTGAAATTACCTTCTCCAGCATAGTGCTTTCCCACTCCTGATTCACAGGCACTCAGCAATAAGACCTTTGCTTTCAGGGGGGTGTTATACAATTCGTACAGGTGAAATGCACCGTCCTCCTTTCCTTCAGGGTAAAAGACAAATTGAGAAGCAAAAGGGTTTTCCAGATCAGCCATCCCGTGGGTCGCGATATGAAGAATATCCGCTTCCGGGGCCTGCTGCTTAAAGTGGGTTTCGGTCGCTTCGGCATTTAAAAAGATCTGTGCCTGAGGAAATTTTTCTTTAATATATCGTACTTCCTTCTCAGCCCCTCCCAAACTCGCATACTGTCGGTTCTTAGACAGGTTATCAAAATTTTTAATCCCAAACCCTACTACATTCAATTCATCTTCATCTGAAGCAAATTGGTCATATTGTTTTTCCCAAAAGGCAACACTGAGGGAAAATTCATAAGATACCTCAAACGTCTTAATCAAGAATGGCAATTTCTCGTACCTGATATCGTTAGGCTCAGTTTCTATCATGGAGGTAATAAAACCATCGAAGGGAATATTTGTCAAATCACCATCAAGTACAACGGTTAAATACTCAGGCGTAATACCCACCAATAAGGGCGCTAATAATAACTGGTACAGCGAGTGAGCACTTTCCTGAAACTGAAGAAAATTTGCATAAGAAGGGTCAAAAACAACGTCATTAGTCAACACGTCTTGGTACTGACTAATTGCTTTTTTGAGCACAGCAACCTCTTTAATCTGGTGAATTTTAACGTCATCCGACGTAATCAACAAGGCATATACCGCTGAATCACCCCAAAAATAGGAAATCACCGGCTGGTGTGGAACCAGGTGCTTTTGAAGACTATCCAATCCAACGGTAAGATCCCGATAAGCGATGTTGTAATAGTTAGGGTAACTGGTTTGAATATGGTGGTGCAGCATCTCTATTTCCCGTAACACATTCGCCTTCTGGAGTTGCCAATCGGATACCACGGCGGGTTCATCTCCCTGCTTCTCTGCGTTGATGAGTTCAGACTGACAGTAAGCCAACTGGGCCTGCAAAAATTGATTTTGCTGCACCAGCGAATCCGGTAAAATACGATGGTTTGCTTCAGTCTGGTGAATAGATTCCAGCAACACCATCGCTTTACTCTTTTCCATAAAGTGAAATACCCACCGAAGTAAAGAATCGGCATGGGTAGTTTGGTATAGCTGGTAGCTGCTGCCAATGGCTTGTTCGTAGATATCTTTATAATAACCTGATAAAAGCAACTTCGAGCCTTCGGAAGAAAAATCGGTACGGCTCAAATCCATAAAACGATCGAAAAGCATATAATACGGTAGCGCCTGGGTTAAATACTGAGGATTCTGGGTCTTACTATACTGTGTGCTCAGCAGGTGGGTAATTTTTTCCAAAACTTCTTCCATGGCCGCCAGATCATCCCCCGCCTGAATAGCTACATCAACCCCTTGAGCGGTATCCTGCTGGCTGATTCTTGCACTCGTCAACGCTTTTTGGTAATAGTGTAAGGCACTATCTGCTTGTTGATTGGTTTCAAAGGCTTTTCCTAAGTCGATATATAAAGTAACTAACTGCGTATGATGATCCCCTAAAATTGATTCTTTCAGTGTTTTACTTTGCTGATAATACCGGAATGCCTGGCCTGGCTGCCCTTTTTCCCGATAAGCATTTCCCAGATACTGGTAGCTATTTGCCAGATTTACTGATACCGGTTGATATGAAAGGGCCAATTGCGCGTAATAAATTGTGCTATCAAAAGCCCCTGCTTGTAAATGAAGCTCCGCCTGATTGTTATAATGCAGCGCCATATCCATATAAGGCAGCAAATCGCCCTGAATCGTCAGCGAGAGTGCCTTTCTGCCGTAATCTAAAGCGCGCGCTATACTGTCCATACTGTAATAAGTATGGCCCAGTGCACTGTTAGCAATTACCAGATCGGCAAAGTCAGGCTCAGGCAAATTTTCATACCCTTCCAGTGCTTTAAACCCATATGCTAAAGCCTTTTCATAATCGTATTGCAGACGGTTCGCAAAGGCCAAATGATAGTAGCAAGTCACATATGAACGGTTATGATTGTCTGCTAGCTCCCAAATCCTGAGCGCTTGTTCAAAGTATGGTTCCGAGGCATAAGGGTTTTGCAAACTATATAGGTACACTCTCCCGATTTGCTCCAAATCATCCGTCACCGCCAAATGATTTTCTCCGTAGAAAGCGCGCTTTCGTTCCAGTGAGTTTTGGAAGTATGCTATTGCCTGATTGAAGTTACGCTGCGCCTTGGCCAGTTTGGCCCCCGTATACCAGGTTAGTGCTTGCAAAGTATCGTTCTCCAACAATCTGTTTTCCAGAATGGCGCTCGCCGAATCCAGATAAGCTTCCGCTTTCTTTTGGGTGGCTGCCTCCGAGGTATACAGGGAGGCAAGTTTGTTTAGTACATATACCAGATTTATATCATTTTGCTTTTGGGCCAATTGGGTCTTGGCAAGTTCGTAGTAGTCAATCGCTTTGCTTATATCTTGCTGTGCTTCAAAAGACTTTGCCAGGGTGAGGTAATCGATGTCGGATGCCCCTGTATCTGCTACCAGGCATGGAGTAGCCAGGCAGGTATGCATTCCGCATAGGAACAACAGTGTCGGAAGGTACGGCATAGGTTGATCGTTTTACGGAATATACAAAAAGCCAAAGAAAGTTTCACGCTTTAGGAAGACAATTTGGCACCAATATTCATTTCCCTGCCTTTTTATTAGAGAAACGAATAGCCATCCATCTGATCTGACTTACTTACGCCTCATCAAAAGCCTCACACCAAACTTTTAAACGTACTTTATACGCTGATATTCAACCTCTTACCCTTCTACTACACTTATGGTTTAAAAACGTTGCCCTGATTTAGGGTGTTTTACTCTTCCAGAAAATTCAACAATGGTTTGATAAATTTTTCAAATGATTCGATATGGGGCAAATGGCCGATGTTTTCTATTTCTACCAGTTGGGCATTGGGTATCTTAGCCTGCGTTTTTTTCCCAAGTTCATTGTATAAACCCATCGTTTTCCGCTTCTCCGCCGACACCAGCGGTTTACCCAGGGCTGTCCGGTCACGGGTGCCAATAATCAGTAAGGTCGGGCTTTGAATGAAAGGAAACTCATACACTACCGGCTGAGTAAAAATCATATCATAGGTCAGGGCAGAATTCCAGGCCACGCGGGGGTAGTCTTCGTTGAGGGTCCACCCAGCCAGAATGTTGACCCACTCGTCATAGGCTGGTTTCCATTGCCCATCGTAGTAGCTTTCCTGCATGTAGGCCTTAATGCTCTTATAATCCTTTCCCAGTTCGTTTTGGTACCACCCGCTTATAGACTGATAAGGCACCATGCGTTTGTAATCTTCCAGCCCAATGGGATTTTCCAGAACGAGTTTTTCGGTCATATCCGAATACATCAGGGCAAAACGGGTGGCAAGCATCCCCCCCATGGAATGTCCCAGCACTGCCGTTTTCTCAATGCCTAACGTATCCAGTAGTTTTTTGGTATTAGTCGCTAATTGCTGGAAACTATACTGGAAATGCTCGGGCTTGGCTGATTTCCCGAAGCCAATCTGGTCGGGCACCACCACCCGATACCCCTGTTCTGTCAAGGCTTCAATGGTTGTTTTCCAGTAGGCTCCATTGAAGTTTTTGCCGTGCAAAAGCATTACGTTCTTGCCATTATAATTGTCTGGTTCCACATCCATATAAGCCATCCGCAGGGTTTGCTGCTGGATTTCTATATCCAGATAGGCCACCTCGTAAGGATAGGAGTAATTGTCCAGGGTAATATCCAGTTGCTTCAGATCTTTTTGCTGAGCAAAGGCAATGAACGGAAGACTTATGAGTAATATAATCAGATGCTGTTTCTTGGTCATGATTTATGCGATATGCGAATGGTTAGGTCTCGTATGTATGCTGATCTGGCAGATCGTCTACCTACGTATTTATGTAACTCAGCCGTTGTAACGATGTTATCATTTTTTATTTTTTACTATTGGAGGAATATGCCTAAATCTTTACAAGATTACATTTCACACTGACTATTAGCCCATATAAAAGAAATATTGAAATTTCAACAGCCTTTTCACCGATAAAATTAATTAAATTAATAATTGTAAAATATACACTTAATAGATATCTTGTGTAAAAGTGACTGCAATAACGATCATTAAAGGCAATCGCAGACTATGAGTAATTTTCAGTTACCTAAAAGGTTTATAAGGCATTTCCGACTGCTTCTGATATTCGGGTTACTTTTAAGTTTTCCACCCCTTCAGAGTCAGCACCGGAATGTGCGGTTTCAGCACCTAACCATTGAAGATGGCCTGGCACAGAATATGGTAGACTGCCTGCTACAGGACCGTCAGGGGTTTCTGTGGTTTGGCACCTGGAATGGCCTCTGCCGCTATGATGGCTACACGTTTGAGGTATTTAACAGTGAGCCTTCTTCAGCTAATTCACTGGGTAATAACTTCGTTTATTCGCTGCTTGAAGATCCGTTTGGCAATATATGGGTGGGTACCAAAGAGGGACTCTACGTGTACCTGTACGATGAAGGGCAGTTCGTTCAGGCCGGAAAACTGGCACCAAACGACTTTCCCGTTTTACATGCTGCCATCCCCACATTGGCCCTGCAGGACTCTACCCTCTTGATTGGTTCTGATCAGGGATTATCCTTATTCCAGCTTCATGATTCCACCGGAAAAATGGAGCACACAGCGCACTATGCCTTTGGCCCGGGCAAGTTCGCCATTCCCGGTTCGGTTGTTAATACGCTCCTGAGCGATCGCCAGCATAATATCTGGGTGGGCACTGATGAGGGCATCGCCGTGATCTCATCCGAAAACTCAAATATCAAGCGATTTACCCAGCAACCAGGAAACGCCAACAGTTTGTCATCCAATCAGGTATTAGCAATCTACGAGACCGAAAATAGCGAGATATGGATTGGCACTGAATTCGGCTTGAATCATTATTTATCAGCCAGCGAAACATTTCATCGTTTCTTTTCAGAACCAGCCAATCCATCAAGTCTTGCCCATAATACGGTCATGGACATATTGGAAGACAATGCCGGCAACCTGATCCTGGCGACCCTGGGCGGGCTAAGTGTGATGTCGGCAAAAAACCAATTGTTTACCAATTACAAGAACGAGTATTATGTAGAACACAGCCTGAGCAACGACTTTGTGAATTGCCTGCTGAAAGATACGATGGGCGATATTTGGATCGGCACTGAGCGAGGGGGTGTCAATTTTTATAACGCCAACCAACATAAATTTGAACGCTTTGAGTTTAAGGTTGATCATACCAATAGCCTTAGCCACCGTACGGTTAACTCAGTGTATGAAGATGCCGACTTCCTGTGGATCGGCACCGCGGGCGGGGGGCTGAACCGATACCATAAAAGCACGGGAAAGTTTCATCATTTTCGCTACAATGCAGAAGACCCTCATAGCATTTCCAGCGACTTTATTACCAGCATACATCGCGACCAGCGAGGGCAGCTTTGGGTGGGTACCTGGGGCGCCGGGCTGAATGTACTCATCAACGAAAAAGGTACTGATACCCACTTTGAACATCATCAGAGCGAACCGGGTCTGGTAAGCAATTTTATCTCTTCCATAACAGAAGATCATCAGGGCAATCTGTGGATTGGTACGCTCGGGGGGCTGGTACAGTATCATACGGAAACCAAGCAATTTGAAACGAAATTTTCCGATCATAGCCCCCAGAGGATTACCGGCGTTGGTTGCCTGTTCTTTGATACGGATCAAAGCCTATGGGCCGGCACTCGCGATGGCTTATTCCATATCCGCTTTCAGAACAGCTCCCAGCATCAGGTCACAAAATATGAGCACGATCCCACGAATCCTCATTCCATCAGCGGAAACTATGTGATCTCGATACTGAAAGATACCGATAATCAGCTCTGGTTTGGCACCTACGGCCACGGCATTAATCGTGTACACACTTCCGGTGATTCTCTGAAATTCACAGCTTATACTACAGCAGACGGACTGAGCAATAACATCATCTACGGCATTCAGCAGGATCGGGAGAAAAACCTCTGGTTAAGCACGGATTATGGGCTAACCCGCCTGCACCCAGATACCCAAAAAATCAGAAATTTTTACATTGCCGACGGTCTGCTGAACAACCAGTACTACTGGTCGGCCTCGTACCAGAATGATCAGGGAAAACTATACTTTGGCGGTATGAATGGTCTGGACGCATTTTATCCCCAATGGATTCAGGAAGTAAAGCAAAACCCCAGGGTAGTGATTACTGATATTAAGTTGCTCAATGAATCAGTAGTCGCTAATCAGCCCTACCACGGAGTAGAGGTACTGAATTCTCCTGCCCCCAAAGCCCACGAAATCTTTCTTTCGTATAAAGAAAAGGTGTTTGGCATCGAGTTTTCCTCCCTGAACTACCAGGAACCGGGCCTGATCCGTTATGCCTATATCCTGGAGGGATTCGAGAAGGATTGGAATTACGTATCCTCTGACCGCCGTTACGCCAGTTATACCAACCTTAAGCCGGGCAATTATACGTTCAAAGTCAAAGCCTCTGGCCCCAATGGCACATTTGATGCCGCCCCTACCGAGATTCAGCTTCACATAGCACCTCCATTTTGGGATACTCCCTGGTTTCAGGCCCTGACTCTGCTGGTCGTGATTGCATGGATACTTGGCTATATCCGGTATCGTACGTACACCCTGAAGCGCCAGAAGATGATCCTGGAGAGGCAGGTGAAGGATCGTACCGAACGGGTGAATCAACAAAAAGATGCTTTGGCTTTTCAGGCCATTCAATTACTCAATAATAACCGGGAACTGGAAGAGAAGCAGTTGCTGATTGAGGGACAAAATCAAAAACTTGAACATCAGAATAAAGAAATACTCAGTCAGCGGGATGAGCTCATTACCCTGAACCGAAAGCTAAAACTCGTCAGCCAACTCAAGCTGAGTTTTTTTACCAACATCTCCCACGAGTTCCGCACTCCCCTGACGCTGATCATCGGACCGATTGAGAAATTGATCAAGGAAAACAAAGTGGGGCCGGAAGCCTATCACACCCTAACGGTTATTAACCGTAATGCCCAGCGGCTACTGCACCTGATCAATCAGATCATGGATTTTCGGAAGATTGAGAAAGGGCGTATGGAACTGAAAGTAGCCCGGGGAAATATCAGCGAGTTTTGCGGCAATGTGTTCCGGGCATTTGAACCACTATCCGATCTCAAAGAAATCACATTCCGCTATCAGGAAAGCGATCTGCCGACCGAAGTCTGGTTTGACCCCGAAAAACTGGAAAACATTGCGTACAACCTGCTCTCCAATGCGTTTAAATATACTCCCAACCGGGGTACAGTGACACTCGAAGTGATGGGGCTTTCGTACCAGGAATCGCGGTTGGTTACAGCAGCCTCTCCTCAGGAGGATCATAAAATGGTTATCAGCATTAAGATTTCGGATTCCGGTATCGGTATCAGTGAGGAAAATCTATCCCTGATATTTAAGCGGTTTTACCGAATCGAATCAGAAGAAGCCTTTAAGATGAGCGGATCGGGGATTGGACTGGCGTTGACCGAAGAACTCATTAAAACCCATCATGGTGAAATCTTCGTAGAAAGCCACCTGGGTGAAGGTTCAGTATTTGAAGTGCAGTTTCCTTGCCTGAAAAAATCCTACGAAACCATCGAAGTAGTCGAGCACGTCTCCGACGGGCTAAATCTTCACCAGCAGGTTGCCCTGCTTAAAAATGAATTTCTGGTGACTCAGGAAGATACCCAAAATCAAAAGACGCCTTACGTCGTAGATAAGTCCAGGGCCACGGTGCTCGTGGTGGAAGACAATACTGATTTACGAAAATTCATCGCCCACCGACTCAATAAAACGTATAACATTCTGGAAGCCAAAGATGGAGAAGCAGGCCTCCGACTGGCCGAAGAACACAATCCGAGCCTGGTGATCAGCGATGTAATGATGCCCCGGATGGACGGACTGAAATTATGCGCCACCCTCAAAGGTAACCTGAGTACCAGCCATATCCCGGTAGTGCTATTAACAGCAAAAAGTACCATTGAAAATCAGATTGAGGGGCTTGAAATCGGAGCAGACGATTACCTGCCCAAACCTTTCAATGTGGACCTGCTGGAAGCAAGAGTAAAAAACCTGATCGATTCCCGAAACAAGCTCCGACTCCATTTCCGGCAGTCTGAGGATATCCACCCCCATCAGGTTACGACTAACAACAAAGATCAGATGTTTCTGGAGCAGGCCATTCACACAGTTACCAGCAATCTGGAAAATCCGGATTTTGGAGAACCTGAGTTTGTCCGGGGTATGGCCATCAGCCGGAGTCTGCTACACAAAAAACTCACTGCGCTGACCCAGCAGTCGGCTACTGAGTTCATCAATCACCTCCGCATGAAAAAAGCCCGACAAATACTCACCCAGAGTGATCTTAATATTTCCGAAGTTGCCTATGCCGTCGGATACAATGACCCCAAGTACTTCTCCCGGATATTCAGTAAACAGTACGGCCAGTCTCCCAGCGAATTTTTGAAAGGAATCACGGCTACTGATTAATATTATTTTAACTATCCTTCCTTTTGGTTAGCATAATCTCATCGGTTACCCACTTTTTTGGCACGTTTTAGAATATTATCAACAATTACCCATCTATCCACCAATCATAAACATCCGTCCACTACCGACTTATACTCTTTTAACATCTTTACAAGGCTAGCTCATAGCGATAGCTACCATTACGACTGGATTTCTTCAAAGCAGGTAAGCGTTTTAGCCTACAAGAAGCTTTGGATACCGCTGATCCGGATTTTTTATTGATCGAATTAGGAATAAAGACTTCGGATAGTATCGCTGTAAGACAATACAATATTTTAACACCTAACATACTAACATGAGAAGTACACATTTACCTATCCTGCAATCCCTGGGAAGATTTGCGCTGAGCAAATGGATACTGGGGGTTATTTTAGGGTGCTTATGTACCGCTAATCTGGCCTGGGCCCAATCCCAAACCATTAGCGGCCAAGTCACTGCAATAGACACGGATGAAACGCTGCCGGGAGTCAACATCGTAGTAAAAGGAACAACAACCGGTACAGTGACGGACCTGGATGGAAATTACCGGCTGACGGTCCCTCTGGATGCAGCAACTTTGGTATTCTCTTCCGTAGGCTATACGCAGGAGGAAGTTGCTATTGAAAATCAATCGACCATTAACATCGCCCTGGCTCCGGACATTCAGAACCTGAGCGAAGTAGTGGTGGTGGGGTATGGTACCCAGAAAAAATCGGATATTACCGGTTCTGTAGCGGTAGTAGAATCCGAAGAAATGAAAAAGTATGCCACCAGTGATGTCGGCCAACTATTGCAGGGACGAGCCTCGGGGGTCAATGTGGTGAGTGACGGACAGCCGGGGGCTAATCCTAATATCCGAATTCGAGGCATTGGTACGTTTGGTAACAGTCAGCCGCTATATGTGGTAGACGGAGTACCGGTCGGCACGTCCATCCGCGACTTTAATCCCAATGACATTGAGTCGGTACAGATCTTAAAGGATGCCTCGGCCGGGGCCATCTACGGTTCACGCGCCGCCAACGGCGTGGTGATCATCACGACCAAACAAGGAAGAAAGGATACTCCACTAACCATACAATACAGTGGATACTACGGTATCGATGAAGTGTGGCAACGCATGCCAGTACTGGGAAGAGAAGATTATCAGATGATGGCCAATGAGGTAAGAGCCAATGGCGGAAGAGAACTGATTCCCGGTAATGATCCTACCTCAAATCTGTTTATTAGCGATATCAACACTGATTGGCAGGATGTGAGCCTGAAAAATGGGGTGCGCCAAAATCACAACCTCAGCTTTTCAGGCGGGGGCGATAACACTACCTATAACCTTTCTTTAGATTATTTTGACAATGAAGGAATCATGGAAGGAAACGGTCCTACGTACGAACGCTATTCCGCCCGCTTAAATACCACCGCTGAAAAAGGTATTTTCAGAGTGGGTACCTCCCTCTACTATACTCATTCAAATGAGAATTCCCTCACCTACCGGGGCGATGTACTGACCGGAGGAAGACCTCCGCTGATCAATGATGTGCTCATGGGCATTCCGACGCTGCCCGTCTATGATCCTTCCAACGAAGGCGGCTATGCCGGTACCAGTTCGGAGATCCATCAGGTCATCATTCTAAATGTCCCCGGTATCAATAATATGTTTACCAACTGGACTGATGTAGACCGGATATTTACCAATGCTTTTGGTGAATTGAAACTACTGGATTCCGACGGGCATAAGCTGACCTACAGGCTTAACCTCGGCTACGACAAGACTATCGCCCGCGACTTTTCTTTTGTGCCCGAGTTTGAAATGGGTTACTTCTTCAACTCGGGTATTTCCCGGCTGGACGATAATTCCCGCCAATACACAGTGGGCTTAGTAGAAAATACCTTGACCTATAACACAAGCTTTGGACTGCACAATCTGAATGTGCTGGTAGGGCAAACCTACCAACGTAATAGTACGGTCAACCGCAATGGTCATTCGGAAGCACTTCCCAAGCCTTATTATCCGGTACTGTCCAACGGGATTAACCAGACTTCAAGTAGCAGCGAATACTACAGCGCATTGTCTTCTTATCTGGGTAGGATTAACTATGACTACGATGGCAAATATTTGCTGACGGCAACCGTCCGCAGAGATGGATCATCCCGTTTTGCTCCGGCCTATCGCTACGGCACGTTCCCTTCGATTGCCCTGGGATGGAGAATTTCTGAGGAAGACTTCTTTCCGGTGTCCGATGACATTATCTCTGACCTGAAGATACGAGGTAGTTACGGAGAATTGGGTAACCAGAATATTGGAGACTACCTTTATCAGAACTATGTGAACCGTAACATACCATACAATTTTGGTGGAGTGGCGGTCAATGGTGGTACTCAGACGGCCGTAGTATCCCAATCCATCAAATGGGAAACCTCTACCTCTATCAACGTGGGGTTTGATGCCAGCTTCTTGGATGGTAAGGTTGACCTGACCGCAGAGTACTATAATAAAGAAACATCCGACCTGCTGGTGGGAGTGCCTATTCCACTCACCGTTGGTTCGGTGAACCACGGACCGGTTGTCAATGCCGGCGCCTTACGAAACACTGGAGTGGATGTTGAACTAACCTATCGTCACGCAACCGGGCCGTTCACCTTTGATATTTCTGCCAATGCCAGCACCCTGAACAACGAAGTTCTGGCACTAGGTGGTAATGATGAACCCATCTACGGGGTTGGCTCCAAAACGGAAGTAGGAAGCGAAGTAGGTCAGCATTTCGGCTACGAATACGAAGGCATCTTCCAGGATCAGGAGCAGATAGACAACCATGCATTTCAGAATGCGGTGACCTCGCCCGGAGATGTAATCTTTAGAGATCAACTCACAGTTGATACGGATGGCGACGGAGTGCCCGATGCTACTGATGGCGTCATTAATGATGCCGACCGGGTGTATTTAGGAAGTGCCATTCCTTCCCTGACCTACGGATTGAACTTTTCTGCCAACTACAAAAACTTCGATTTCACCTTGTTTGCCTCCGGGGCTAGTGGCTATCTGATCAACAGTCGCCTGTACCGCACCTTGATGCATACCACCGATTACATCAACTGGCACGAAGATATTCTGGACCGCTGGACTCCGGAAAACCCGAACACCGGTATTCCCCGGGTGGTCATCGACGACCCTAACGGAAATGGCCGGAATTCTGACCGACCCGGCTGGCTACAAAGCGGTGCTCATTTACGATTGAATACCTTATCTCTAGGGTATAACCTTCCTTCCGGTATCGTCAATGCCCTTCAAGCGGCCCGGGTATACCTGACGGTGCAGAACCTGTATAGCTTTCAGGCTTACAAGGGATACAATCCGGACTTCAATAATGTGAACGTGGTAGGCGATCAGGCTCCTTTCAGCCCCGGATTTGACGAAGGTTCTTATCCTCGCCCCAGAACCTACATGCTGGGTGTTCAACTATCATTTTAGATTATCAAAAAGGCTTTATTATGCAACGAATACATAAATTATTCCCAGTACTGTTGTCATTGCTTTTCCTGTTAGGGTGCGATGATGAACTTGACTTAAATAACCCGAATAGCCAGTTACCGGAAGATTTCTGGCTGACCGCCGAGCATGCCATTGAGGGTACCAACGCCATTTACACCGATCTGCTGACAGACGGGTATTACATGAGAATGACTCCTGCTCTGACTGATGGCAGAGGCGATGATTTCCGGCAGGATACTCCCTGGTGGGATCTCGCGCAGGTCGCCAACTTCACTGCCCTACCAACGACGGCCCCGGTACAGTGGCTGTGGGAAGCCCATTATCAGGCGATCTTCCGAGCCAATCAGGTAATTCTGAACGTTCCCGATATTGATATGGATGAAGACCTGAAAAACCGGCTGATCGGGCAAGCGTACTTCCTGAGAGGGTTTTCCTATTTTAACCTGGCCAACAACTTTCAGGTAGTACCGGTCATCACCGAACCTTCGCAGGATGAATCCGATTACTATGCGGAAACCGCTACTCAGGAAGTATTATGGCAACAGATATTTGACGATTTTCAGCAGGCTAAAAGCTTACTACCCCTGTCTTACCAGGATGTAAACGGGCCTGATGCCGGTCAGGTAGGAAGGGCAACCAAAGGGGCTGCCGCCGGAATGCTGGGTAAGGCTCTTCTGTTCAGAGAACAATGGCAAGCCGCCGCGAATGAATTTGAGGAGGTAGTTGGATACGGTGTGTATGCCCTGATGGAAGACTACGGCGACAATTTCAGTCCGCTTAGCGAAAACAATCAGGAATCGTTATTTGAAGTACAGTTTGCAACACCCGACCAGGTAGGCGGTACATCGTACAACTACGGAGGCGAACCCAATGCCAACTGGATGCAGGTTTCTTCCGTCGGCCATACCTATGCGATGGATGGCTACGGGTACTCTGACTTCCTGCCTACCCGCTGGCTGTACAATGCCTACAAGTCAGAGATGACCGTTGACGGCAATGTTGACCCCCGACTTCTGGTGACCATTTCATCGTACGAACCCACCGCCAGTGATGTAGACAATATGGTTTATGGGGTACCCTGGCCGCATGCCGAAGATGCCATCTACCCCGGAAAATACACCCACGAAGGCATCCCCGGCTATACTACCGAAAGTCAAGGCAGTGTAGAGCGGTCGGATATCAATTACCGAATACTTCGCTATGCCGATATTCTTTTAATGCATGCTGAAGCTCTGAACGAGCTTAATCGAACCGGAGAAGCGTACACTTTCATTCAGCAGGTACGCGACCGGGCCAACCTGCCTAACCTGGCTACCGTAAAACCTAACCTGACGCAAGCGGAAATGCGGGATCAGATAGCTCATGAGCGGGCTCTGGAGTTTGCCATCGAGAGCATTCGTATCCACGACCTCATTCGTTGGGGATGGTTTTACGATCCCGAAAAGTTAGCCGAACTACGGGAGCATGATGCTGAATTTGCCAACTGGTCGCCCGGTAAGGAGTACCTACCCATTCCTCAGAGAGAACTGGACATTAACCCGAACCTGGAAACGAACCCGGCAAACTAAGCCAGGGGGAAAACGGAAATTGCTCAGGGCGAACTTGTCCTCCACTACAAAGTGGGTAATTTTGTAAATGAGCCCTGAGCTGATTAGGCGTGTATAAAATGATACCTAAATTTTAACTACACACATGAAGAAAATTATGAAAGGTTCTGAATGGGGATATGGCCTCTTTCTGGCCATCCTGTTAGGGTGCGCCAATGCTGCCACTCCTCCCAACCCAGCCCCCCTGGAAACTCACACCTACACTATTGATGTTGCTAATCCCATTGCCGACATACAACCGACCATGTACGGCATCTTTTTCGAGGATATCAATTTTGCCGCCGACGGTGGTATCTATGCCGAAATGGTCAAAAACCGATCCTTTGAGTTTGACGATCCGCTCATGGGTTGGGAACAACCAGAAAGCGACCGTTTCTCTATGAATGAAGGATCTGGATTTGCCTCGGCCATTAAGCGAAGCGATGAAGAGGCCAATGCTCGGTTCTTACGAGTAACTACAAACGCTGAAAGCGGCTACCAACTCACCAACTCCGGCTACCGGGGCATGGGCGTGAAGGAGGGCGAGCAATACAATTTCACCGTCATGGCCCGACTACAGGAAGGGACTCCCGCCATGCACATTGCCTTGGTAGACTCCTCAGGTAATTCTCTGGGCGAAACATCTATCTCTCCCTCCGGCAGCGAATGGAAAGAGTACTCCGCCAGCCTTAAAGCAACTGGTACCGAGATGAAAGCCAGTCTGAACATGGCGTTTGAAGGAAAAGGTATCATTGATATCGATATGGTTTCGCTGTTTCCCGCCACCACCTGGAAAAACCGCTCCAAAGGCATGAGGGCCGATTTGGTACAGTTACTGGCTGATTTGAATCCGGGCTTTCTCCGATTTCCGGGTGGGTGTATCGTAGAGGGGCGAACGCTGGCCCGGCGGTACCAATGGAAGAAAACCGTGGGCAACCCGGAAGATCGCGACGTACTCATCAACCGCTGGAACACTGAGTTTGCCCACCGCCCCACTCCCGACTATTTCCAGAGCTTCGGACTGGGCTTCTTCGAGTACTTTCAACTGGCCGAAGACTTTGGAGCCGAACCGCTCCCTATTTTAAGCTGCGGCATCGCCTGCCAGTTCAACACCGGAGAACTGGTTCCTATGGAAGAACTGGACCCCTACGTGCAGGATGCGCTTGATCTCATTGAATTTGCCAATGGCGCTACTTCTTCCGCCTGGGGGAAAATCCGGGCGGATATGGGACATCCCGAACCTTTCAACATGAAGTACATCGGTATCGGAAATGAACAGTGGGGACCGGAATATATCAAACGCTACAAAGTATTTGAAGCCGCTATCAGGTCTCAATACCCGGACATGATCATTGTATCGGGCAGCGGGCCTTTTCCCGATGGGGAGATGTTTGAGTACGGTATGCAGGAGCTTAAGAAGCTGAATACCGAGATTATTGACGAACACTACTACCGCAACCCGGAGTGGTTTCTGGAAAACGCCGATCGTTACGACAGCTACGACCGCAACGGGCCAAAGATCTTCGCCGGAGAGTACGCCGCCCAGAGTGTCGCCATCGCCAGCCCAGACAATAAGAATAACTGGAACTGCGCCTTGGCCGAAGCCGCCTTCATGACTGGCCTGGAACGCAACGCCGAAGTGGTACACCTGACATCATACGCTCCCCTGTTTGCCCACGCCGATGGCTGGCAGTGGACGCCTGACCTGATCTGGTTTAATAACCTGGAATCTTATGGAACCCCCAACTACTATGTGCAGAAACTTTTTTCTACCAACCGCGGCACTCAGGTACTCAATATCATGGAGAATAGCGAGCCTATCATTGGAGCAAGCGGCATCTATGCTACTGCCGCCAAAGATGCTGATACCGGAGAAGTCATTGTAAAAGTAGTCAATAGCAGCTCGGCACGCCAGCAGGTTAACCTGGAAGTAAATGGCGTATCAGGACTGGACTCCGAAGGAACGCTCACCGTGCTAAAAAGTAACGAATTGGAGGAGGTAAACTCGTTCGAGTCACCGGAAAATATTAGTCCTACCGAAACAACGGTAAAGATTTCTAAAAACCAACCCACTATTACGGTAGAACCCTACTCGCTCTCGGTCTTACGCGTCGGAGCGCAAGGAATGGTTAACTAAAAATCCGTCAGACTCATGAAGCCTGGCAATCAAGTGCGTATAGGATATCAATATTTCTTCCTATACTTCGGAATGGTTCCGGGAGCACCCCCGGACCTATTCTTTACACCTAACTTAAAACCCATGATTCAGAGAATTACACTGTTTTTCATTGCACTCACCTCCTCCCTATCGCTCATAGCACAGGAAAAAGCCACCATCACCATCCATGCCGATCAGGGCGAAACTATTATTGATAAAGACATTTACGGTCATTTTGCCGAACACCTGGGGCGATGTATCTACGGTGGCTTCTACGTGGGCGATACAGCCGATATTCCTAATACCAATGGCGTACGAAACGATGTCATTGAAGCGCTTAATGAATTAAAAGTCCCCGTACTCCGCTGGCCGGGCGGATGCTTCGCCGATACCTATCACTGGATGGACGGGGTTGGCCCTAAAGATGAGCGACCTACCATCGTGAATACCTGGTGGGGTGATGTAACCGAAGATAATAGTTTTGGTACCCACGATTTTTTGAACATGTGTGAGATGCTGAACGCTGAACCGTACCTGTCGGGCAACGTAGGGAGTGGCGAGGTGCAGGAGTTGTCGGACTGGGTGCAGTACACCAACCACGATGGCACCAGCCCGATGGCGGACCTGCGCCGGGAAAATGGACGGGAAGAACCCTGGGGCGTAAAATTCTGGGGCATCGGCAACGAAGCCTGGGGCTGCGGCGGAAACATGCGCGCTGAGTACTACGCTGATGTATACCGTAAGTACGCCACCTTTGTGTCGGATTGGGAAAATACCGGCGGAATTTATCGGATTGCCTCCGGAGCCAGCGATAATGATTACCACTGGACCGAGGTGCTGATGCGAGATGTCCCTCATAACCTGATTGAAGGAGTGGCGCTCCACCATTATTCGGTCATCGACTGGAGCAATAAGGGGCCTGACGTTGATTTTGCCGAAGAACATTATTTCAAAATCATGCAGCAAGCCCTGCTGATGGAGGAATTAGTCACCAAACACTCCGAGATCATGGATAAATACGATCCGGATAACGAAATTGCCCTCATCGTGGATGAATGGGGTGGCTGGTACAATGTGCAGGAAGGGACCAATCCCGGATTCCTGTATCAGCAAAATACCATGCGCGATGCCATGATTGCCGGTGCGACGCTGAACATCTTCCACAATCACGCCCGGCGGGTAAAAATGGCGAATCTGGCCCAGGCCATCAACGTATTACAGGCCGTTATTCTCACCGACGAAGAGAAGATGCTCCTGACGCCCACCTACCACGTGATGAAAATGTACAATGTGCATCAGGATGCCACCCTATTACCCATCGATCTGTCCAACGTAACCTACGAGCACAATGGCGAGCAGCTACCGGCTATCTCAGCCTCCGCCTCTCAGGATAGCACCGGAGCCATTCACATCTCGCTGGTCAACATCCATGCATCCGAAGCCCAGGAGGTAGATATCAGTTTACTGGGCACTGAGATCGCAGAGGTAAGCGGCACGATCCTTACCTCCGGGAATTTGCAGGACCACAATTCCTTTGAGAGCCCTGAAGCTATTGTTACAGAGGAGTTCGACGACTTTCGTAAGAGGAAAGAACAAATGACCGTCAATATCCCTCCTTTTTCCGTAGTGGTATTGGAGGTAAAATAAGCTATCCATAGCCCTATGAAAAAGTATGGCGGTAGGATGATGAGATTCGATGGACTGGTAAAGCGTATGGGATGGGCGGTGCTCGTGGCCGGAATGGTCATGACCGCCTGTTCCGACGATGACGGTCCACCTTCTCTACCGCCCCCCATAGGGTCAGATACCACGCAAACCGATAGCACTACCCTCGACGATGGCCCCATCGACTTCGCACAATTGGGAGATACCTACGCCCAGCTGGCTTCGCCGCATCAGGTCACCGAATGGGCGCACTACAATGTGCATGATCCGTCCATTATTTACGATGGCACTTTCTTCTATGCCTACAGTACCGACGTGGCTTTCGGGCACGACATACGCCCCGGTCTTCAGATCAGACGAAGTATTAATCTGGTAGCATGGGAATTTGTGGGTTGGGTGTTCAACAGCTTACCTGGGCAGGGGGCCTCGTTCATCCGGCAACAGGGTGGAGTGCCTTTTAACGGCCTGTGGGCTCCTTACGCGATGCAGGTCGAGAGCGAGTACCGCGTATATTACTCCTTATCATCTCCCACTCCCCGCCTCAGTGTCATCGGTCTGGCTACCTCCGACAGCCCCAAAGGGCCCTTTCGGGAACAGGGTCTCGTAGTAACTTCTCTGGATAATAGGGTGGTGCAGACCAACGCGATAGATCCTTCCGTGATTATTGACCAAAGCGGACGCCACTGGATGTACTACGGCTCGGCCTGGGATGGTATCTACATCCTGGAACTGGACCCGGCTACCGGACTAGCAGCCCGAAATGATGACAAAGGTAAGCGGATTGCCCAGCGCGGCTTCACTGGCAACACCATCAATGGTAATATTGAAGGGGCGGAGATCATCTACAATGAGGAGTTTGGCCAGTACTACCTCTTCATTGCCTACGACTGGCTGGAAACCAAATACAACATCCGGGTCGGACGGGCGGATAACCCCACCGGACCGTTCTACGATTACCTGGGTCATGATATGAATGAGGAGCATGATGATGTCCCGATGATCCTGGCTCCCTATCAGTTCGACGGACATTCGGGCTGGCAGGGCGTGGCGCACCCGTCGGTATTTGAAGATGAGGGGCAATATTATCTGGCGCATCAGGGCCGACCCGGCGTGAACCCCTTCTACATGGTGTTGCATGTCCGGCAAATGCACTGGACCGAGGATGGCTGGCCGGTGGTCAGTGCGGAACGGTATGCGGATGAGGCCGAAACGCCCGTGGCCGAAAGTGAACTGGTCGGGGCCTGGGAGCAGATCGTGCTGGGATACGAGGTAGTACCCGGTTACGCCGAAGAACAGCGATCGCCGAACTTCCAGACATCAATGGAACTGACCCTGGATGCCGGGGGGAGCATCAATGGATCGGCTGATCATACCTGGTCTTACGAGGCGCCCTGGCTTACCCTGCACTGGCAGGATCTACCTACCGCTCAATTGTATGTAGAACGGGGCCGAGACTGGGAAAATCAAATAGCATCAACCGTACTTTTCACCGGACTGAACCAGGAAGGCACCGCCATCTGGGGTAAAAAAACAGCATCACCATGAAAACAACCGTATACCTCCTCATCAATTGTCTCCTAACCGTATTCGTCTCCCGCAATACTTATGCTCAGGAAAGCAGCATTCGGGTGCATGACCCGGTGATGATCCAACAGGGAGATACGTATTATCTGTTTTGCACCGGCCGGGGCATCTCAGTGTTCTCTTCTCCGGACCGACAGTCCTGGACGGAAGAAGCGCCGGTGTTCAGCAACCCTCCCGAATGGACGCAGACCGTCGTTCCCGGCTTCCGCGGGCATATGTGGGCCCCGGATATTAGCTTTCACAACGGGCAGTACTATTTATATTACTCGGTATCTGCCTTCGGCAAAAACACTTCCGCCATCGGCTTAGCCACCAACCGCACCCTGGATGCTGATTCTCCCGACTTCCGCTGGGAAGACCAGGGCATCATCGTGCAATCCGTACCCAACCGCGACCTCTGGAACGCCATTGACCCCAATCTGGTCGCCGATGCGCAGGGCGATCCCTGGCTTACGTTTGGCTCCTTCTGGGAAGGTATGAAGCTGGTCAGGCTGGCTCCCCAACGAAATGCCCTGGCAGAGCCGCAGGAATGGCACACCATTGCCAAACGTAGGCGCTCTCCCCTATTGGAAGATGCTGACCCGGGCGATGCGGCTATTGAAGCTCCGTTTATCTTCAAGAAAGATACTCTGTACTACCTGTTTGTTTCCTGGGACTACTGCTGCCGGGGAGAAAACAGTACCTATAAGGTGGTGGTAGGCCGATCTAACCAAGTAACTGGCCCATATCTGGACAAGGAAGGCACTAGTATGGCCGAGGGTGGAGGTTCGCTGGTCATTGAAGGGGATGAACGATGGGCGGGAGTAGGCCATAATAGTGCTTATACCTTTGATGGCACCGATTATCTGGTATTTCACGCCTACGACAGCCAGGATGAAGGAAAATCAAAGCTGAAAATCGCAGAAATAACCTGGGATGCCCAGGGTTGGCCAGTAGTTGACCCCCAGATACTCGCCCACTAAGCCAGGGCACCAGATCCTTTGTAAGGCGTTTACTTAAGAAATCGCCAATTATGGAGTAAAAATAGTCTTTTCCGTCTGTTAAGTGGGAAAGCTTGCTGTCTGAGCGTAGCGAGTTTCAAGCTTTTCTAGATTTTTGTCTACTTTTCATCGATGGAAAAGTAGAAGCCTGCCCGGCTTTAGGGCAAGTACTTGAAAATAAACACCTTAGAGATCTCGCTTATTAGAATTCAAACCATAACTTACGTTAAAAAAGTACCGATAAAAGAAGGTTTCATCTTCACTTTAGATCATGTAGGTTAGGCACTACTGTAGCCAAACCTGTTCCACGGCCTCGGAAATAGCCTTTTAGGCACGAAATGCCGGGATAAATCCGGCAAAACAACTGCTTCTGGACTAGATTGTATAACATCCCTCAGGCAAGAAAACGGAAAATCCTTGGCCAACTACTTGATTAAATCCACTATTAACGGCTAATTGGAAGAAAAACAGCCCGCTGAATACATCAACCTGCACCTCATGAAAAGAAAAGAGTTCCTAAAAACATCCTCGGCACTGGTCGCGGGCAGCTTTTTGCCCATGTTACCGTCCTGCCAATCAAAACCCGAAGCAATGATCCGTAAGAATTGGGCCGGTAACTATACCTATCAGGCTAAAAATCTCCACGAACCCAAGACGGTGGAAGAGATACAGTCCCTGGTCACCGCGCTGGACAAGCAAAAACCCCTGGGCTCCCGCCACTGTTTCAACAATATTGCCGACAGTCCCCTTAACCAGATCTCTACCCAGCACCTGAATAAGGTAGTGGCCATCGACGAAGAGGCCAAAACCATCACGGTAGAGGCCGGGGTGCGCTACGGTGACTTTGCTCCCGAACTACATGATAAGGGATATGCCTTGCATAACCTGGCCTCCTTACCCCACATTTCAGTGGCCGGAGCCAGTGTAACGGGTACCCACGGCTCGGGGGTAAACAGTGGCAACCTCTCTACCGCCGTCGCAGCGTTTGAATTTGTGACTCCCGAGGGCGAATTAGTCTCCCTAAGCCGGGAAAAAGACGGAGAGAATTTCTGGGGGGCCGTGGTCAACCTGGGAGGTATCGGGTTAATCACGAAAATAACCCTCGATATGCAGGATACCTTTGCCGTACGGCAGGATTTGTTTCAGGAACTCCCGCTGGAGTCGCTGAGAGATCACTTCGATACCATCATGTCGAGCGGGTATAGTGTGAGCCTGTTTACGAATTGGCAGAACGATACCGTCAGTCAGATCTGGGTGAAGCGTAAAGTGGAGGAGGATACCCCGGATATGGACGCTGATTTCTACGGAGCCACGGCGGCCACCAAAAATCTTCACCCCATCACCCGGCTGTCGGCCGAGAATTGCACCGAGCAGATGGGCGTACCCGGCCCCTGGTACGAGCGTCTGCCCCATTTTAAGATGGGATTCACCCCAAGCAGCGGGGAAGAATTGCAATCGGAGTTCTTTGTACCCCGGGAGAATGCGGTGGATGCCATCCTGGCCCTGGAAAAAAAGGGTGATCAGATCTACCCGCAACTGCTGATCTCCGAGATCCGCACCATTGCGGCTGATGATTTCTGGATGAGCCCCTGCTACCAGCAGGATTCGGTGGCCATTCACTTCACCTGGAAGCAGAACTGGACCGAGGTACAGAAGCTGCTGCCCATGATTGAGGCGGAGTTATCGCCCTACAATGTGCGTCCGCACTGGGGGAAACTGTTCACCCTGGCCCCGGAGGTGTTGCAGTCCCGCTACGAAAAGCTGCCGGACTTCCTGCAACTCCTGAAAACCTACGATCCCCAGGGCAAACTCCGCAATGCCTATCTGGACTCCACCATTTACAAAGCGTAGCCGGACCTCGCGAATGCTTGCCGCCCCTGTATAAACAAAAGAAGCGCAGGAATATGATGATCACAATTCCTGCGCTTAGAGATGGATTGTAAGAAAAAAGCCTTTCGTAGTCGGGGATGCCAGCCTAAGACGGCACCACGATCCCCATAGACTCGAGCAATTGCGGATCATCGGTACAGGCAACCCGGGCCACCCGCATGAAACGGGCAAACCAGCTGCGTAACTCCTGCACGGCCATTCGTTTGCCGTACGTAGCCTGCTGGGCCTGCCGACGGGCATCGTTGCGTAAAACCTCTAATTCCGACAATTTGCTTAGTAATGCTTTTACTTCGGTGATCTCCGCCGCCGGAAGTCCGTACTTGGCCATCAGCTTGGTATCCAGATGGGTGTAAAACTTCTCCGTCTGATTGCGCCACTCGGCATAACGCGCCGCGCGAGCCCCCGGTAACCCCAGTTTCTGCTGTTGCGCAACATCTTCGCGGTACGCAAACCGAGCCGTTTCCCGGTGCGAGCGGTACAAGGCCTTGATACTTCTCAGCACATCTTTGAAAGTATGCTGGGACTGACGGGTCTGTGCCTGGGCGGTATCCTGCCGATCCTGCCAAACGACCACTTTCTGGGCCAGATCCAGCCCCACCTGCATCTTTTTCTCGTCTATGGAGTGGGCTTTCAGCACTTTTTGAAGCTCGGGAACAGTTAAAGCTGCCTTCACGGCAATGTCTACGATGTGAAGCAGTTCTTTTACTGATAAATTCGCTATTTTCATCCTATTGTGGTTTACTGTATCACAAAGTACGGCAGCACCCAGCAGAGGAAAAAAACACTCCACGACAGAATATGACCCGCGTAAGAATTCCCCTGATTAGGGCTAAAACCCCGGAGATAGCGAATCATCTGATCATATACTGGCTCTCCTCCCCGGTAAACAGCCCCGTTATACCCGGTAAAATGTGATTACCTCCCGGGATAACGTACGTGAAATACCCCCAGAACCCCGCTATCTCCCGGGAGATAGCCCCCTATCAGGGAGTAAACAGCCCTACCTCCCCGGCAATCACCCTATTTTAGCGTATAAAACACCCCCGCATCCGGCATATCCACCCGAAGCCCCACCGTATTTATGCCTGACGGTAAAGTACTCTACCGAGCATTTCACACATTCCGCCTGCAATATGAACTACGCATGGCTTTCCCAACACCATAATGATGGCTCCAACTCCGGTTGCCCATCCCGCATTCCAGCATAAAATACCACTCAGCTATTGCATCCGAATTATTTCCCCTTGATTTTTGTGTGATACTAACGCATAACCGTTCCTAAGCAGGCGATCATGAACATTACCGAGTGGATTGAAGAAAACTGGCTGGTCAGTCAGGAAGTACAATTGAAGTTAGCCTACTCGCTCATGGTGATCCTGGGGCTGTGGTTGTTCCGCTTCTTTGGCCTGAAGCTCGTTTTCAGGAGTGTCAAGAACCCCAAAGAACGTTATTACTGGAGAAACGGCATTAAAAACCTGTCCAATGCCCTGCTGGTCATCATCATTGGCTCTATCTGGATCGACCGGGTAGGGTCGCTGGCTACTTTCTTCGGTCTGGTGGGGGCCGGACTGGCCATTGCCCTGCAAGACCCGATCGTCAACGTGGCCGGATGGGTGTTTATCCTGCTGCGCCGCCCCTTTGAGGTGGGAGATCGTATACAGATCGGCGACTTTGCCGGAGATGTGATCGATATCCGCTTCTACCAGTTCACCCTCAACGAGATTAAAAACTGGGTAGATGCCGACCAAAGCACCGGGCGCATCATCCACATCCCCAACGGGAAAGTATTTAAAGAGCCTCAGGCCAGTTATACCCAGGGGTTTAGCCACATCTGGAACGAGATTGAGGTCCGGGTGACCTTTGAAACCAACTGGAAGAAGGCCAAATCTATCCTGGAAGAAACGGTCAATACCCATGCCGAGCCCCTATCGCGGGCGGCGGCCAAACGCCTGCTGGAAGCATCCAAGCAATACCTGATCTTCTACACCAACCTCACCCCCATTGTCTACACCAAAGTGAAGGAAAACGGCATATCCCTCACCATGCGCTACCTCTGCGACCCCCGAAAACGCCGGACAACCGAACACAAAATATGGGAGGACATCCTCTCTACCTTCGCCCAACACGAAGACATTGACTTTGCCTACCCCACCCAGCGCATCTTCTACAACGCCCGGGAAGGAAAAGAAGGTGTCCGCCGGAAAGGCGATAGCCCTTTTGAGCATAATGAAGGAGAAAAGGATTGAATCGTAGAAGGAAAACGGGAGAATGAATAGCGAAGTCAGGCAACGGAAAACTATGTATGCCTGCGTAACCTATCACATCACCATTCAACCGGTTATGCATCCAGCCATTGAACCATTGCGCCATCGGACCATGCACCATTAGCCCCTCAGCAGTCACACATTCACTCCTTCAATACTCCGCTCATTCACGCATTCCCTTGTTGATGATTTGGTGAAAAATGCGTAATATCGTTAGATACACTGCACCGACAACATGAACCCTCAACGTATCATGCTTACCTTCTTTCTTCCCGCAACGGCGGGCCTCAGTATGCTGCTGGGCTTCCTGAGCGGCTGCGATATTGCCCACTCGGAGCAGGCCCACCACCCCCTGCGACCCGATCTGGTGAAGGGCATCAACCTGGAAGCACCCCGTAATACCTTTGAGCACCATGAGTTAGGCCCCCTGGATTCCTTAGGATTCAACTGGGTAGCCCTGGTACCCTATGCTTTCAGCGTTCCCGGCGAGACTTTTGTGCGCTGGCAAAAGGGTCCTGATGCCCATTACTGGGGAGAGAGCATGGCCGGCATTGCCTCCTGTGCCCAGATGGCCCACGAACAAGGCATGAAGGTGATGATCAAACCCCACCTCTGGGTCAGAGATCAGGGCTGGCCCGGCGACTTTGACCTGGTGACTCCCGAAGCCTGGACCGCCTGGGAGCAGGATTACCGTAGTTATATCCTGGCTTTTGCCCAGGTAGCCGACTCCATGAAAGCCGAACTCTTCTGCATTGGCACCGAAGTGAGGCAATCCGTGAAGCAACGCCCCGACTTCTGGCGCTCGCTGATCCGGGATGTCCGCAAAATCTACCGCGGACAGCTCACCTATGCCGCTAACTGGGACAATTACCAGAACGTTACCTTCTGGTCGGACCTGGATTACATCGGAGTAGACGGGTATTTCCCTCTTTCCAAGGACCCCAAACCCTCCAAAGCTGCGCTATTGAAAGGATGGCGGCCCATCAAGAAGCAACTCGCCCAGCTCAGCAAGGCTGAAGACCGTCCGCTGCTGTTCACCGAATACGGCTACCGCAGCATGACCTACAGCACCGGCGAGCACTGGAACATGGACGAAAGCCAGTTGGTCACCGATATGTGGGCCCAACGCACCGCGTATGATGCTTTCTATGAGACTTTTAATGCCGAACCCTGGTATGCCGGAGGCTTCTTATGGAAATGGCGCATCCCGCATCACCAGTCGGGCGGCAGTGCAGACAGCCAGTTTACCCCGCAGAACAAACCCGTGCAGGACATCATCTACCAATGGAACCGCGGCAGCGCGCTCAATAAGTAATGATTACCTCAATGCCTGCTACATTCTATATGGATTCCGGCCTTTTATGCCCCCATTCATGCTTTCTTTCCTTCGATCATTATTAAAACCAGCAACCATTTTGACTTAAATGGCGTTTATTGATTATTCGTGATCTATCGAGCATTCCATATCGCCCTCAGTATCTTACTACTGTTGTCTACCACGGGAGTCATGTTGAGCAAACATTACTGCGGCGAAGAGCTTGCCGTGGTCGCCGTCGGCCATCAGAAGATAGATTGCTGCGATGATCCGGCCACCATGCCGGGGGGATGCTGCCACGATGAACAGGAAATGGTGCAGGTAGACGAAGAATACGAAGCTAACACGCTGCAATTTCAGGCGGCTACCCTATTTGCCAGCTATCATCTTCCCTTTCTTGACCTGTCAGCCCTGTTTTTATCCGCTGACGAACGCATTACCTACGCGGATTACTACATAGATCCACCTCCCCTCGTACAGGATATCCCCATTTTAAAGCAGTCTTTCCAACTATAGACCATCAGGTATAACCGTTTAGCGCACCTCCCCACTGTGGGTACGGTGCTTTGGCTATTTGCTACCCTTTAGGTTTACCTGATATGCATCATTTTATTCGTTTCTTCTTAGAAAACCGGCTAATTACCGCCCTCTTACTGCTACTCTTCATTGGGTGGGGACTGGCCACGGCTCCGTTTGGCTTTGAACTTACCCGGGGCTTAACCTCCACGGTGCCCGTCGATGCCATTCCCGACATTGGAGAGAACCAGCAAATTGTCTTCACCGAGTGGCGCGGACGCTCTCCGCAGGACGTTGAAGACCAGATTACCTATCCGCTGACCACCGCCCTGCTGGGGATGCCGGGGGTAAAAACCATCCGCAGCTCGTCGGCTTTTGGCTTTTCCAGCATCTACATCATCTTCAACGAAGACATTGAGTTCTACTGGAGCCGTTCCCGCATTCTGGAGAAGCTGAGTTCGTTGCCTTCCGGCACCTTACCCGAAGGGGCGCAACCTGCTTTAGGCCCCGATGCCACCGCGCTCGGCCAAATCTTCTGGTACACCCTGGAAGGCCGCGACACCACCGGCGCTCCCACCGGCGGCTGGGACCTACAGGAACTACGCTCTATCCAGGATTTTTACGTCAGATATGCCCTGACCTCCGCCGATGGAGTAGCGGAAGTCGCCTCGGTCGGCGGTTATGTGAAAGAATACCAGATCGATGTTGACCCCAACGCCCTGAAAACCTACAATGTGACCCTGCCGCAGGTGGTAGAGAGCGTGCGCAACAGCAACCTGGATGTAGGCGCCCGCACCATTGAAATCAACAATGCCGAATATTTTGTCCGCGGCCTGGGATATGTAAAGAATTTAGCAGATCTGGAGGAAGCGGTGGTCAAGGTGGAAGACAATGTACCCATTCGGATCAAAGATATCGCCCGGGTACAGTTTGGTCCCGCCTCAAGAAGAGGCATTCTGGACAAGGCGGGCGCCGAAGTAGTGGGAGGAGTCGTGGTGGCGCGCTACGGAGCCAACCCCCGGGAGGTCATTACAAATGTGAAAGCCCAGATGGAAGAGATCAAATCAGGCTTACCGACCAAGACCCTGGACGACGGCACGGTATCTCAGGTCACCATCGTACCTTTCTACGACCGAACCCAACTGATTAATGAAACACTGGGCACGCTGGAGGAGGCTTTAACCCTGGAAGTGCTGATCACGATCATCGTCATTGTGGTGATGGTGGTGAATCTGCGGGCGTCATTGCTGATCTCCGCGTTATTACCTGTCGCGGTACTGATGTGTTTTATTGCGATGCGCTATACCGGAGTGGTGGCCAACATTGTCTCCCTCTCCGGCATTGCCATTGCCATTGGTACGGTGGTCGATGTGGGGATTATCCTTTCGGAAAATATCCTGAAGCATATCGAGCGCGCTTCGGTCTCCTCTTCCGAGAAAAAGAATTACCTGAAGATTGTTTATGATGCCACCGTTGAAGTAGCCGGTGCCATCGTTACGGCGGTTGCTACCACCATTGTCAGCTTTTTACCTGTGTTCAGCCTGCAAGCGGCCGAAGGCAAGCTGTTCACTCCGCTGGCCTTTACCAAAACATTCGTGCTGGCCGCCTCGGTCATCATTACCCTGACCATTCTCCCTACCCTGGCTTACTGGCTGTTTTCGTTCCGACCCAGTCGGCGTAACACCCGGATTGCGGTTAATGCCGGGATTATATTGTTAGGCCTACTCGCTTTGTGGATAAGCTATACCTGGGCTGGAGTGATTCTGCTATTATTTGGACTCGTTAACCTGGGTATTACACTGATACCGAGTTCGCTGGCGTGGGTCAATGACCTTCGCAGCCCAATGAATGTTGCGATTGTAGTGGTTGCTGTTGCCTGGGTGCTGGGCATTGAGTGGATGCCACTGGGCGCCGGAGTCAGTGGCCTGTTCAACGTGCTGTTTGTCATCATGCTTTTGGTGCTGATCCTGGGCGGCTTCCTCTTGTTGCAGCGAGCGTACCCGCATATACTGCGCTGGTGCCTGAATTATAAGATTGTATTTCTATCCCTACCCGCCCTGATGATTGTCCTGGGACTGGTCATCTGGCAGGGATTCCACGGAATATTTGGGTTTCTGAATCGCGGCTTTGATACAGTGAATATGGATCTGCAAACTACTGAATGGTATAGCTATCTGGCGCATCAGTTTCCCGGTATTGGAGAAGAATTCATGCCTGCACTGGACGAAGGAGCCTACCTACTGATGCCTACCTCCATGCCGCACGCGGGGATAGAAGAAAACCGCAGGGTTTTACAGCAGTTGGATATGGCAGTCACCGCCATTCCCGAAGTAGCTTCCGTGGTGGGAAAACTGGGCCGCACCGAGTCGTCCCTTGATCCCGCACCCATTTCCATGTACGAAAACGTCATCAACTACAAAAGCGAGTACCTGACCGATGCCTCCGGCCAACGGCTTCGCTTTAAAACTGATGATGAAGGACTTTTTTTGATTCGAGATCAGGACACTTTACGTGCGGTGCCGATGGAAGAGGCTGTTTATCTGGATACGGACCGACTTATTCCCGATGAAGACGGACGTTATTTCCGGCAGTGGCGGGATGAAATACAGTCGCCTTCGGATATCTGGGATGAGATTGTGCTGGCTACCCGCCTGCCCGGGGTGACTTCTGCTCCCAAACTTCAGCCCATAGAAACACGACTGATAATGTTGCAAACCGGCATGCGCGCTCCGATGGGCATCAAGGTCAAAGGACCGGACTTGCCTACCATTGAGGCGTTTGGTCTGGAGCTGGAGCGCTATCTGAAAGAAGTGCCTTCGGTCAAAAGTCAGTCGGTATTTGCCGATCGGATTGTGGGAAAACCCTATTTAGAGATTGAGATTGACCGAAACCGCATTTCCCGCTATGGCCTCAGCGTAAAAGATGTACAACAGTATATTGAGGTCGCCATTGGTGGCATTCAACTAACCACCAGCGTGGAAGGACGGGAGCGCTATCCTATCCGGGTACGCTACGCCCGCGAGCTACGCGACGATCCCGAAGTGATCCGACAGATGCTTATCCCCACCCCGACCGGAGCGCAGATTCCGCTGGAAGATGTGGCTGAACTTCACTACGTTCAGGGTCCTCAGATGATCAAAAGCGAAGACACTTTTCTGGTAGGTTATGTCTTACTTGATAAGAACGAAGGATATTCAGAGGTAGAAGTCGTCGAAGCCGCTCAGGACTATCTAAATGAAAAAATCCGTTCGGGGGAATTGAAAGTCCCAGCCGGAGTGAGTTATCGCTTCTCCGGCAGTTACGAAAACCAAATTCGGGCGCAGCAACGCTTATCAGTCGTCATTCCTCTCTGTCTGGCAGCGATCTTCCTCATTTTGTATTTACAGTTCCGTTCGGTATCCACGGCCCTGATGGTGTTTACCGGCATTGCTGTAGCGTTCTCGGGTGGGTTTATCCTGATCTGGCTGTATGGACAGGAAGGGTTTCTGGACTTCTCGCTGTTCGGCCTGTACGCCCGCGATCTCTTTCAGGTGCGTACGGTTTACCTCAGCGTCGCGGTATGGGTAGGCTTCGTTGCACTCTTCGGCATTGCTACCGACGATGGTGTCCTGATTGCTACTTACCTGAATCAATCGCTTAAAAAGATGCAGCCGAAGAACCGGCAGGATATCCGAAAAGCCGTTCTCCGGGCCGGGCAAAGACGCGTGCGTCCTGCCCTGATGACTACAGCCACCACGCTGCTGGCTTTGCTGCCGGTGTTGACTTCCACCGGTCGGGGTTCGGACATTATGATTCCCATGGCCATTCCCATCTTTGGCGGGATGCTGATTGAGATCATTACCCTGTTTGTAGTACCCGTGCTGTATAGTGCCTGGATGGAATATAAATTAAGAAACAAGGATTTTCTGAATGGATAGAAATAAGGTGGATGTAATTGAAATAACGTTGTGATGGCTTACGAGAAAAAATTTATACCCCTTCGCGATTTAGAGATTTACCAGTTATCTCGACAACTTTCTAAGATGACTTGGAATATCTATCAGAGCCTGTCTTTTGAGGACAAAAAGGTAATGGGTGATCAATTTATTCGGTCAGCAGATTCAGTGGGAGCCAATATTGCTGAAGGTTATCATCGCTATCATTATCTGGATAAAATCCGCTTCTACTACTATAGTCGCGGATCGCTCTCCGAATGTATTGATCACTGGCTTGACCTTTTACAAGAACGTCAAAAGATCTCACCCGATATCCACGCCCAAATGACCACCATCAGTAAGCGGCTTCAAGTTAAACTAAACAACTTTATTTCTGCCACCCACAAAAGCGTCAAGAAATGAATACAACAAAATATTTACGCAAGAACAGCATTTTACATACTTCCGCCTTATTTCTAACGATCAAGCGAATCATCATTTCTATCTTATTTCTATCTACTAAGCAGATCATCCTTACAACTTTATTTCTATATATTTCTACCATAACACCTGTAAAATCCCAATCCCTCAACAATTACCTCCAAATAGCCCTGGAAAACAATCCATCTGTGGAAGCCGCGTATCAGGAATATCTGGCCACCTTGGAGAAGCCGGGCCAGGTAACCCTGCCCAATCCTGAGTTGGCGGGCGGGTATTTTCTTCATCCGATGGAAACGCGTCTGGGGTCACAGCGGGCACGCTTCTCAGTATCTCAACAACTCCCTTGGTTTGGGGTCCTTCGTGCCGAGCAAACTATTCGTCAAAAGGAAGCAAATGTGCAGGAGTACCAATGGGCTTCTCAGCAACTAAATCTAATGTATCAGGTAAAAGAGGCCTATTTTCGATTGTATGATGTGGAAAAAAGTATTGATATCTACCAACAAACCTTGGTGCTGCTAAAATCCTACGAGCGGCTCGCCACTCAGCAGTACGAAAACGGACTGGCCCGGATGGTGGATATACTGCAGGCCCAAATGAAAATCCGGGAGGCAGAAACCTGGTTAACCATCCGGCAGGAAGAGAAAACGCCCATGCTTACCCGGTTCAACAATTTACTAAACCGCGAATCAGATGCTTCTGCGATTTTACCTGATACACTCGTTATCTCTGCTGAAAGCGAGGCTGCCACGCTGATCAATGAAGATTCTGTCCTGACCCACTACCCTGACTATCAGATGGTACTGGCCCGGCAGCGCATGCTCGAAGCCCAGGGAGAAGTGGCTCGTTTGAGTGGCAAACCCATGCTGGGCGTTGGATTAGAATATATGGTTATCACCCCTCGATCGGACATGGAAGTTCCGGACAACGGCCGGGATGGACTGATGACCATGGCCACCATCTCCCTGCCGCTGTGGCGCAAAAAATACGCTGCCGCCCAACAGGAAGTATTACTCCGACAGCAAACGGCCCAAGCCACTGCCCAGCAAGTGGTCAACGAACTATCTACAGCATGGAGCCAGGCTTACCAGGAAAAACTGGCTGCCCGCCGAGAAGTACAACTCTACCAGGCCCAAACGGAGCAGACACAGCAAGCGCTGCGCATCCTGGAAAGTGCCTATGCCAATGATGGAGAAGACTTTACAGACATCCTGGATTTTCAGCAACAACTGCTGGACTACCGGATGAAACTGATTGGTTCAGTAGTACGCTACCATATCGCCCAGGCCCAACTGGATAAACTAAATCGTTCATCCCAATAATTTTTTACCTATGATGAAGAAAACAATTTTAACTACATTTTTCGGATCAACAAGCCTTGCCCTATCTGCCCAGAATCAGTCTGGTTTCTTGCAGAAATGGGGCGAGGCGGCGATGACCAGCCTGGGATTTTTCTGGAGTGCTTTGTGGGCCTTTGTACTGGGATACCTGATCAGCAGTATGATCCAAGTATTTGTCACGCAGGAGCGGATGAAGCAGTCGCTGGGAGGCACCAATGCCAAAACCGTTGGACTGGCCACTTTCTTCGGGTTTATTTCCAGTTCGTGCAGTTTCGCAGCGCTGGCTACCACCAAATCCTTGTTTAAGAAAGGTGCCGGATTTATTCCTGCGCTGGCATTTTTACTTTCTTCCACCAACCTAGTTATTGAGCTTGGTATCATCATCGCCATCTTTCTGGCCTGGCAGTTTGTGGTCGCCGAATATGTCGGGGGAATCTTATTGATTCTGATCATGTGGTTGTTCGTTCGACTGACGCGCCCCAAAAAGCTGATCGAGGAAGCCAAAGACCATATGAATCAGGAAGAAGAAATGCAGGAAGAGGTGCCGGACTGGAAAAAGCTGATCAAATCGCTCAAAGGCTGGAAACAGGTAGGGAAAAATTATGTAATGGAGTGGGATATGGTATGGAAAGACGTGACAGTAGGCTTTACCATCGCTGGAGTGATTGCCGCTTTTGTACCGAAGGAGTTCTTCCAGACGCTCTTTATCGGTACCGGTGAGAACAGCCAGGATTTTAGTTTTTTGCAGATTCTGGAACACACCATTGTCGGGCCGGTCGCTGCTTTTGCCACCTTTATCGGCTCAATGGGCAATATTCCGCTGGCCTCATTACTCTATCAAAATGGAGTGAGTTTTGCTGGAATTATGGCGTTCATCTTCAGCGATTTAGTCGTTTTTCCCGTACTTCGTATCAACGCTAAATACTACGGTTGGAAGATGTCGCTCTACATTGCACTCACCTTGTTGATAGCCCTGGTGGCCTCGTCACTGGTACTGCACTATGGGTTTGATCTGATTGGCGCGATCCCTGAAAATACCGGGAAAGCCATGTCTGAGGCAGATCATTTTAAAATCAACTACACCTTCTTCCTCAACTTAGCGTTTTTGGCACTCTCCGGTTTTCTCGTCTGGTTAGGCTTTTTTAAGAAAGCGCCCCAAAATGAACCGCACAGTGGGCATCACCACAATCACGGTGGAGGAGGCAAAGACCGAATAGAACAAATTTTGAAAATTCTGGCCTTCATCGCGTATGCCTGGCTGGCCGGAGGACTTATCACACACTTAATTCAATAGCCATGAACCATTATTTCAACCTGCTCATTTCTCTGCTCTTAGTCTTCACCGGATGTTCTCAATCCGAAACATCATCTGCGCAGTCGGAAGCAAAAATCAGCGAGGAGACCGTCACTGAGGCTGTGGCGGCTCCAGAGATTGATGTCTCTACCATTGAACTTATCGACCTGGAGGGAAATCCCATCACCTGGGAGTCTTTGCGGGGCAAGAAAGTATTTCTAAACTTCTGGGCTACCTGGTGTAAGCCCTGTATTGTGGAAATGCCTTCCATGCACAAAGCCTCTGCGCAACTCGGAGATGATTTTGTTTTCTTAGCGGCTTCTTACGAAGAGCTTGATAAAATCCAGGCATTTGCCGGGCAACGGGATTTTAATTTCCAGTTTATACACAGCAAAACTCCCTTTGAAAACCTGAACATTTATTCCATCCCCACCACCTTTCTGATTAACGAAGAAGGCGAGTTGGTAGAGACCGTGGTCGGCAGCCGCCCCTGGGACGAAGCCGAAACCATTAACCGTTTGAAAGCATTATAATGAACTTTTTCCATCCATATATTTTGCTCATCGGACTTATTGCTCTGGCCAGTTGCCAGCCTTCTTCCCTTTCGGAAACAAAGCCGAAAAATCCGGTGGTTAGCATAAACGCTCCGGCCACGGCAACGAGTGGAGAACCGAATCTGTTTGTTAGTCCGGAGGGGCAACTATACCTTTCCTGGGTAGCAGCCGTAGACAGTGGTCATCAATTGCGTTATTCAGTCTGGGAAGACGAGCAATGGGGTGAGGCCCACACCATTGCCCGGGGAGAAAACTGGTTTGTCAACTGGGCAGACTTTCCTTCTCTGGCCGTGACCGACACTTTTTCCGCCGCCCACTGGCTTCAGAAAAGTGCAGAAGGCACCTACGATTACAATGTACAGGTCGCCTTGTCTCATCAATCCCAGGATGATTGGGATGAAGCATTTGTATTGCATCAGGATGGGCTGGCCGCTGAACATGGCTTCGTGACCTTATTACCCTTATCATCCCAGGAAATCCTGTCAGTCTGGTTGGATGGTCGCCATACCAAAGAGGAAGATGGAGCGATGAACTTATTTGCCAATATCATCACTCCAACAGGCACTGCCACTCCCGGCCACCAATTGGATGACCGGGTCTGCGACTGCTGCCAGACGGATGCCGCCCTGACCGATGAAGGTCCGGTAATTGTATACAGAAACCGTACAGAAGACGAAGTGCGGGATATTTATGTGGTAAGGAAAACAACCACCGGGTGGTCAGTCCCGCAACCTTTGCATGGCGATGGCTGGAAAATTGCCGGTTGCCCGGTGAATGGTCCGGCGATCAGTGCCCGGGAGGAAAACGTAGCGGTGGCCTGGTTTACGGCAGCGCAAGAAATCCCTAAAGTTCAGGTTGTGTTTTCTACAGACCGGGGCAGCAATTTTGGGCAACCGCTTAGAATTGGCGGGCAAAAATCTTTGGGAAGAGTGGATATTGAAATGATTGATGCAACGACGGCCGTCGTAAGCTGGATGGAAAGTACTGAAGACGGGGCGATGATTCGCGTGGTAGCGGTAAACGCCGATGGAACCCAAGGCACTCCAATGACGCTGGCAGCCACCCAGGCTTCACGCTCCAGCGGGTTTCCCATCATGGCGCGGGCCAGTGAGCGGCTCTATTTTGCCTGGACAAACGCAGATGGTGATGCTACCTACATTCAAACCGCCTGGGTACCGTTGGCTCATTTCAAAAAAGAGAAAAACTCATGAGATTAAAACAAAAAACAATCTTACGATATGCCCTAGTGCTGCTGATCGGCATCGTAACGGGCTGGCTGGTGTTTGGCTCTCAGCCGGAAGCTCCTTCAGAAGCAACGGAGACCGAGCATGTACACGATATGCCGACGGCTGCGATGCAAGAAGGAGAAAGCGCCGAGACTTGGACCTGCTCCATGCATCCACAAATCCGCCAGAACGAACCAGGCGATTGCCCCATCTGCGGTATGGATTTAATTCCCCTGTCGATAGAGGAGGAAGAAAATGCTTCTCCTTACCAATTGGTGATGTCTGAGACCGCCGTGCGACTGGCGAATGTACAAACCACCCCGGTCACCCGACAGCATCCCGAACGGCAGTTATCCCTGAATGGTAAAATTGAAGTCAACGAGCAGCAAATTCGCCGGCAAACGGCCCACATCCCCGGACGGGTTGAGCAGATGCTGATCACCTACGAAGGACAGGCCGTTGAACGAGGACAGATTATTGCCTACGTGTACTCTCCCCCTTTGGTAACCGCGCAACGCGAGTTACTGGAGGCAGCGCGATTGTCTAAAACGAATCCAACTTTATTGTCTGCTGCCAAACGGAAACTGAAATTGTGGAAGCTCTCGGACCGACAGGTGCAACGCATCATCGATCAGGAAGAGATTATTACCAACTGGCCTATTCGAGCCGATGTTTCGGGCCTGGTGTCCGAAATCAATGTGGAAACGGGCGGGCATGTAGAGGAAGGCACGCCTTTCTTCACAGTAGCAAATCTGGATGTGGTATGGGGAGTGTTTGAAGTATACGAAAACCAGTTAGCCTGGCTGGCTGAAGGAGACAGCATCCGTTTTACGGTAGCAGCCTACCCCTCTCGCCCTTTTAGTGGTAAGATCACTTTTGTCGATCCGTTCATCAATCCTCAAACCCGGGTGGCCCTGGTGCGAACCGAAGTCGATAATGCGCATCATCAGTTAAAACCCAAAATGTTTGCGCAGGGCACGGTTTTGGGAGGAAACCCCCAACCAACAGAAGGTCCCAACCCTATCATTATTCCCAAATCCGCCGTGCTTTGGACGGGTACACGTTCGGTAGTCTACGTGAAAGTAACGAACACTAACGTGCCCACGTATGAAATGCGGGAAGTGATGCTGGGGTCTTCTTTGAATGGCCAGTATGTCGTAGAAAACGGTCTGGAAGAAGGAGAAGCAGTTGTCACCAATGGAACATTTACGGTGGATGCAGCCGCCCAACTGAATAACAAAGCCAGTATGATGAACCGTGAGGTAGCGGTATCCGCCCGACAAACCTCGCTGAGCACCGTTGAAGTAGACCCTCCGGACTTTACAGCCTCGGTTCCTCAAGAACTTCAAGAGCAAATGCAAGCATTACTCAGGCCTTATCTGGCCCTGAAAGATGCACTGGTGGCGTCAGATGCAGGAGCTGCCCGGACTCAGGCTCAGGTTATGGCAACTCAATCAGGTAAGATCAATCCCCAACTGCTTTCCAAAGAGGCTGCCTCGTACTGGGCCGAGCGACAGTCTGCCCTACAAGAACATACCAGCGCCATAGCGTCCACAAATAATATTGACACCCAACGGCGTCATTTCAAACCTCTTTCTACAGAAATCATTAAGTTAGCCCAGACTTTTGGCGCTGAAGAAACGCTGTATGTACAGCACTGCCCCATGGCCGATCATGATCAGGGTGCCGATTGGTTAAGCACATCCAAGACCATAAGAAATCCGTACTACGGAGATATGATGCTTACCTGTGGTAATGTAGCGTCTATTATTAACCCATAAATCTAGTACAACATGTTTATTTCAAATAGTATAAAACTCCTTTTTCTTGCCTTCATCCTGGCTCTGGCGGCCTGTAATAATCAGGCACAGGAAGATGACTCCGCAATTCCCGGTGAGGAAGCTCCCAAAGAATTATCTTCGGAAGAACAAAACCTGATCAATGTAGTGGATGGTTATTTATTACTGAAAGATGCCCTGGTAGCTTCTAATCACGTGGAGGCACAGGCCAAAGCCACCAGTATGCTGGAAGTAATTGATGCAACCAACATGATGGAAGTGCAACAGAGCACCAAACACATTGCTGCCGCCCCTGATTTGGATACCCAACGAGCCTACTTTGATAGCCTTTCAGTAAATCTATTAAGCTACGTTGAGAACCAACCGGGTGAAGAACGCACCTTATACAAACAGTACTGCCCCATGGCTTTTAACAATCGAGGAGCCTATTGGCTTAGCAATGCCCAGGAAATCCGCAATCCTTATTTTGGTGATCAGATGCTGAAATGCGGAAGAGTGGAAGAAACGTTGACGTATTAACAGCTTGGATTTTGGAGCATGGAACAGCGGCGGCAATGCAGTGCTTTATAAAATCCAATCAGCAACCAGCCCATTAACCATCGATCTATCGCTCATCTTTTATGTTAAAAAATGTTAAAAAGCGCGTTCACCACCGACCTGATTGAAGCGGGTTGCGACGAGGTAGGGCGCGGATGTCTGGCCGGTCCTGTGGTAGCGGCAGCGGTGATCTTACCGAAGAAATTTACCCATCCCTTTCTTACTGATTCCAAGAAGATTTCTGCCCCCCAGCGAATACAGTTACGCACGCTCATACAGGAAAGTGCCTTAGCCTACGCCGTGGCCGAAGTCAGCAACCAGCAGATTGATGAGATCAATATCCTGAACGCTTCTTTCCTGGCCATGCATCGCGCCCTGGACCAGCTCAACACCCGCCCTGAGCTGATTCTGGTGGATGGCAACCGTTTTCAACCTTACCCTCATATCCCACACCAGTGCATTATTAAGGGCGATAGTCAGTATTTTTCCATCGCAGCCGCCTCTGTGCTGGCCAAAACATACCGCGATTTACTGATGCAGGACCTGGCCAAAACCCACCCCCAGTATGGGTGGGAGCGTAATGTGGGCTACCCCACCTCGGTTCACCGCCAGGCCATCCAAAAATATGGTATCACCCCCTGGCATCGGAAAAGTTTTGCTGGCTGTAATCCCGCCCTCTAAGGCTCATACTGAGCAATACTTTCTATTATCTCCCCGCCGACGAACTCATTCGGAATACTAGGGACTAATTATCAAATTTTTGTACCTTGCCGATTGTTTTCGCGATTAGTGTAGCATGAAAGAAAAAATTGACGTCAGCAATTTGCCCAGACACATTGCCGTTATTATGGATGGTAACGGACGTTGGGCGAAGAAAAAAGGAGCAGAACGGGTATTTGGTCACCGCAATGCCATTGAGGCTGTGCGGGAAGTAACCGAAGGATGCGCTGAATTAGGCGTTGAGTTCCTCACTTTGTACGCTTTTTCTACTGAAAACTGGGGGCGTCCCCGGTTAGAAATAGAAGCACTGATGCAATTGCTGGTGACCACAATTAGTAATGAGGTTGAAACGTTAATGAAAAACAACGTTCGGTTGCAATCGATTGGAGATGTAAACCAATTGCCCAAACGTTGCAATAATAAACTTCAGGAAGCCATCGAACTTACCCGGGGCAATGACGGTTTAACGTTAATACTGGCGCTAAACTACAGCGGTCGCTGGGAGATCATGCAAGCCGTCAAAAAAATCGCCAAAATGGCGCGCGACGGACAAATAGAAATAGAAGATATTGACCAACATATGATGGCCGATCAATTGACCACCAGTGGCATACCCGACCCCGAATTGCTTATTCGCACCAGTGGGGAAATGCGGATCAGTAATTTTCTTCTTTGGCAAATCGCCTACACGGAGTTATACATTACTCCCCTCTTATGGCCGGATTTCCGGCGAGAGCATTTACACGAAGCTATTGTCGCGTACCAGCAACGTGAGCGAAGATTTGGAAAACTCAGTGAGCAAGCAAAACCGTAATGAAGCAAATAGGAATTATCTTGGTTCTTCTAGCCTTCTTTTCTGAAGGAGCATTCGCACAAATTGGTGTAGGGAGAAAACGTACGCAATCTACTTCTAAATCCATAGATTACTCTGATCCCCAGGAGTATGAGGTTGCTGAGATTACGGTGACCGGCAACAAAGGGCTGGATAGTAATGCCATCATTTCATTGTCCGGACTTTCCGTTGGCGATAAAGTTCGAGTGCCCGGCCCGGCCATTAGTTCGGCCATCAAAAAACTCTGGAAGAGCCGAATTTTAGGAGATGTTTCTATTTCGGCCAGCAAAATTGAAGACAGTAAGATTTATCTTGCCATTAATCTGGCCGAAAAACCCCGCTTAAGCCGCATTGTACTGGAAGGTGTCAACAGCAGTCAGGAAAGTGAGATCAACGATGACATGAAGCTCATCAAAGGGCAAATAGTAGATGCCGCGCTCGTCAACCGGGCCCGCCTCACCGTGCAAAACTTTTTCATCGATAAAGGTTACCTAAATGTGGCAGTAGATATTCAGCAACTACAGGATACCCTGTTGAATAATGCTATTACGCTGAATATTGATGTTGACAAAGGCGATAAAGTAAAGATTAAGCGCATCAACTTTACCGGCAACCAGGCAATTACCAGCAAGAAGCTGAAGGGCAAGATGAAGAATACCAACGAACGGGTACGATTTACCCTGTTCAAAGACTGGGTTAACCGCTTATTCCATCTTAAACCTAAAAAGGTAGGGAACTTCATTACCAAGCAGGAAGAAGCATCTGTGGATGATCTTCGCAGTTATATCAACGAGCACGTTAAGCTGAACTTCTTCAATGGCTCTAAGTTCATCCGCGATGAATTTAAAACAGATAAGCAATCCATTATTGACTTTTACAACTCCAAAGGCTATCGCGATGCGGCTGTCGTATCGGATAGCATGTATAAGTCGGGCCCCAACACCGTAAGCCTGGACATTACCGTAGACGAGGGACAGAAATATTATTTTCGGGATATCATCTGGACGGGAAACTACATATATGATGAAAAGGTATTAGCCCAGGTGCTGGGTATTGAAAAGGGCGATGTCTACGACATGGAAAACCTTAACAAGCGACTGAATTTCAACCCTAATGGCAACGATGTCAGTTCATTATACATGGACAATGGCTACCTGTTCTTTAACGTACAACCTGTGGAAGTGCGCATTGAGGCAGATTCTATTGATGTGGAGATGCGCCTATATGAAGGTGATCAGGCGACCATTAGCAAGATTATCATTACCGGAAACGACCGCACCAACGACCATGTTATTCGCCGGGAAATTCGCACCCTGCCCGGGCAAAAATTCAGCCGTAGCGACCTGATTCGTACCCAGCGGGAACTCTCACAGCTGGGCTATTTTGACCCTGAACAAATTGGTATTAACCCAATTCCGAATCCGGCTGACGGAACAGTAGATATTGAATACAGCTTAGTAGAAAAACCCAGTGACCAGATTGAATTATCCGGCGGTTGGGGTGGCTATTATGGATTTGTAGGAACACTCGGGCTGGTCTTCAACAACTTCTCCGTCCGCAATATTCCGCACTTCGACCGCTGGCGACCACTGCCCATTGGCGATGGACAAAAACTATCTTTGCGGGTGCAGGCCAACGGACGATATTATCAGAGCTACTCGGCTACCTTTGCCGAGCCCTGGCTAGGCGGTAAGAAACCCAATAACCTGACCATTGGGCTATCCAAAACCATTGTGCGTACCGGAGGAAGCTACTATGATCGGCTGTACAGCTCTACTGCCTCTTCGGCAACCACGGGTTCTCTCATTCTTACCAATGCCAGCATCGGGTTAGGACGAAGACTTCGCTGGCCAGACGATTACTTTACTTTAAGCAACTCGCTGATTTACCGTCAGTACAACATTAATAATTATAATATAGGACTCGGCTTTAACGGAATCTCTAACAACATTGCCATCACCAATACGCTGGCCCGAAACAGCATTGATAACCCGATGTTCCCCCGTAACGGCTCTTCTATCTCACTGGAAGCCACTTTCACTCCTCCTTTCTCCACATTTGAGGATTTAGATTACAGTACTATGGAACCGGGCGAACGTTACAAGTGGCTGGAATACCACCGCTGGATGTTTGACGCCAAACACTACACCCAGTTAGGAAAGAATCTGGTGCTCAACACCAACGTCCATTTCGGATTCTTCGGGTCTTATAAAGATAATCAGATCAACACTCCGTTTGAGCGATTTTCTCTTGGGGGATCAGGCTTAGCCGGGCAGAGTTTTGTGGTAGCCCGGGAAATCATCGGTCTCCGGGGATATCCTGATCAGGCCTTTGAACCGACTGATGCCTCGGGAGCTGAAGGAGGTATTGCGTATAATAAATTCTCGGCAGAATTACGCTACCTGGTTTCTCCCAACCCTGCCGCCACAATCTATGTACTGGGCTTTGTGGAAGGTGGTAACAACTTTGCCAACTTTAACAAGTACAACCCCTTCGATTTGTATAAATCAGCCGGGGTGGGTGCCCGAATATTTATGCCCGCCTTTGGGTTGTTAGGCATTGACTGGGGATATGGTTTCGATACCATCCCTAATAATATTCCTGGTCTGCAAGCGCGTCCTCCCGGACCAGAATTTCACTTCCGTATTGGTCAACAGATCCGATAATTTAGTTTGGCACCCTCTAAACATGCACGGTATGCGTAAGATTGTCACCCCTAGTATCCGGGTTTTACCAATAGTTTTTGTAACTTTGTGCGCTTTATTGCTGTCCTCAGCCACATTTGGCCAGAAATTTGGATATATAAACTCAGATTATGTGCTAAGCAAAATGTCTGAGTATCAGGAAGCACAGTCGGAAATTCAGCAGTTGGCCACCCAGTGGCAGGAGGAGATTCAGGGAATGCAGCGGGAAGTGGATGACTTGTATAGTGAGTTGAAAGCGGAAGAAGTGCTCTTAACCGCAGAAATGCGGCGAGAGCGTAGCGAGACGATCCAGCAGAAAGAAGAAACGCTGAAAGAATACCAGCAGAAAGTATTTGGGTTCGAAGGCTTGTATCATTTAAAAAAGCAAGAACTTATCAAACCCATTCAGGATCAGGTATTTGAGGCGGTAGAAAAAGTAGCGGAAGAAAATAAATTACAAATAGTATTCGATAAGTCGGCTGACTTAGTCATGATTTATACAAACCCAATTCACGATTACACCGATTTTGTGCTGGATGAACTGGGATTGGGAGAACAAGAAGATACCATTCGATAATTTTAACATAGTATATTACAGAAACCTATAATCAGTATGAAGAGGAATGTTCTAGTCTTAATAAGCGTATTTACGTTGTTCATTGCGGTTCAGGCCCAGGCGCAGCAACAGAAGTTTGGATTTGTCAGTACAGAATATGTATTGAGCCAAATGCCTGAAGCAAAATCCATTCAGTCCGAACTGCAAGCCTACCAACGTCAGCTTACCAATAAAATTCAGGCCACCATGCAGGGATTTCAAACCCAACTGGATGCCTACCAAAAAGGAGCGGCGACCATGACTGAAGATGCCCGCACCGCAAAAGAGCAGGAATTGCAGGAGTTGCAACAGCAAATCCAGCAAGACCAGCAGGAAGCGCAAACCAATTTGCAACGCAAAGAAGCCGAGTTGTTACAACCCGCCCTGGATAAAATTCAAAAATCCATTGATGCGGTGGCAAAAGAAAACAGCTATTCGCACATCTTTAGCCTGGATGTAGCAGGAAACCCTATTTTGCTGTATGTCCAGAATGAAGATGAAGCCGATATTTCGGATTTGGTACTGAAGAATATGGGAATCACCCCTACCGAAGCCAATGGCTCCGGTGCCAACTGATCGTTTTTACAAACACATTCTATTCTCAGCCAGGCAGTTATGTCTGGCTTTTTTTGTGCAAATCAAGTTCAGAATAGTGCAAGAATTATTACCATAGTTATTGATGGTTTTATAATGAATGCCTGATATTTACTATCCCTTTTAATTTATTATCATATCTTATTATCTTTATTTTTAATACTTTTAGTAAAAAGTCATGCATAAACGTATCTAATCCTACTTAACGCTCATTACCATGGTATCAGAAATACCCTTTCGTCCACTCCAGTATCAGCCGAAAAGCATTATTTTTTGCCAGCTGTTTGCCTCTTGTAACAACGGGCGCAGCGCTTACCGTCTGTGCCTGACTCAAACGGGTCTTTAGCGATGTCTTTCAACACGCAACGCATAACTGATACTCGGACCAAACTGAATTCTTCATTGCACCATGTAGAGTGTAACACTAATCAATCCTATCAGGGTCGTCTGATTGAGAGCGCACAAGTTAAAGTAAGCGTAGCTACGATACCCATTGCACAAATGACTTGCGATAGATCATTGAAGAAATTTTAAATAATCCAATCCTCAAAACCTAAAACCAAAACCAATGAACGAAAACATTAACAAAAACGCCTTATTCTACGGGAGCTGCTTTGCCCTCATCACCACTGCTTTTTCTTTTTCCATTAGGGCTGGAATCTTACCCCAGCTTGGTGAGGAATTTGGCCTTTCTGCCGAGCAACTAGGGTTTATCAACGCCATGTGGTTTCTGGGATTTCCCATTTCCATGATCATTGGAGGGTTGGTTTACCATTCTTTTGGCCCTAGAAACATCATGACTGTGGCTTTTATAGCGCACACTTTAGGAATTATCTTAACCATTTTTGCCGGTGGATATACGAGCTTACTTATTTCCACACTGTTTATTGGTTTTGGTAATGGGTGTACCGAAGCGGCCTGTAATCCAATGATTGCCGATACCTATTCGGGAGTAACAATGAACAAGATGCTAAACCGGTTTCATATGTGGTTTCCCGGCGGGATTCTTCTGGGCGCGCTCATCTCCAAGTTCATGACTGATTTCGGCCTAGGGTGGGAAGCGCAAATGTGGATCATTATGATTCCAACCATTACATATGCTGTGTTATTTTTTGGGAAAGCTTTCCCAAAACCAACTGTGGAAGGGGCTACCTCGCTTACTGAAAACTTCAAAGCAATGATCAGCCCGATATATATATTCCTGTTTATCTGCATGGCGCTTACGGCCATCACCGAGTTTGGCCCTAATCAATGGGTAAATGTAATTTTGAGCAGCAGTGGAGCTGACGCAATGATCATATTAGCACTTACAAGTGGGTTAATGGCAGTAGGGCGATTTTTTGCCGGCCCGGTTGTCGGAAAACTTGGGCAGACAGGTGTTTTGCTGGGAGGCGCAATTTTAGCAGCTATTGGCATTTATCTATTCAGCACGGTGACTGGCCCCATGGCTTATGTGGCCGCTATCATCTTTGCCCTAGGTGTATGCTATTTCTGGCCAGTGATGGTGGGAGCCGTAGCTCAAAGAGTTCCTTTAAGTAGCGCCTTAGGTATGTCTGTTATTGGAGGGGTAGGAATGTTTTCTACTTCCATTTTTCAACCGATCATTGGAAGCTGGATTGATGGTTCCAGAGCAGAAAATATGGCAGAGGGTCTAACTGGAAATGCCCTGGAATTAGCGGCGGGTCAGGATACATTGGAAAAGATGATCACATTTCCCGCTATATTGATTGTATTATTTGCCATATTCTTCTTCTGGCAAAAAAATACGGCAAAAAAAGTAGAGCCAGAGGTAGTCGCTGAGTATTGATGTTAAAAATGTGTTCACAAACCTTTTATACGTTACAGTATTCTTCAATTAACATAGCGTAGCAGGCTATGTAAGTATAGTAAAACGATTTTTTATCAGTAAAAAGGCAGCCAACAAGCTGCCTTTTTGCATTTTAGTCACAATGATTTTTTCCAGTAAGGAGAATAGAAAAAACTCCCCCTCAACGGGCTTTATTGTTGCGCTTTCAGGAAGCGTATAGTTCTCTTATCAGACGACAATTACATATGTCTTTTGATAGACATACTCCCAGCAAATAAATATTGCGTGAAAAATTAAGTATTGAAAATGCGAAAAATTATTCGTTACTTTCATGCCTAATATTTCAAATATCATAAAATAACTTGTACATTTAGTGATAATGATAACAATTTATAAAAAGCTATCACTTAGTATTACTATTTTATCAGAAAATTATAATAAAACATTTAAATACTATTATAATTGATTTTTGGCAATATTAACTGATTTGTTCAATCTAATTTTAACGTAAACCTAGCAAGTATGAGAATTTCTACGCATGTTAAGAGTCTGTGCTTACTACTCTTAAGTCTCTTAGTCGGAGCGAGTGGTTATGCACAAGACAAAACCATCACCGGTACGATAACCGATGTTGAAAACGATGAGACACTTCCGGGAGTGAATATCCTGGTCAAAGGGACAACCCAGGGTACGGTAACCGATATGAATGGTCAATATCGGATCACGGTGCCCAGCAATGAAACGGTTTTGGTTTTCACCTCTATCGGCTATACCAGTGAAGAAGTAACCGTCGGTAATCAGAGCACCATCAACTTATCAATGGCCCCTGACATTCAGTCGCTGGCTGAGATTGTGGTCACCGGGTACTCTACTGAGGAGCGACGAGAGGTCACCGGAGCCGTAAGTACGGTAAAGTCCGAACAACTTCAGGCAGTACCGTCGGGTAACGTGGAACAGCAATTGCAGGGGCGGGTTTCCGGAGTAACCGTGATCACCAACGGACAGCCGGGTACTTCCAGTATTGTACGGGTACGAGGGTTCGGCTCTTTCGGTGGAAACGAACCGCTGTATGTGGTGGATGGAGTACCGGTAGGATCAACCAATTTTGTACAACCCGATGATGTTGAATCCACTACCGTACTAAAAGATGCGGCATCAGCTTCTATTTATGGGGCTCGAGCTGCGGGTGGCGTGATTGTCATTACCACAAAAAAAGGAAAAAAAGACGGTAGCTTTAAGGTAAGCTACGACGGAGTAACCGGTGTCACCATGCCCGGGGAAGGCCAGCAAAAACTTACTCCCCAGGAAGAAGCTGACTGGACCTGGCAGGCATTCCGGAATACGGCCTGGCAATTAAAAACTGACCCTGTATTTGATCACCCTCAGTTTGGTACAGGGCCTCAACCCATTTTGCCGGATTATATCAATGTAGGTGGTGCCTCAGGAGTTATTGGTAGTGTTAACCTAGACGATCATAGAGATCAATATAATATTGATCCGAGTGTTGGATCAATCTATCAGGTAGTACGTGCGAACAAAGCCGGCACTGACTGGTGGGATGCCATTACCCGCCCCGCATTGCTCAACCGGCATACATTAGGCTTTTCCGGTGGTAATGATCGAAGTGCCTATTACGTGAGTCTAGGATTTCAGGATCAGGAAGGAAACCTACTAAATCAGAAATTTAAAAGATACTCTTTACGGGTAAATTCTGAGCACGACGTTACCGATCGTATCCGCATCGGTGAGAATATCCAGACCACCTATTATTCAGTATTAGGACTCACCGGGGGTGCCGGTGGACGAGGGGCCGCTGGTGAAGAAAACGATATTAACCTCGCCTATCGTATTCCATCAATTATCCCGATATACGACGAATTCGGTGGGTACGCCGGTACTGCCGCTACCGGATTCAACAACCCTCGCAACCCGGTAGCCAATCGCCAACGAGCAGCCAATAATACCGGTTACAGCATATTCGGCTTTGGCAATATCTATGCTGAAATTGACTTCCTGGATAACCTAACCTTCCGAAGTAGTCTGGGAGGAGGATACGAAAACTTCTACGGCAATTCCTATGGCATTCCTCAGTATGAGAACTCTGAAAATAATTCCACCTTCAACTACAATGAAAGTGCGGGCGCCTTCTTAAACTGGACATTTACCAATACCTTGCGCTACGAAGCTAACTTTGGTCGTCACACGTTAAATTTACTGGGTGGTGTTGAATCTCTCAATACCGGTTCCGGCAGGCGCATCGCCGGAAGTGGGCAAAACCCATCATTCTCTGACCCCAACTATATTACGCTGACCAACACCAGCAACCGCATTGTCACCAGCGATTACATCCGTGGAGTGAAGTTCTTCTCCTACTTTGGTAGTGCGAAGTACATCTTTGATGACAAATATATCATCAATGGTATCGTCCGTCGGGATGGTTCTTCCCGCTTTGGTCAGGAAAACCGCTTCGGTATTTTCCCCGCTGTTTCCCTGGCCTGGAGAATGTCGGAAGAAGGATTCATGGCCGGCACTACCTTTGTCGACGACCTGAAGATCCGTGGTGGGTACGGAGAAATGGGGAATTCCAACAACGTAGATCCCAACAACCAGTTTAGTCTGTTTGCTGCCGGGCTGGCTCGCTCTTTTTATGACATTAGCGGCTCTAATGGTAGTGTATCCGAAGGGTTCTATCGTAGCAGAATAGGCAACCCCGGAGCAAAATGGGAAACCGCCATAACCTCTAATATCGGATTTGATGCTTCACTACTGGGTGGAAATCTGGACGTTGTATTTGATTTGTGGCGTAAAGATACCAAAGACTTATTGTATCAACTGCCGCTACCAGCCGTCACCGGTCCTCAGGCAGCGGCTCCGGCGGTGAATATTGCGGACATGAGAAACGAGGGAATAGACGTGCAGATCATCAGCCGATCCGAACCGCTGCCCGGACTTAACATGGAAATCACAGCAAATGCTGCCTTCCTGAGAAACGAAATTGTTGATATTGCCCCCGGCGTTCCCTTCTTTGAAGGTGGAGGAACCCGCTTTGGCAACGTTGTCCGCAACCAGTCTGGTCGCCCTATGTCTTCTTTCTTTGGCTATAACGTAGTAGGGCTATTCCAAAGTCAGGCAGAAATTGATCAGGCCCCTAAGCAAGGAGGAGTCACCAAAACCGAAGATGCCACGGATGACAACCCCGCCAGCGGAGTAGGTAGATTCAGATACGAAGATATTAATGGCGATGGTGAAATCACCCCGGATGACCGTACCTATCTGGGAGATCCAGTGCCTGATTTTACCGGTGGGTTAAACCTGAAGCTGACATACCGAAACTGGGAGTTTGAAACCTTCCTGCTCGTTATGACCGGTTTTGAGAACTATCATTTTGCCAAATGGTTCACTGACTTTTATCCATCATTCACCGGGGCAGCCAAAGGCGATAATGTGAAAGATTCATTTGTTCCTACAGAACTAGGGGGCAATGCGGGTAATACCGTGCCGATTTTTGAAAACGTTTCTAATTTCAGCACCAACACCCAGTCAAACTCATACTATGTAGAGAATGGAAACTATGCTCGATTGACCAACCTGCAAATCGGGTATAAATTCCCTGTCTCCCTGCTGGAGCCTATTGGTATTGAGCGACTGAGAGTGTATGTACAAGCAACCAACCTGTTCACCATCTCAAATTATTCCGGACTGGACCCAGGTGTAGGTGGGGCTGCAGATACCTCATTTGGTATTGATATCGGAAACCCTCCGGTGCCAAGAGGTTTCAACTTAGGGGTTAATTTAGGTTTTTAAAGAACGTAGAAAAAGGCAATAAATATGAAAAATATACTAAGAAAAAAACTTACCTATCTTACTGTCTTTAGCATCCTTGGAGCTGCTATCGCCTGTAATGAAAATGAGTTTCTAGACGTGCCCGTCACCGGGCAGGTAGCTGAACCTCAACTGCTGTCGGCCGATGGGCTAAACGGCTTATTAATTGGAGTATACGCTGCTCTGAATGGTGATACCGACCTGGGTTGGTTCAGTGGGCAAGCCAACTGGCTTTGGGGAAGTATCCGGGGCGGAGATGCCAACAAAGGTTCTGATGCGGGTGACTTCAATACCATTACTCCCTACGCCCGTTTTGAGCAAACCCCTACCGACCCTGAACATTTTGGAAAATGGAGAGGAAGTTATGAAGGTATCTCCCGGGCTAATATCTACTTAAGTAACCTTGCTTTGTTTGAAGGTTTTTCGGAAGAGGAAAAAGCACCACTAGCCGCAGAAGCGCGTTTTTTGAGAGGTTTATACTATTTCGAACTACGGAGAGCATTCTTGAATGTGCCCTGGATTGATGAAACCATGACCAGCGACGAAGCTGCTTTGGTACCCAACACCACCGAGATTTGGCCCAATATTGAAGCGGACTTCCAATATGCGAAGGATAACCTGCCGGAAACCCAGGGTGATGTGGGTAGGGTAAACAAATGGGCCGCCGCGGCTTTCCTGGCCAGAACTTACATGTATCAGAGCAAATTCTCAGAAGCAAAAACCCTGTATGATGATATCATTGCCAATGGCCGAACTTCCAATGATCTGAAATATGGCTTGGTAGAGAATTTTGAGGATGTATTCAAAGGACCCAATGAAAACCATCAGGAAACTGTTTTCGCGTTCCAGGCAGCTGCCAATACCGGAGATATTAATAATACCAACCACGAGATTGCGATGAACTATCCGTACAACACTGGCCCTTCCGGCCCGGGAGAGTGCTGCGGGTTCTTTCAGCCCAGTTTCGAGCTGGTTAATTCTTACCGTACCACGGGAGATGGGCTGCCTTTGCTGGATGGTTCGTACAATAACCCCAATAATGCTGTAAAAGATGATTATGGCCTATTATCAACCCAGGCTTTTACTCCCGACGCCGGCCCACTTGATCCTCGATTAGACCATAGCATCGGGCGACGCGGTATCATGTTCCTGGATTGGCAGAAGCACCCCGGTGATGACTGGATTCGTGACCAAGGGTTTGCTGGCCCATTCACTCAGAAAAAGTATTCTTACTACCAGGCTGATAAGGGAACCTACCAGGACGGAAGCTCCTGGACACCGGGTTACCACTCGATCAACTTCATGGTCATGCGTTATTCTGATGTATTGCTGATGGCTGCTGAAGCAGAAATTGAGGTAGGAAGTCTTGAAAAAGCACGTGAGTACGTCAATATGGTCCGAGAAAGAGCGAGCAATAGCGTTGTCTTAGACCCTGATACCGGCGGTCCGGCAGCTAATTATGTGATCAGCACCTACGGTAGCCCCTGGGGCAGCCAGGATGCCGCCCGGGCAGCGGTACGCTTTGAGCGAAAACTGGAACTGGCCCTGGAAGGCACCCGCTTCTACGACCTCCTGCGCTGGGGCACGGCCGATCAGGTAGTCAATGCTTATCTGGACTACGAAGGAAGCCGACTACAGACCAACTTGGGTGGAGCAAACTTTACACCCAATCAGGATGAATATCTGCCGATTCCACAATCGCAGATTGACCTGCAGCAGGCCGAAGGCTCTGATGGACAATCCAGCGTTTTAATTCAAAATCCTGGTTACTAGATAACACTTAGAAACTTTCAAGTACAACAGGCCAGGCAATTTATGTCTGGCCTGTTTTTTTACCCGAATACGTACTATACTACCCCTTGTGAGACACTCATACAATCATAAAAAATGAACTGGATATCTCTATTGTTTATTATTCTTTACTTAGGTAGTCATGCTCATGCCCAAGATACCCAAATACTGGAAGTACCTACCGGAAATAACATCATGCACCTTATTCCAGAAAAAGAACGATACCAATATGATCGGTTTCTGAGTGGAACCGTCTATTTTGTCAGCGGTATTTCCACGTCCGCGGCGATGAATCTAAACCTCCTTAATCAGGAAATACAGTTTATCAACCCCGTAGGAGACACTTTGTCTATCGCCCGGAGGGAAGCCCTTGACCGGGTAGAGATTGGCAAACAGCTATTTTATTATCGTCCCACCATCGGGTACCTGGAAATACTCGCTGACTTTCCGGCACTAAAATTAGCAGTGCATCAATTTATTGAAGTTACCCAGGAGGGCACAAACAACCCAATACTGGCTGACCCGGTCTCCAAGAAACAAAATACTCAACCAGTAGCCGCCAAACGGATAAGAACCCTCATACTGACTGAGAAAAAAGAGTATTTCATTATGGATAAGAACAAAAGCTTTCATCCGGCTCGGCGCACGACATTTTACAAGATCTTTCCTGACTACAAAACCAGCATCAGAAACTACCTTCAAGAACACCACATTCGTTTTGAACAGGAAGAAGACCTTACTCAGTTTTTGAAGTACTGTAGCCGACTGGGAAGATAGCTGTATCCCCTCACCCTTATTATTTGTCCATCAGACCTTCCGGCTCCTGCCTTCAGTCTACATTTTTCGTTGCTTTTTTCCTCACTTCCACAAACTGACAAAAAGTAAGTCTGAAGACCATTTTTTCTCAAAAAAAATTTATTGACAATCTTTTTTCAATATTTATGCAATCAGTTGCAAAAATTTTCTTAAAATTAGCTAGTCATAAGCGAGTAAAAATCGCAATAACTCAAAAAACATGATATTTTTTCCTAAAAATATAATCACATTTCAGCCACACCTTTTAATAGTACAAGATTATAATGCTTATATAATAAGAACTTGATTTTTTTTCAAATCAACCTTTTACGAAAACTTAACAAATATGAGAATTTTTACCCATGTCAAATGTTTATGCCTATTGCTTCTATCCTTTCTGGTAGGAGCAGCAGGGTATGCGCAACAAAAGACCATCTCCGGCACCATAACGGATCTGGAAAATGGTGAAACCCTCCCAGGCGTTAATATTCTGATCCAGGGAACTACCAGCGGTACGGTGACTAATATGGACGGCGTATTTCAGATTTCCGTACCGGGTAATGATGCAGTACTGGAGTTTACTTCTATTGGCTATGTCTCCGAAGAAATAACTGTGGGTAATCAAACCACCATTAATCTGGCAATGTCGCCTGATATTCAATCACTGAGTGAAGTAGTGGTTACGGGATACTCCAGCCAGAGAAAAGCGGATATTACCGGGGCCATTGCGGTCGTGGAACCGGAACAGATGAATCAGATTACGGCGGCCAGCTTTATTCAAAAATTAGATGGCCGGGCCTCTGGTGTAACGGTCAATACAGGAGGTGCACCCGGAGGGGCATCAACCGTACGGATCAGAGGAATCAGTTCTTTTGGTAATAACGACCCGCTGTATGTGGTAGATGGCGTACCGATTGAAGGCCGGTTTGTGAATATGATTAACCCCAATGATATAGAATCCATACAGGTATTGAAAGATCCCTCCTCGGCTTCTATCTATGGTTCCCGAGCCAGCAATGGGGTTATCATTGTAACGACCAAGAAAGGGACGCCCGGTAAGGCAACAGTCACTTTAGATGTAAAAATAGGAGTGCAGGCTCCGGTCCGAGGCATGGACGACTTTCTGATTCAGGATCCGTTGCAATACGCAGAAATTGTTCAGCGGAGTCATGCCAATGCGGGCCTAAACCCGCCCACCAATATTTACGGGCCAGACTTAACCAACCCAACGGTACCCAACTATTTGTGGCCTAACGATGGTATCAACCAAACCAATTCGGTAGATGAGTCTACTTACTCTTTTCCCGATAACCTGATTATGCCCGCCAGCCGAGGCACCAACTGGTGGGATGAAGTATTTGACCCCGCCACAGTGCAGGATTATAATATCAACTTCTCGGGTGGAAGCGAGAATGCTACGTTCAACGTTTCAGCCAATTATTACGACCAGAAGGGAACGATGAGGAATACGTACTGGAAAAGATACTCCCTCCGGGCGAATAGCGAATTTAAGGTAGGGAAACTTACCTTTGGCGAGAATATTTCCTTATCACGCTCAAGCAGTGTGGATGGTGGCTTTGGAAACCAGGACGAGCAGTCGGCCATTGCTCAGATCATCAAAATGCAGCCGATCATCCCCGTCTATGATGTAGGTGGCTACTTTGCGGGTGCCAAGGCCAATTCACTGGGCAACGGGAGTAACCCTATTGCACAACTGTGGAAAGATAAAGACAATGTGTTTACCGCTAACCAGATTCTTGGTAATGCCTTTGCCCGTTACAATATTTTAGATGACTTGTACATCCGAACCAGCTTTGGAATACAGTTTGATTTAAACCATGATGAGGTTTTTTCTTTCCCTACCCCTGAAAACTCTGAACCAACCAACGTCACCAGCTTCCGGGAGAACTACCGAAATAACTTCAATTACACCTGGACCAACACCCTGAATTATGATAAAACCTTTGCCGGAAACCACAATTTCAATGCGCTTTTAGGATACGAAACAATCCGGCAAACCACGCGATTCTTTGAAGGGTCAATTGCCGGCTTCATCGTCACTGATGTAGATGCCCGGTATATCAACAACGTGCTGGGTGATGTTGGCACCCGAACCGTAGGAAGCGAAGGTAATATCTCAGCGCTTGAATCTATCTTCGGAAAAATAGACTATAATTATGGCCAGAAGTATTACCTGAGTGGTACAGTCCGGCGCGACGGCTCTTCCCGTTTTGGGGCAAACAATCGTTACGGAGTATTTCCGGCAGTCAGTGCGGGATGGAGGATATCCGAAGAAGCTTTCGCTCAGAACCTGGTCTGGTTAGAGGATTTAAAGCTACGCGGTGGCTGGGGCATAACCGGAAACCAGAGTATTCCGGATGGCAGAGCCTTTAACCTTTTTGGTGGAGGAACCGGAAGTTCGTTTTATGACATTACCGGTTCCAATTCATCCATTACCCCTGGCTATCTGCTCACCGACCGCGGAAACCCAGACCTGAAATGGGAGGAGAATATCTCTACAAACATTGGTATTGATGCCTCGCTCTTTGACGGAAAATTCGAAATCGTCTTCGACTGGTACAAACGAACCGTAGATGGTCTTCTGTTTAATCCTACCCAACCAGCTACTGCCGGAAGCGCCGATCCCGCCTTCTTCAATATTGGAAAAATGTCTAATACGGGCATAGATCTGGGATTAGGATATCGTGGTACTTTTGGAAACGACCTCAATTTTACCGCTGACTTAAATATAAGCCATTATAAAAACGAAATTGAGCAGATTGATGGTGAACAAACGTTCTTCTTCGGTCCGGTAGAAGGACGCGGCGGTACCACCGTTATCAATGAGCTGGGTTCACCTATTGGTGCATTTTACGGCCTGGTAGCCGACGGAATTTTTGAAAACCAGGCAGCTGTGGACGCTCACGCAGAGCAGGATGGTGCCGCTCCTGGTCGAATCAGATTCCGGGATGTTAATGAAGATGGCTTCATCAATGCCGAAGACCGTGACGTTATTGGATCTTACCACCCGGATCTTACTGCCGGGTTGAACCTGGGATTGCAATACAAACGATTTGATTTTAATGCTTTTGTGTACGGTTCTTTTGGAAACGATATTTTCGATATCACCAAAGAATTTACGGTATTCCGATTGTTCAACACCAACGTACGGGAAGATCGTTTGACTGATTCATGGACACCGAACAATACCGGCGCAAAATATCCTCAACTTGATCAGAGTGATACATTTAGCCCGGCGTTCAGTAGTTTCTACGTGGAGGATGGCTCTTATGTCAGACTCAGAAACCTGCAGTTCGGATATAACCTGCCGTCTTCAGTCCTTGATAATATCGGGCTTTCTAGTGTGAGGGTATACTTACAGGGTCAGAATTTACTGACGTTCACCCAGTACTCCAATCTGGACCCATCCCTTCCCTCAATCAGTTTGGATGACCAGGCTACGGGTGATGTAGCCGATCAATCTACTGGTATTGATCGGGGAACTTACCCTAGTAACAGAATAATATCTTTTGGACTTAGTGCAAGCTTTTAAAAAATATTAGTAGTAATGAGAAACCTAACAATCATAATCACCGTGGCCGTGCTTACGGTGGGAATTCTAATTGCCTGTAATGATGATTTCTTAGAAATCCCCGTGCAGGGAACATTGAGCGAAGAGGCCCTGGGTGACCAGGATGGAGTAGAAGCCAGCCTGATTGCCGCTTATTCCATGCTGGATGGTTACGCGGACTATGGCGATTGGGGCACGGCTGCCAGTAACTGGATTTTTGGCAGCGTCGCTTCCGATGATGCCTATAAAGGATCTGAACCCGGTGACCAGCAACCCGTGACCGACGTTGAATTTTACCAATGGAGTACCGGGGGAGCTGATAGTTATTTGAGAGATAAATGGCGGGTACTGTACGATGGTGTAAGCCGGACCAACTCTGCGCTGCGTTTACTGGAAAGTGTCGAAGGAATTCCTGAAGATGTTCAAAATCGAATTCGCGGTGAAGCACTGTTTTTGCGGGCGCATTATCACTTTGATGCTTATAAGCTCTGGAAAAATATCCCCTACTACACCGAAGAGGACGAGGACTACCGAAAAGCAAATGACGTAGATGTGATGCCCCTGATTATTGCCGATTTTAACGAGGCTATTAGTTTATTGCCCGAAACCCAGGCCGAGGTAGGAAGAGCCACTCAATGGACGGCCAAAGCCTACCTGGGAAAAGTACTGCTCTACAATGAAGATTATAGCGGAGCCATGAATATGCTGAATGATGTAGTCGATAACGGCCCGTATGCCCTGGAAGAGTGCTACCATGATGTATTCTCCGCTACCTCCGACAACGGACCGGAAACGGTACTGGCCTATCAGTCCTCTTCCGATGACGGTGACGATGATGGGGACAACGGAAACTATTCTGACCGGCTGATCTTTCCCCATTCCGGAAGCCCGCTGGGATGCTGTGGGTTCCACCAGCCTTCTCAAAACTTAGTGAATGCGTACAAAGTAGATGCCAGTGGTTTACCCTTCCTGGATGGTTCTTTCGACAATTCCGACGTAACCGTTGCTACCGCGGTAGACCCTCGCCTGGATTGGGTCGTAGGGCGGGATGATGTACCATTCCTTGATTGGGGACTTCATGCTCCCGGCTGGATTCGCGACCGCCCCTGGGCAGGTCCTTACAGTGCCAAAAAGTCTGTATACGAGCAAGGTAGCGGAGCCGGTGGGTCGGTAGGATGGTCACCTTACCAACTGAACTCCCTGAATCTGTACTTACTGCGTTATTCTGATGTGCTGTTATTATTGGCGGAAGCCGAAGTGGAAGCCGGTAGCCTGGAAAGAGCTCGAGAACTGGTGAATATGGTGAGAACGCGAGCTGCCAACTGTGCTCAGGGCCCCGACGGAGTAGCGGTGGCCACCGCGATTGATGATCCGGCGATTACCTGGGCAAACTATGATATCGGGATTTATACCGCTCCCTGGGCCGACCAGGAAGCCGCTCGAACGGCCGTACGCATGGAACGTAGACTAGAACTGGCGCTGGAAGGACATCGATTCTTTGATTTGCGTCGCTGGGGTATTGCCCAGGATGTTCTCAATGACTATGTGGCTGGAGAAAAAGAGCGCAGAAATTATCTGAATGCCGCCAGCCCGTACGAAGCACGGCACGCATTGTATCCATTACCCACATTTGAAATTGAGATCAGCACCGTGGAAGGGGAAGAAAGATTAGTGCAAAACCCTGGTTGGTAATCATCACCATCCCTCTTTGGTAAATCCCTACAGAAATAAATGCTTTTTTGTAGGGATTTTCTATTATATAGTTTTCTTATCCTACTGACCAAAATGACTTTTTTTGCCTTAATAAGTGTAATTTGATGGTATGCATTTCTCAAAATTAACAACCTGTCTTTTTACTTTCATCCACCGAGGCTTCTGGCATATTGTCTTCGTTATGGGTACGGCTTCGTGTCAGGTGGATAGCGGGGCCGAAGAAAAAGCAGAAGAAACGCTTTTCTCACTCTTACCTGCTGAAACCACCAGTATTGATTTTGTCAATGACGTACAGGATCAGGCAGACTATAATATTTTAACCTATCGAAATTTTTACAACGGTGGAGGAGTCGCCATTGGCGATATTAATCAGGACAACTTACCCGACCTTTATTTCACCGCCAATCTACAAGCCAACAAGTTATACCTCAATAAAGGAAACTGGCAGTTTGAAGATATTTCTGAGTCAGCCGGAGTCGGGGGCACCCGGGCCTGGAGCACGGGAGTAACCATGGTAGACATTAACCACGATGGCTGGCTGGACATCTACGTATGCAACTCCGGGGATGTGCAGGGTGATAACAAAGAAAATGAACTATTTATCAACAACGGCGCCCTGCCTGGCGGGGACCTTACCTTTACCGAATCGGCAGAAGAATGGGGGCTTAGTAATGCAGGATACTCTACCCACGCTTCATTCTTCGATTACGATCAGGATGGTGACCTGGATTGCTATCTGCTAAATAACAGCTTCAAAAGCCCAAACCGCATTGAACTGTTCCGTAAATCAAGAGAGGATATCGATACGGAAGGAGGTGATAAGTTATTCCGAAATGATGGGAGCACTTTTACCGATGTGACAGAAGAAGCGGGTATTTTTACCAGCGATATTGGTTTCGGGCTAGGCGTGTCCGTCAGTGATATCAACGGAGATATGCTCCCCGATATCTACGTAAGCAATGACTTTTGGGAGCGCGATTACCTATACATCAACCAGGGCAATGGAACCTTCCGGGAAGAATTAGAGACCAGAATCTCCATGACCTCCATGAACAGCATGGGAGCAGACATTGCTGATTTGAATAACGATGGCTTTCCCGAAATTATGACCACCGATATGTTACCCGCGGATAATTACCGGCTGAAATCCATGACGCAGTTTGAGCCGTTTCGGGTAGCAGAAAATAAAACGAAAGCAGGTTACCATCATCAGTTCATGCAGAATTGCTTGCAGGTAAACAATGGTACTACCCAGTTCCGGGAAGTCTCTTTTATGGCAAACGTGGCTTCCACTGACTGGAGCTGGGGCACGCTAATGCTCGACTTCAACCTGGATGGAAAACAGGATATATTCGTAAGTAATGGTATCCAGCGAGACCTGACAAACTTTGATTTTGTGGACTTCATTAGTGATAGTGGTCAGATAGATAAGATCGTCCGTAGCTCAGGAAAAGCTGATTTCACCCAGTTTCTACCCCACATGCCTTCTACGAAATTAGCAAATTATGCTTTCATCAACCACGGAGACTTATCCTTTACGAATCAGGCTGAACAACTCGGATTAGCCACCCCTTCCTTTAGCAATGGCTCTGCCTATGGTGATCTGGATGATGACGGAGATCTGGACCTGGTCATCAACAACGCCAATATGCCAGCCTTTGTCTATCGCAACGATGCGGTGCAACAAGGTAAAAACGAGTTTCTTAAGATAAAGCTGGCCGGTCCTGCGGAAAATCCACTGGGCATTGGTGCTAAAGTCATTATCAAGCATGGACCGCAAATACAGGTATTACAGCAATATGTATCACGCGGATTTGAAAGCTCAGTAGAACCCGGCCTCTGGTTTGGGCTGGGCACCAATGCGAAAGCGGATACGGTAACCGTCATCTGGCCGGATTTAAAAGAGGAAGTATTCACCAATGTTGCTGCCAATACGACCCTACGGCCAGATTATACCAATGCCGCCCCCTCCAATCAGAAAAAACCCTCCGCTGCTGCCCCGTTATACACCGAGCGCACCTCGGAGGTTTTTAAGACCGTACCGGTTCATTCAGAAAACGAATTCAATGACTTTGACCAGGAGCGGCTGTTGCACCGCAAACTTTCCGAAGAAGGCCCGCGCATCATCAGTGGAGATGTGAACGCTGATGGATTACCGGACCTGCTTTTGCTAGGCGCTGCCGATGACCCGAATAAACTCTTCCTGCAAAAACAAGACGGCACTTTTACCCAATCCAGTCAACAGGCTTTTATCAATGATAAAGGGCTGGAAAGCACCTGCGCCGCCTTTTTTGATGCCGACGGAGACGGTGACCTGGATTTACTGGTAGGCCACGGGGGAAATGAACGCCAGAAAGGGATCGCCAACTTCTATTTACGATACTATGACAATGATGGCAAAGGTAATTTCGTGATTAACCTATTCCGAACGCCTCAGGTCGGCGGAAATTTATCCACCATTGCTCCCGCAGATTTTGATCAAGATGGAGATATGGATTTGTTTCTGGGTGGAAGATGCGTGCCCGGAGATTACGGGTTGATACCGGGCAGCTACCTGCTGCAAAACCGCGGCGATGGCACCTGGAACAACCTGACTACCCAGGAAATCGGCCAACTCGGAATGGTCACCGATGCCCGGTGGGCAGATATTGATCAGGATCAGGATATGGATTTGCTGGTGGTGGGCGAATGGATGCCGGTAACCATTTTTGAAAACACCCCCAATGGACTCCGCAAAAGCACGATTGAAAACAGCAGCGGCTGGTGGTCGGCCATTACCGCTGCAGATTTAGACAATGACGGAGATCAGGATTTTATTCTGGGCAACTGGGGACTTAACTCTAAGTTCAACGCTTCTCAAAATCACCCCCTAAAACTACATACCAAGGACTTTGATGGTAATGGTAAGGTAGAATCTGTCATAGAATGGCACCCCTCTGGCAGTACCACCGCGTATCCTTTTCCAGCTAAAATGGACTTAATGGCCCAGATTCCTGCACTGAAAAAGGACTTTCTCACCTACGATGCCTACGCCAAAAGTTCCTTCGAGGAAGTATTCAGCCCAGGAGATGAAAGGCGTCTTCAACAACTTTCTGCCCAGCGTCTGGAGAGCGTGATTCTCTGGAACGACCCGGAAGGATATTGTATGGAAGTATTACCACCCGCGGCTCAGGTAGCTCCGGTCTATAGCATTATTGCCGAAGACCTGGATCAGGATAACTGCCCGGATCTGCTGCTGCTGGGCAACCTCTACGGATTAAAGCCGGAAGTCGGCCGGCTGGATGCCAACAAAGGGGTTTTTCTAAAAGGCTACGGAAACCGATCTTTCAAGGCACTCCCCGCGAAGGAATCTGGTTTCTGGATTGATGGACAGGTCCGGGATGCGATTGCCCTGGAGGGGCCGGGTAATACCCGGCGACTTTTCATTGCCCGCAACAATAGGCCTTTGCTGGTGTACGAGAATGAGTAAATTTACAGCGATAACAGGTGCTTTTATTTCATCATGATGATTCAATATCTATACGCTTGAAGTATAAGATCAGTAAAACGGACTGATATGTTAAAAATATACCCTTTACTTGCTATCCTATTTTTACTGGAAGGCTGCCAAAGCAAGCCTGGCACGCTTTTCCAGCTTATGTCTCCCGAACAATCCAGTATCAATTTCTCCAACCGCATTATAGAAAATGACACGCTAAATATTCTCAAGGAAGAATACATCTACAATGGTGGCGGAGTAGGCATTGGAGATTTTAATAACGACGGCCTTCAGGATATTTATTTCACCGGAAATCAGGTATCCAATGCCCTTTACCTGAACCAGGGAGATATGCATTTTGAAGATGTAACCGCTACTGCCAAGGTGGCGGGAGAAGACCGCTGGTGCTCAGGCGTGGCATTGGTCGACATCAACGAAGACGGCTGGCTGGATATCTACGCCTCGGCTACCATGAAAAAAGATTCACTGGAACGGCGAAACCTGTTGTACATCAACAACGGCCTGAATGATGATGGCATTCCGGTTTTCACCGAATCAGCGGCTGATTATGGCATTGACGATACTGGAAATACCACCCAGGCGGCTTTCTTCGACTATGATCTGGATGGTGATCTGGACCTGTATCTGCTGACCAATATTATTGATACAAGAGTTCCGACCAACTACCGGGATAAGATTACCGATGGTACTGCCCTGAATAATGACCGCCTGTATCGAAATGATAACGGTCTTTTTGTAAATGTCTCTAAAGAAGCAGGCATTACCATGGAAGGCTTCGGCCTGGGCATCACCGTGTCCGACATTAACCTGGATGGCTGGCCGGACATCTACATCACCAACGACTACATATCCAACGACCTGCTCTACATCAATAACCAGGACGGCACGTTTACCAACCGGGTAGCCGATTACCTGAAGCACCAAAGTTACTCGGCCATGGGTTCTGATGTGGTGGATTTTAATAATGATGGGCTGGTTGATATTGTGGCACTGGACATGCTTCCCGAAAATAACCTTCGGAAAAAGCAGATGCAGGGCGCAAATAACTATACGAACTATATCAACAACGAACGATATGACATACAGTACCAGTACGTCCGAAATACCCTGCAACTGAATAAAGGCTTTACTCCTGACGGGCACCCGGTCTTCAGCGAAATCGGCCCGATGGCCGGAGTGTACCAGACCGACTGGAGCTGGACTCCCCTCATGGCTGACTTTGACAACGATGGCTTTAAAGACCTGATTGTCACCAATGGCTTTCCCCGTGATGTCACCGACCGGGATTTTGCTAACTTCCGAAGCGGTGCGGGAGGTGGAGTTGCCTCCATCAAGCAATTGCACGACTCGATCCCCATTGTCAAAATTTCAAACTATGCCTTTAAGAACAATGGCGACCTGACCTTCGCTGATAAAACAGAAGCATGGGGGCTGCTGCGCCCTTCTTTTTCCAATGGAGCTGCCTATGCCGATCTGGATAATGACGGTGACCTGGATGTGATTATCAACAATATCAATGACAGTGCCTCGGTCTACCAGAACCAGTTGTACAACGATGAAAAGACCGCCTACCACTTTCTGCGGGTGAGGCTGGAAGGCTCTACCCAAAACCGGCAGGGCATCGGCACCAAAGTCTACCTCCACTACGACCAGGGAAAAACGCAGATCTTTGAAAATGCCTTATATCGCGGCTATCTCTCTACCATGGAAAACAGCCTCCATTTTGGGCTGGGGGCTGTATCCCAGATTGATTCTCTGCTGATTATCTGGCCCGATGGAAAAACCCAACTGCTGCGCGATATTCCCGCCGACCAGACGGTTACAATGGCCCATACTGATGCGAGCGCTCCCGAATCGCAGGATATTAACCAGGAGCTACCCACCACCTCGGCAAATGCCCTGTTGCAGGAAGCTGCCGCGAAGTATGGAGTACACTACCACCATGATGAAATAGATAAGATTGACTTTAACCTGCAAAGAACCCTGCCGCACAAATACACCCAGAATGGGCCGGGAATTGCCGTTGGCGATGTGGATGGTGACGGACTGGATGATTTTTACGTCTCCGGGCCCGCTGACAAACAAGGGCATTTCTTTATGCAGCAAAGCAACGGCACCTTCCGGGATACCCGGCCCATGACCAATCCGGATAGCCTGGGCGAAGAAATGGGGGTACTGTTGTTCGATGCCGATAATGATGGAGACCTGGACCTCTACACCGTAGGCGGTAGCTATGAATTTCAGGCCAATGACCCTCACCTTCAGGACCACCTTTACCGAAACAACGGACAAGGGCAGTTCACGCTGGACGAGGCCGCTTTGCCCACTTTGCTGTCCAGCGGTTCCTGTGTGAAAGCCGCTGATTATGATCAGGATGGCGACCTGGATCTGTTTGTGGGCGGACGCGTAGTTCCGGGAAATTATCCGGCACCACCCGCCAGTTACATCCTCAATAATGATCAGGGCCGCTTTACCAATGTTACTGCGGAGGTGTTACCGGTGCTGGATTCCCTGGGCATGATCAGTGATGCGCTCTGGACTGATTTTGATAATGATGGACAGGTAGACCTGCTGATTGCCGGAGAATGGATGCCCATTACCTTCTTCCGAAATACCGGAAGCCAAACCTTTGAGGATGTAACTGCCTCCAGCGGCATTTCTGATGTCATTGGCTGGTGGAACAGCCTGACCTCCGGCGACTTTGATCAGGATGGCGACATCGACTACATTGCGGGAAACCTGGGCCTGAACACCATCTACCAGGCTTCGGCAGAGCAGCCCATGAGTGTGTATGCTAAGGATTTTGATGGTAACAACAGCCTGGACCCGGTTGTGGTGGTCTACCAAAAAGATGAGCAGGGCAATATGGCTCCCTTCCCGATACACTCCAAAGACGACTTTACCTCTCAGTTTCTACCCATCCGCCGGAAATTTCCTACCTACCGGAAGTATGGTGTGGCGACCATCCACGATATTTTCTCCGAACAGGATCTGCAAGGGGCGTTGCACTATGAGGCCAATCATATGGCGAGTAGCTACCTGGAAAACCGGGGAGATGGCACATTTGCGCTCCATCCATTACCTGTTGATGCTCAGATCTCGCCGCTGTTCGGCATGATCAGCCAGGATATTGATCAGGATGGTTATCTGGATGTGCTGGCCGTGGGTAACCGGTATGATACCGAGATTTCTACCGGGCGCTATGATGCCCTGAATGGTTTGTACCTACGCGGGGACGGGAAGGGTAGTTTTCATTCGGAAAACATGCAGAAAAGTGGCTGGTATGTGCCTGGAGATGCCAAAGCCCTGGCCGAGCTACGGGGCACTAAAGGAGAAAGCATCTTTCTGGTCACCCAAAACCAGGACAGTCTGCTGTTGTTTAATTCCCGTCCGTCCGCCCCGGCCGCATCCCTCATTGCTTTGGAACCAATGGATAGCTGGGCGACCCTTACTTTTGCCGACGGCACTACCCAAAAGCAGGAGTTTTACTACGGCTCTACGTATCTGTCGCAGTCAACCCGAAAGATTAAACTGCCAGCGACGGTCACCAGCGTGACCATTTATAGCTATGCCGGGAAAAGCCGGACGATCAACTTATCAACAGCAAGTTGATGAGGCGTTGGTTATGGTGGGGCATCGGGTTGTGGTTGCTGGGATGTCAGTCTTCGCATCAGGAAGAAACGCCCGCGATTTCCACCTCACCTGCATTTCCCCCGCTGGATAGTATCGCACCCTGGTCGGGAGAGCAACTGGCGTACCGCTATTGCCAAACATGCCATGCCTTTCCCCCGCCTAATTTGCTTCCCAAGTCCGTCTGGTCAGGCGAGGTGCTGCTCCGTATGGGCCATCGTTTGGGAATCCGCGCTTCACCCCAGGAACCTTACCGGGGGCTGTCCATGTACGAGTCTTATATTTTACGCAAAGCCGGTATTTTTCCCGACACCCTGCGCATTACTGAAGAAGGCTGGCAAAAGATTATCCGTTACTACGAACAACATGCGCCTGATTCCTTTCCTCATCAGACGCTACCTGAGGCAGATACCACCCTCAACCTGTTCCGGCCTCACTCGTTTCGTTTACATTCATCCATAGCCCCCACTACCACCCTGGTGCATTTTGATACGGTATCAAATCATCTGTTTGTGGGAGATGCGCGCCGCAATCTTTACGAGTTGGACACGCATCATCATATCCTGGACTCCCTCAGCCTGGATAGCCCGCCTTCCGATCTATTCGTTCATACTGACGGACAAAAGCAGGTATTAACCATGGGCATCATGAACCCTTCCGACCGTATTTTAGGGAAAGTATGGCACTTGGTACCCAATGGAGATTCTACCCGACTGCTGCCCGAAAACCTGCGCCGCCCGGTACACATTGCTTCCGCTGACCTTAACCAGAACGGTCGTGCGGACTGGGTGATCGCGGAGTTTGGCAATTATCTGGGCGAACTGGCCTGGTACGAAGGACAGGAGGATACTACCTTCCGAAAACATTTGCTGGCGGCTGATCCGGGAGCACGCAGGACCGAAATCGTGGATCTGAACCAGGATGGCTTGCCGGATATTGTAGCGCTACTTACCCAGGGTGATGAACGGGTCGTGGGGTTCTATAATCAGGGAAAGGGCAGGTTTGAACCACGGGTACTCTTGCGCTTCCCGCCGGTGTACGGCTCGAGCTACTTTGAGCTGGCTGACTTTAACCACGACGGCAACATAGATATACTGTATACCAATGGTGACAATGCCGACTATTCTGCGGTGCTGAAGCCGTACCATGGCATTCGCATTTTTCTTCAGCAAGAGGGTCGTTTTCAAGAGGAGTACTTCTTTCCAATGCAGGGAGCTTCCAAGGCCATGGCCCGGGATTTTGATCAGGATGGCGACCTGGACATCGCCGCCATTTCCTTCTTCCCCGATTTTGGGCAAACCCCGGAGCGAGGCTTCCTCTACCTGGAAAACAGATCCAATGCTACTGAACTACGCTTTCAGGCTGCTACATTTCCGGAAGCTACGCAGGGCCATTGGCTTACCATGGACACGGGGGATACCGACCAGGATGGTGACCCAGACCTTATCCTGGGATCATTCGCCCTCCCTCCCAGCAACGCCCCTGCCGAATTGAAAGCCTACTGGGCACAAAGAGGCCCGTCTTTCCTGATTTTAGAGAACACGACCCTTCAATAGCATCCGCTTTGCCACGCCCCTTCTAAAGAACAAGACTTCGGAAGTTTGGGAAGTCAATGGTGCGAAGGTCAATGATTGCCTAAAACTTCCGAAGTCCCCGACGAAGTCTCCGACGAAGTCCCCGATTCGGTACCGTCATGGCCAGGGGGTTGGGTGGATTTAGAAGGCAGGCTATCCTGAAGCCATCTCCCCGATAGTTGGATTAAAGGGGTGCCAGAATACCGGGTGGGAGCGGGACGAGCCTTTTTATAGGATCTGATCCCGGAAAAGCCCCTATGTCAACGTAAGAAGTATTTTACTGATAGTCTCTCAGTAACTACTATCTAAGGGGGGCTAGGTAACTACTGGCTTTGCCACGATCCTTCTAAAGGTATTGCCCCAACCACTACAATGCCATTGCCCCGGCCACCAGAAGGTTGATGCTGGGGACCTTGTCGTTCGCCAAAGAAAACCTACTGGCTGATCCGGAGCATTCCTAATCTACGATTGAGGGTATCGTAGTAGCTGAGTGATAGTAATCGTAACCT
>JAVKCN010000101.1:0-10434 GCA_040222715.1 Cyclobacteriaceae bacterium | reverse complement strand
ATACCACCGTAAGCACCACCATGAGTTTTTTCTGGATACTGGTGTATGTGCTGGTCAACCTCACGAGCGTACTGTCCCTGGGGGCCATTACCCTGGAAGCGGTACTGGGCATCCCCATCCTCTACAGCATAGTCGGCCTGGCGGTGGTCTCCGCTATATACACCATATACGGCGGCTTATCGGCGGTGGCCTGGACGGACTTTATTCAGGTAGGTGTGCTGGTGGTCGGGGGACTGGCCGTGGTCTGGCTGGGACTGGACCAGATTGCCCTGAAATATGAAGCCTCGGGTGCGGCGGATGGGTGGGCAAAGTTAATGACTGTGCAGGCGGATCAATTTCATATGGTGCTTCCGGCCAGTCATGAGGAGCTGCCCTGGACCGGGATTTTTCTGGGGGGCTTGTGGATTGCAGCCTTGAGTTACTGGGGCTGCAATCAGTACATTATTCAGCGGGCACTGGCGGCTAAATCATTGAAAGAGGCGCAACATGGATTGCTATTCGCCGCCATGCTTTCCTTAATTGTGGCGGTGATTATTGTGGTGCCGGGGGTCATCGCCCGCGAACTCTACGCCGACCAGATCGACAGCCGGGATCAGGCTTTTCCGGTGCTTATTCGGGAGCTGCTGCCCGTCGGTTATTCCGGGCTGGTGATTGCCGCCCTCATTGCCGCAATTATTTCTTCCCTCAACTCCATGTGTAATAGTGTGGCGACCATCTTCACCATGGATGTGTACCAGAAGCTGATCGCCCCCCAGGCCAGTGGCGAACGCCTGGTGACGGTTGGGCGATGGGTAACGGCCTTGGCCTTGCTGATCGCCATTATGGTAACTCCGGCCATTGCCAGCATGGGCCGCCTGTTTGCCTTTATCCAGGAGTATACCGGCTTTGTCACGCCGGGGGTGGTGTGCATCTTCTTACTGGGATTATTCTGGAAACGCATGAGCAGCAAGGCTGCGCTCTGGGCCGTCATACTCACCATCCCCCTTTCGGTAGCGGCTAAAATTCTGCTGTCGCACTGGGCGTTTTTAGACCGCATGACGCTCACCTTTATATTACTATTATTAGTATCGGTACTGATTAGCAGGCGGCAGCCTCCGGTGGACACGCCCGATCGGGCCGCTCCCCTGCCCGCCTCTACCCTGCTGTACAACATCGGCTCCCTGCTCATCATCACCCTGATTGCGGCGTTCTACATTGTTTTCCGCTAAAGAAGTGGCGCATAGGCAGAAAACTTTTGCCGGAGGTAACAGGCAAAATGTGCCAGCCTCTCCGCTGCCATCCGCCGATACGGCCCGGCTTTTCCGGTATTTGAAAATCAGCGGTTTCTGGCTACATTAGGGCACGGTACTTTTATGCACGTTGGTAGGATGGGCGACGGTTGAGGATGATACCAACGGTGGGGCCGGGCATGGTGGGAAAGATCGCTTATAAAGTTTGCCAGTAGGTGCAGGTAAAAGCACCGACTGACCGATGACCAATACGGCTGGAAAAGCAGTATGGGTGAAAAAGTGTCGCTTAGCGAACAGACTATGAAACTAATACAACCAGCAAAGAAGCTGCGCTCCGACCATATCATTTTGTATCTGTGCATTGGCTACTACCTGCTGATGTGCTTTGTTGCTCCCGGCTTCTTTACCATTAATAATTCCTGGAACCTGCTTTTCAACCTGTTGCCTCTGCTGATTGCCGCCATTGGCCAGACGCTGGTGATGATCACCGCAGGCATAGACCTATCGGTGACTTCGGTAATTGCCGTGGCCAGCGTGGTGGGCGGCTATATCATGAGTGCCGATACCGGGCTGGGACTTGGCCCGACGGAAGCCATCTTAGGCAGTGTGCTGGGCATGATGCTGGTGGGCGGACTCATCGGCTGGCTGAATGGCTGGGCTATTACGGCCCTGGGCATGCCCGCCTTTATGGTGACGCTCACTACCATGATTTTCTTCAGTGGGTTTGCCATCTGGCTCACCCAGTCGCAAAACATTTATAACCTGCCCGAAGCCTTCGTCAACATGCCCTATTCGTCGGTGCTGGGCATACCCATTCCGGCTTTGATTGGCGCTGTGGTGGTGGGCGTGGCGTACCTGCTGCTGGCGAAGACCCTGCGGGGAGCATGGATTTATGCGGTAGGGATGAACCCGAAGGCCGCGAAGATTTCGGGGGTGAAAGTGCCGCAAACCATTGTTTTAGTATACGTCTTCAGCGGCATCTGTGCGGCGGTGGCTTCGGTGCTGTACACCGCCAGGCTGGAGACCGGCTCGCCGGTGATGGGGCAAAACAGCCTGCTGGACATCATCGGGGCAGTGGTGATTGGCGGCACCAGCCTGTTCGGTGGCAAGGGGAAAGTGCAGTGGACCCTGTACGGAGTCCTGTTCATCACCCTGCTGGACAACAGCCTCAACCTGATGGGTCTGTCGTATTTCCTGATTATGATGGTGAAAGGGGCGGTGATCCTGCTGGCCGCCATGTTGAACGTAGGGAAAAGAACTGCTTTACAAACTGCCTGATATGCTGCTTGAACTGAACGATATTACCAAGAAATTCGGGGAGGCCGAGGTGCTGAAAGGGATCAACCTGCCCCTGGAGGCGGGAGAGATCCGCGGACTGGTGGGTGAAAACGGAGCCGGTAAGTCTACCACGATGAATATTCTCGGCGGCATCCACCCGCCCAGCAGCGGGTCGATGCGGCTCAATGGGGCGGTGTTTGCTCCCCAATCGCCCACCGACTCGCTGGCCGCCGGGATTGCGTTTATCCACCAGGAACTGAATCTGTTCCCTAACCTGAGCATCCTGGAGAACCTGTTCCTCAGTCATTTTCCCCAAAAGAAGATCCTCGGCATTCCGGTGATTGACCGGCAAGCGGCCCGCCAGCAGGCCCAAAAGCTGCTGCAACAGGTGGCCCTCGACCTCAACCCGGCTACCCTGGTAGAAGAACTCACCCCGGCCCAGCGGCAGTTGCTGGAAATCGCCAAAGCCCTCAGTGCCAATCCCCGGATCATCATCTTTGATGAGCCGACGACCTCCCTGACCAGCCATGAGACCCGGAAACTGTTTGATCTGATGGCCCGGCTGAAAGCGGATAACATTGCCATGATCTACATCTCGCATAACCTACAGGATGTCATGCACCTTTGCGACCACATCTCCGTGCTTCGCGATGGGCGGCTGATCAGCGATTATAACCAAGCGGCCGGGTATCACCTGCCCACCATCATCAACGACATGGTAGGCCGGGATATTGAGCAGTTCTTTCCGGATAGAAACACCGCCCCCGGCACCGAAACCTTACTGGAAGTGAAGTCAATGCATGCCGAGGGAGTGGTACACGACATCTCCTTTACCGTGAAGAAAAAAGAAATCCTGGGCTTCTACGGACTGGTGGGAGCCGGGAGGTCCGAGATGGCCCGGATCATCTACGGGCTGGACGCTTTTGCCTCGGGAGCCCTGTATTGGAAGCAGCAGCCGATCAGTGCACCCACTCCGGCCCGGTGGATCAATAAGCGGGTAGCCTTCCTGACCGAAGACCGACGGGAAGAAGGATTGCTGCTGGCGCAACCCATCGGGAAAAATATTGCTCTGGCTTCGCTCCGCCGGTTTGTGCAATCACCTTTGCGCTGGGTTGCCCGGCAGCCGTTGCAGGCCGCGGTGTCGGAACAGGCCGAGGCCACTAAAATAAAGTATCATTCCCTCACTACCCAGCCGGTGGCTACCCTGAGCGGAGGCAACCAGCAGAAGGTAGTGCTCGCCAAGTGGCTGATGACGAAACCCGAACTACTCATCATGGATGAGCCTACCAAAGGGATAGACATCAATGCGAAGCACGAGATTTACAAGCTCATCCACCAACTGACAGAGCAGGGAGCCGGAGTACTTCTGATATCCTCCGAGATAGAAGAACTGCTCGGACTCTGCGATCGCATCCTTGTGATGAAGCAGGGACGGATTTCCGCCGGGTTCAGCAAAGCTGAGTTTGACCGCTCCGCCTTACTGGAAGCCGCGCTTCACACCGAAAAGCAAGGATCACTATGAAAACGGACATCAGCCAGGCGGGTAACAAATTGCTGGATCATTCCACCATCGTACTGTTCAGTATCATCCTGATCACCTTTAGCGTGCTGTCACCCCAGTTCTTCTCCCTGCAAAACTTTATCAACGTCCTCATCCAGGCCTCGTCTCTGGCCATTGTGGCCACGGGCATGACCTTCGTGCTGCTGACGGCGGGCATTGACCTGTCGGTAGGGTCGATCATGTTTGTGGCCGGGGTTGTTTCGGGTAAGATGGTGGACTCCGGCACCTCCCTGGGCGTGGCCTGCCTGGTGGTGGTGGGGGTAGGCATTGGCTACGGACTGCTGAATGCCATCTTCATTTACCGCTTTAAGGTAATTCCCTTCATTGTGACCCTGGCCACGCTCTACGTGGGACGGGGCTTCGGCCTGTATCTGTCCGACACCCGGGCCATCAACCTGCCGGAAAATTTTCTCAGCATTGGTTCGGCCCGGCTGCTGGGGATTCCCTTTCCTATTATTGTATTGGGGGTGGTTGTTACGGTCGCGCATCTGGTACTAACCCGGACGGTCTTCGGACGGCAGGTGTATGCGGTGGGGAACCATGCGGAGAAAGCAAGAAAGGCGGGCCTGAAAGTCAACCGTATTCTATTGAGTGTGTATGTGATCTGCGGGTGCTGTGCTGCCATTGGCGGGTTGGTGGCCATGGCCCAGTTGGGAGCCATCTCCCCTTCTTTCGGGTCGCAAAGTGAGTTTATGGCCATTGCGGCCGCCGTACTGGGCGGCACCAGTTTGTTTGGCGGCAAGGGGCAGGTCTTTCCCGGCACCCTGATTGGCGCCATCACCATCCAGGCATTGCAAAGCGGACTGGTGATCGTCAATGCCGATCCGTACCTCTACCCCCTCATCACGGGCAGTGTCATCTTCCTGATTGTGCTGATCGACAGCTTCCGGCATAAAGAACAAATCAGACGAAGAAGGATAAAAAAAGTCGCATGAAGGTAAACAACAACATCAGCCTACGCCTGAAAAGAACGGTACTGACCCTGCTTATGGCCGGTAGTCTACTGCGCTGTGCGCCTCCCGACACCGGAGTCACCATTGGTATTTCCTTTGAAACCCTCCAGACCGAATACTGGGTCGCCAGCATTGAGGCCATCAAAGCCGCCTGCGAGGACAATAACATCCAGTACCTGGAAGCGGTCGCCAACGGAGATGCCAACCGGCAGTTTGAGCAGGTCAACAACTTTATTTCCCGGGGAGTAGATGGCATTGTGATCGCCCCCAAAGATGCGCATACCATCATCCCGGTAATCAAAGCCGCCAACCGCGCCCATATTCCGATTGTGATCTACAATCGTTTGCCGGCCCAGAACCAGGGCGACTACGTGACGGTGGTGGCAGATAATTACGAAATCACCAAGCGCACCGTCCGTAATATGTGCGAGCTGGCGAAGGCATCGGGCCAGACTTATCAGGCGATGATCCTGATCGGCGACCTGGGAGATATTAATGCGGTGAACCGAAGAAAGGGCTTTAATGATGCCATTGCCGAGTACCCGGAGGTGATTGAGTTGGTGGCCGAGGTGCCTACGGAATGGAACCAGGAGAAAGCCTTGGCCGGAGTGACCAATGCCCTACAGGCCAACCCGGATATCAACTTCATCTTCTCCTCCTCGGATTTCCTCTTTCCTTCCCTGGTCTCGGCCCTGAAGAACGCGGACAAGTACCACCCGATTGGCCACGAAAAACACGTACTGCTCGGGGGCTTCGACGGGGACGCCACGGCCTACCAGATGCTGGTCAACGGCTATCTGGATGCGGACGGGGTGCAGGATGTTTACTACGAATGCGCGGCCGCCGTGCAGGCCATTCTGAAAAAGCAACAGGGCGAACCGGTAGACGAGCTGATCATTGACCCCGGCTTTGTGATTCATCAGGACAATCTGGACGAAAGAGCCGACAAAATGTGGGGCGCCAACATCAGCACTCCCACGCCCTAAGTGCTATCCAGAAGATTTGATTTGAAGAGTGAGCTAAGGAGAAGTGATAAGCTGTAAGCCGAAGGCATTCATTTTGGTGAGCAATAGTGGTCCAAAATCTTATAGACTCTTTGTTTTCAGGTACTTGCCCTCAAGCCGGGCAGGCTTCTACCGTGGCGGCGGACCGTTTTCCCATCGATGAAAAGTAGACCCGGCGTGGGGCGCAAAAATCTAGGAAAGCTTGAAACCGCCCGGCGGCCCGGTCGCTGCGCTCAAACAGCAAGCTTTCCCAATTATGCGGTGGAATAAGGCTGTCGCACGGGAATGAAATGACAAAGCAATTGTGCGGCAACCGTCTCCTCCTCGAGCAGGATATTGCGGCATCGGCGGGGCCGCCCCGGCCGTCCCACCCGCCTATCCGCCTATCCGCTTGCAATGACTTTGCAAATGTGAATAAACTTAATTTACACAGTATTTAGTAGTATTTAGTCATGGCAAAAAACCCGACTGAATGTCGCTATTGCGGCGGGATAACTGCCTTCCGCCCGTAGCCATTCGCCCCACTGATGCCGGAGGTGGGCGGGGTGGATAGGTAAGATTTGGGGGGAAAGTTTCCGATATCGCCCCCTTTGGTACCAGGGTAAGGTTTCGGGTGATCGAGAAGATCGGGGAAATGCCGCTCAGAAGATTTATTGCTGACGGAGGCGATGGGAGCGGCTACGCGGGGTCAAAACCGCCTTCCGTCGCCATTTGCCGGGGCAGGGCTAAGTAAAAGCCCGCAGCATCGAAAGGTCTTTTGGCCCAGTGGATGGGCGACACTCCCTGAAGCGACGCGGAAAGGGGGGCGAATGATACGGCGAAACCGGAAAAGAAAATACCCGCTTCCCCGGCAAACCCTACCTGTGTACCAAAACAGACCACCTCGGCTGGTAACGGAAAAAGAAAGTTGATAATCTTGCTCCGGTACGCCGAAGATATGATTGTTTAACCCTAAAATATGTAAGAGCCTTATGAGTATTCCGTACAACGTAATATCCAAGTCAAACCCTAACCGGCCGGAAGATCCACCCAAGTATTATGCCGTAGCCCACAGTAGTGGGGATGCGGATTTCAGAGCACTGGCCCGAGAGATTGCGGAGATCACCACGGTGAGTGTACCCGATGCGATAGCGGTACTGGAATCGTTGGTGATGATCATCCCCCGGCACATTGAAAAAGGAGAGATCATCCGGCTGGGCGAGTTGGGTTCGTTACGAGTGACCATCAATAGTGAAGGTAGCGATACGGAAGGAGAGGTAAACGCGGGGAATGTGAAGAAGGCCAATTACCGCTTTTCGGCGGGTCCGGAACTTAAACAGACGCTGAAGATACTGAAATACCAAAAGGCAAAGAAATTAGCAACGCCCCCTCCGGGTGGCACCCCAGTCGTACAATAGTCAACCTTCCACCATTGGCGGGAAGTAGCACCCGAGGGCAGTCGCCTTCGGGTTTTTTTGTGCTATCGCCTGAAATTGCCCTGATTTTCCTCGAAAAAGGTGGGGAGAAAAAAAAAAAAGGTGCCCAGCTTTTCGAAAAAGGTGGGGAGAAGTTGGAGAAACCCTCCCGAGTCTTCGAAAAACCCTTCCCTACCCCTCTTATCAATGCCCCTCACAACAAAACCACCTACTTTCCTATACCCCTACCGTTAGTAAGGGTCGGTTCGTAATTTTGCCTGGGGGGGAGGGTCTATTGAAAGGGAATTAACAGTTTAGCTATGAGTATTAGCGTCTCGTAGGGCGCTATTGCTCATAGGTTTTGTTGTAGGTAATTTTTTTATCTTTTCGTTCCAAGTTTCTCTTTGTCAATTAACCTATACAAGGGGGTAACTGAGTCAAAAGAACCGGAATAAGCGACTCTATACGATTTGTCCTTATCCTTTTCTTCAAGTTTATTCAGTTTTTCCTCTAGTTCATCAATAGTTTCAACGTCAAATAGAACTTTAACTTTCTCAAAATGTCTTTTTGACTCAAGCCTGTAAAAGAGCTCATGTCTTCCTGAGGTATCATATATGTAGGTCATTGGAAACCATCTTAGGTCGTTCAGTTCGGATATGTGATAACACAATAAATCGGCTTGAACAAGGATACGTTTTGATATAAAATCTGGAATTCTCTTAACCACAAAGTCAGCCGTTGCACTGAAAAAGTTTTGAGAATGCGTTTGATTATAGTATGGCTTAATTATATCGGTGTGGTCATAGAATACATCAAATCGCTTTGCTTCATTGTTATGATTGTATTTGTCCTTAGTGAAATAGCTTGAGTAAAGGACTTCCTCTACAAATTCATAGTTTTCATTTTTAAGACTAACTGCAACTAGGTAAATAAGAAGTTCATGAATTATTATTTTAAAATTGTCAAATTCAAAATTTGACCAACTGCTTCGATTATCTAAAGGCGAAAGAAATAGAGGTAGTTCTTCCATGAACTTAATCAAAATATCAATGTCGTATTCCAACTTTGACTTAGTGAGAATATCAAAAAACTTTATGAAGTCGTCACGTAACGGGGTATACTGATTTAAGTTTTCACAAATCAGTTTTCCGATTTCTATTTGATCTCGGCTATTAAATGTAACACTGAAGCCCTTCAAATTCTCTGTAAATTCATTAAGAAAGTCTCTCATCAAAGTATCAACCCTTTCAGGATTCTTGACTATTTGATTTTCAAATCCCCGCAGAATATAGGTGGTATTAAAGTTTAATGGTGTTTCTTCAAATAGATAACTCGGAGCCTTTCCGAGTTTTGGCTTGCTGAAAGAAGGACGCCCATAAATATTTCTAATTAGACTTTCGTAATTCTCTTCAAAGTGCTCATCGCTGGATAAATCAATGTACACACGTCCATCTAAATAAGTTGGAACATATGCAACTCCTTCATCATTTCTCTCTCTTACGATTGGAATAAATTTTTCCTGCGAAACGTCCTTGTATATTTTTGGGCTAATGATTTGTGTTTCTGTCCCAACTCCACCTTTTCTAGAATCAGCTCTTTCTGTGTACTTCTTATCTAGGACGATTAATACCTTGTTTATTTCAGGTGACTTTACCATTGACTCCATAAAATCATAAAGGTCATGTCCTTCTTTAAGATCCCACTTGTCTAAAACGACTTCAATTCCATCGGACATAAGTCTTTTTGCTAAACTGAGAACCCATTCTTCATGTTCTGGTGTAGTCCAAGAGTATGATATAAATATTTTTTGGCTCATTTAGTTTGCTTCTTTTAATTGCCCACAATGAGTGAGTAAACCCCATATGGCGTGGGACGCCCCGCGTATATATTCACTATAGTAGTGGCGGGTTTAGGTGATCAAAAGCTGTTCACTCAACAAGGTAAAGCTTTTGCGGCACTTTTGCCATGTCGGTACGGGCAGCAGGTGTGGGGTGGTAAGGGCCGGAAGATGGGTGGCCTGGCTGGGTGCCGGTCGCGTGTCTCAGCTTTGCTTGGGGGAGCGAAAGGGTGTGTGAGGGAATTCAGGCAAACATCAACTTTCCTTTTGGTTGTGGAATCTCTCTACCTTTCAATTTGGCGGTCTCTATCCATTCATCAATGATCACTTCTACATTGGACAAGGCTTCCTGATATGTTTCTCCGTCAGCAGCACATCCGGCCAATTCGGGCACCTCCGCGATGTAAGCTTCATCTTCTTTGCTCCAATAGATAATGATCTCGTATTTATGACTATTTTGCATCTTCATCTAAGTTTAATTGATACTTCACTATGATATTCCTTACCTGTTTAACTTGATAAGGTTTAGCTTTCCCTGACTTCGGTTGTATATTCAAAATATCTTCTATCCCTTCTTTGGTCAATATATGATGGCTGCCTCTGATTCTCTCTTCAAATCCTAATCGTAGCAATAAGTTTCTAAATTCCTCAAAATCTATATTCTTGTCGGAAGTCCCTCGTAGTATTTTGATCAGTAACTTTTCATGCTTACTCGTACAGACAAATCTAATCAATCTGCTCTGAAATTACCGCTGTTTTTCTTCTAATTCTATGCCTGCCAACCGAGTTCGGGTCCACTATCTCTCCATAGCAATGGCAGGTTTAAATTCTAAAAAGCTACTTATCTCAACAAGGTAAAGCTTTTGCGGCACTTTTGCCATGTCGGCGGGGGCAGCAGGTGTGGGATGGTAAGGGCCGGAAGAGGGGTGGCCTGGCTATGCCCGGCTGGGTACCGGGTTATTGAAAGGGGATTGACGTGAGTGCATAAGGCGTGGCGGTTTTCGCAGCCGCGCCTTCTCCCACGTGAATAAACGAATTTAAGTAAGCACTAAGACAAAAATAGCTTATAAATAGTAGTTTTTCACTATTTTTGCGTGATGAGCCGTAAGAAAAGATTTATTAGCTTAACTGAAGCCCAGAAGCATTCATTAGAGAGGGGATATAAAACGGGCAAGAGT
>JAVKCN010000100.1:0-107444 GCA_040222715.1 Cyclobacteriaceae bacterium | reverse complement strand
TGCTGATCTACTTCCGGGGCGGTGAAATAGGCTATATGTATATTCTCGGCCCCATTAATTTTGATGAGCTTATTGTAAGTGCCCGCCTCCGGATAGTTGAACCACAGGAAACTGAAACTATCCCCATCGGGGTCGGTGGTGTTAAAAGCATCCAACGTAAAGTCTTCGCCTGATTTTACGGTCATTTGTTCAGGATGGGTTAATGCCGGAACGGGAGGATGATTAGCTTCTTCATAAGAGAGTGAACACCAATCCATGCGGGCGGCGAAATCATGCTGAAAATCATTTCGCCAGCGCCATATAGTCACCTTATCATTCGTAAATGAACCAGTATCCTGCTTTACCGCCCGGCCGTATTCGTTGGGAAGGTAAGGTGTATATTGATCACTGGCATTGGTCCAGATGGCTCTGGTCTCCGGGGCGATGGTTACGATGGAACCACCTTCTTTGGTCTTCGAAAAATCTGGCTTATATAATTCATAACGACCACCCCAGCCACCCCACTCCGGATGCTCTGATTCGGTAAGGCCATTGGGTATTAATGGCAGAAATGCGGGCGTATCCCCCTCTACTCCCCAGGCTACATCAGGATAGGCGGCGCCCAGAGGGCCATGATTCTGTTGGATATTTTGGGCTATCCAGCCATTACTGATGGTAGTATTATCAATATCCGGTACATAACTATTGATTCCTGTCCAGGTGGCACTGCCATAATCATCACCCGGACTCACGATGTAAAACAAATCAGGAAAATTATTCCTGATCCAGATACCACTGTCATCCTGGTCCGAGATGGTATACACCCTGAGCTTGGAGATTAATTTAGCGGCTTCTTGTTCGGTTTTGGTCTTTCTGATGGTATATAAAGCCTGCGCCAGGGTATTTACCCCTCCCCAGGTGGATATCCACAACGGACGCTCATCGTCCTCCTCCAGTACTTTGATAATCCACTGCGACCCTTCCGAATCCATCCCATCACCCACTCCCGTCATGCCATATTTGGGCAGTCCTTCCTTCACGAGCAGCGATAGGGTTTTGGCATCAGGGAAACCGGCTTCATGTTTTAACAGGTTAGGCTGTACTTTGGCATACGCTTCAATTACTTTTTCGATAGATTCCGGGTTTACTTCCGAGGTGTGCCAACAGGAAGTGGTCGCAATAATTCCCTGGATATCTATCTGATTCGAGTACAAAAACAAGCGCACCAGCGACTGGGTATCATCCGGGTCGGCTTCAATATCGGTTAGGATGATTGCCCGGTGTTTTTGAATTTGTTGGGCCCAAAGCGTTGGTGAATCAATGAGCCTGAACAAGAGCATCAATGAGAAAAATACGCTGAGTGTTCGGTTAAGTTTCATACGGTTGTTCGTGTAAAAAATCATCAGTATTCAGTCCATTTGTCATCTATCAAAACGACCTTTCCTATGGAAGCGCTACGGCCAATGGCATTGTTATTTTTTGTCTTTTCTGCATAGTATCCACCAGAATTTTTGCGAGGGCTTATTCTCCGTATTCCTGGCGGGTTCAGTGATCTCCTTCGCTTCAATCAATCCGTATTTACCAAATTCCTGATCCACGGAAGCGGAATCATAAAAGAACAGTTGAACTCCGTGCCTGGTTAGAAATGTGTCTTTACCTAATTCTTCCCCTTCTCCGTAAGTAGCCGTGTTTTTTGAAATGGCGACAAAAACCATGTAGCCACCGGGTCTAAGCTGATTGTAACAGTCATCGATCAGCTTATTGCGCTCCTCTGCGGTCAACAAATGGATTAAAGCGTAACAAAAAATCCCATCGTATTGCTCTTGGTCAAACGGCATTGCACTCACCGGTCCGTGGTATACTTTCACGTCATCTCCGTAGTGCTTTTTAGCTAGGTCAATGGCCGTTTCTGAAATTTCTATGCCGGTTACCTTACATCCATTATCCGTAAAAATCTTTGCATTTCGGCCGTAACCGAATCCTGGTATTAGTATTTCTTTTAAACCATTTTTTTGGAATAACTCCAAGGTTGCCACGGCGGAATCTGCCGGTTCAAATCCCCACATGGTTTGTTTATCTCTGAAACTTGACTCCCAAAATTCTGTCATATGCTTTCCTGTTAAATCATGCTACTTTCATTTGCCTGGGGCTCACGATTTGGCGAGCCTTCAGGCGGGTATTGTTGTGCGCTGGCAAGATATCTATGATCCTCCGTTGATCCATGAACAAACCGGTTATATTTTCATGGCACTGAAATAATGGTTCTCCCCTTCGTCTTCAAATTCTTCCACCAAAGTGAGCCCCGATGCGGATAGTAATTTTTTATACTCATCTGCTCCGAGCGACCGGGATGGTTGATTTGTCATGACATCTTCCCACTCCGTCTGTTGATCGGGAGCGGTAAATAATAGTTTACCTCCCGTTCGTAATGCGTCGGCTGCTTTACCGATAACCTTTGCCTGCACTTCAGTTGACAACAGGAAAATCAACCCCCAGCAGATAATAGCGTCAAATTTGCGATTAAAAAATACGGAGTCTTCTACCGGTTCACAGGCCACCGGAGCTTTGGGGAAATTTTGTCGAAATTCATGAACCAACGTGGCTGATGCGTCCAGTCCGTAAACTGTCATACCTTCGTCCACCAATACTTTAGCGATTGGGAGGCCCGTTCCGCAGCCAAGATCCAATACAGTAGAACTGGGCGGCAGTGTCCGAGTCCAGTTACGAACCGATGATGTACCTATGCAATCAATGTTGCGCCCCCGAATGGCGATAAACCTTGTCGCTATGCCTTCATAGCCGTTTGATTGGTCCATATCAATTGCAATGGGTTACCTATACTATTTTGGGTTAAACTGTGATCAGTGCAGTTTAGGTATGGTTGGACAATCGTTTTTCACTTTGTTTTCTAACGCTTCATTCAGCCAGCTTTCCGTTTCCTCAGTGATAGGTTTGCCTTCCAAAAATGCATCTACGACCGTCCGTAGCCTTACACTGTATTGAGAATAATTTCCGGGTAGTTTGTCTACACTAATTCCATCATTTTCATCAAAATGAAATCCGATCAGGAGTAAATACCATTCATAGCTCTTCATGATTTTATAGGTCCATTCCCGAGAGAGCGATTCTTCATGTCTCAGTTCATACCCTAACAACCTGACTGCATTATAGAATTTCCAGAATGCGTATTCATCGAATGTGCTTCTTTCATGCATAAAATCAAGAAAGCTATCGTTTTCACTAGCCGCGTTATCATCAATAATCTTTATGGCTTCTTCCATGTTCATTTCTTAATGTTGGCCAACGTTTTGGCTATGCGCAGTGTCCCGTAGGGTATGCATTATAGCTATCGTTGTGGCTTGTTTTTATTTCAAATTTTCAATGTATGCTTTCACTCCTTCGAAAGAAATCTTTAAGTCCATTCCACCGAAGAAACTCAAGTATCGATATGCTGCACTTTCATATGACACTTTAGTGCCATCTTTTGGGATAATAACTTTATCAGGACATTCATTGTCGTAAAGAACAACCCTTGTTCTAGCACTCCTCTTGACATTTCTAAATAATAGCTGCCTAAATTCAAAGTCAGCCATTGGGAATGAATAGCCAATAAAAATCAGTTCATCAGCTTCTGATATCTCAACTCCTGAATTTCTCCAAATAAGTTTTGTTTGGAAATTGCTTAAATCTTTTATGAAAGTTGGCATTAGAAGCATAGTTCTTAATAACGGAGGCTTGTATTCATTACTGATATGTTCTCTACTACAATATCGACACTCCTTATGTCTGAAAACTCCATAGTCTATGACTCTTTGATAGAAGTCAATATATATCCTTTGACATTTTGGACAGTGAAGCCAATTAATTGAACCGTGAATCTTTAGAAGTTTAACAATGAATTTTCCCTCGGCAAGAGCTTTTAATCCGGGAGTTATTGTTGGGTCGTTCTTTAATGAACTTACATAGCAATTGTAATCAATAACACCTGCAGGCTTCTTCTCATTCAGGAGTTGCTTCCTCAAGGCGTTATCAAGCAGAATATCCCAATTGGTTGTAATTATTGAGATAGGGTCATTTTTTTTGTAATTATTTGCCCTAGTTCTACTTTTATCAATTATGTACTGAGCAAATTTTTCAATATACTCAGGCTTCTTGGTCAATGTTGACTTAGCTTTGAGAGCAAGGATTAGGATCGCGTCCAATGATTGACGAAGATTCAGCAGTTCTTCAGGTGGAAATGTCCTAAATGTTGAGTTTTCTACAATCGACCTGTCAAGTGGAGTATAAATGTCTTCGAGTTGTAGAAGGTATTCCGATTCACTCGTTATTCCAAATTCTGTTTCTAGAAATCGAAGGAGTTGTCTTTGTGTTTCATAAAGATTGTACAATGTTAAATCGTAGGCTTCTGAGTCGGATTTTTGAGGTTCAAAGATTTCTTTGGTCAAATCATATTGAGTAGGTAGTCCTGCGGCGACTGAAAATCCTGCACCTAATATGAAAACTTGTTTCTTCATTTTTTAATTAGCTACAACGGCTAACGCAGCCGACGGCCGGCTTGCTGTTGTTTTACTTTCAAATATCAATTTTCGTGCTTGGCGCAATGAACAACCGAGCTCATTTTTGCTAAGCTGACGGCTGCGTTTTGTTAGGCAAAGTCTTAATTTCTCTTATCTTCATTCCAACCAGCGTGAAAATAGATGGTAAACTGGACAATATCAATAGTAAGGCAATAGTAACCTTTACATCATCGAGACTAATCAGCCTACTAAGAAGAGGTTCATAGCTAATTACATATAGTCTATAAATTAACCAAATTGGATCTGCTCCAAGTTTCCAATTCACATAACCTGGTGAACTAATAAATGCTATTAACCAAATTGTGAACCCTACAAAAAATACAGCAAAGTAAGACAAATAATCTCTATCTGTTTCACTCTTTGCAATTGCATAACCACTACCGATATACAAACAGGTTACAACCATAGAATGAATCATTTCTAATATTATATTCCCATTGAAGGTTGAAATTACTCTCGCGGATAGAAATATTGTAAAAAAGAGTATTGCTATATGACATAATAGTGTCTTAACAATTATCTTTCTATTCATTCGTTTTCGTTTTTTCTTAATTAGATTTTGCCTAACATAGGGATAGCGCATATATGCGTGGGACGCCCCGCGGCTATCTCCCTTATAGTGTCCTCAAGTTTTACTTGTCCGTAATCTATATTGCTACCAAGCCCTCGGCAAATTGGCATCTTATATATTGTCTTGATCACCGAAGCTCAACCTATTAAAAAAAATTGAAAGGAACAGCTATTTTCCGGTAAATAAGCAGACGGCTACCTTCAAAAGTAAGAATGATGGCATAGACTGGCTTAATAATGATCTGCTTATTGCCGAATTACCCATGAACAAACAGGTATTGAGTGTCTTTCTGCTCGGTAAAAAGTATGATTGTACTTTTTCAACGGCTGCCAGACAGCGTCGTATCCTTCCTGAAGGAAAATCGGGTCATATCGTCAACATGAACTGGCATTGGACGCCCGGATGCAGCGAAGCGGCGGGGCTATCCGGGCCAGTAACCTGCCCTGAATTCTTCAGTGGCGGAATTACGAGCGCCGGTAATGGCCTCCCGCAAGGCAATAAAGGCTAACAATGATGTGGTAAACCAACTAAAGACCGATGCAAGGACAGAAGAAAGAACGCGGGGTACCTTAAGCCCATTATACGAGCACCGTTACCTGACTGCGCGGTAGAAACCTGGTCAAAGATGAAACAAACGTTTATTTTCCAAGCTTAAAACACTCAATCAGACTTCAACTCCGGCGGAAAACTGAGAAAATTGTTTAGAAACCGGTCTGGAATGTTCTAAGCAGGGCTGGGTGGCTTCAAATCTGGCAGCAATTCGTCGTAAGGTAGTTACAAACGTTTGTGGCGGGTTCGAGAAAGTTCCTGAAGGGGTTTCAAACGTTTTTTCCTGCCTTAAGAAATTTCTTGCGGTGGTTCCAAAGGTTTTATACCGCTTTACAATTTGTCGTAATATCCGCTGAACAAATTTCCCTGCGTCAAGAAGTGTCGTAGAGGGGTTTCAAACGTTTGTTGCCGGGTTAAGAAAGTTCTTGGAGGGAGAATATTTGTTTTTTACCCCTTCGAGAAAGTTCTTGCGGGGGTTTGAAGGTTTTTGGCGGGGTTAAGAAAATTTGGTGCTGGTTTTTTTGGTTATTTGTGCAAGGTGAGAATATAAATAATTCTTAATATGTTTGTTAACCGCTTCACCCCCATATATTGTGCCGATATGATACGCCATGATTGGGTCATGACCGGAGATGCTGATGAGATTGGGGGTCTTCTGCTCCTCAAAGTTCTCTTCGAGCGTCCGATACGCTAGTAAGAAGCAGAGATGCTCCTCAGAGTTCTCTTCGAGTAACTCTGAGGGGGAATAGAGGGGTCGCACCACGCGGTGGGCGTTGATGAGATTGAGGGGCTTCTGCTCCTCAGAGTTCTCTGCGAGCGGTCGGCGTCCGATAACGCTGAGGGGGAATGAGGGATAAAGAAATCTATGGCGAACGGTCGGTCCGATGATTCTAAGTAAGATTAAAATGTAGAGAAGAGGGCCCGGGTCGGGCCACTCCATTGCCATTTTAATCCGATATTACGTATTATATCATGCGCTCTTTTTGCGGAAATTAAAGATGAGCCGGTTTGGCTTCTAAGACTTTTTCTCAGCGCAATTGAACATCCACTGTACTCCAAACTTGTCGATACAGCTACCGAAGTAGTCGCCCCAAAACATGTCGGCCAGCTCCATGTCTACTTTTCCCCCGGCGGAGAGGCCATCAAACAGTCGTTTGGTTTCTTCCCGGGTGTCCGGCTCCAGGTTAATGTACGTGTTGTTGCCAAAGCGCAGCTTAAAGCCCATAGACTCCGGGGCATCCGTGCCCATCAACTGGTGCCCGCCGAGGATGGGCAGCATAACGTGCATCACCAGTTGTTTATCTTCTTCGGCCAGGGGAGGCATCCCATCCTGCGGGGGTACATCGCCCATCCGCGTAATCTCCCCCTGAAATTCGGTGCCAAAAACGGACTTGTAAAAATTGAAAGCTTCTTCGGTGTTTCGGTTAAAGTTGAGATACGTGCTAACACTGGCCATAAGTCATGATTTTTAGAATGAATGAATATATTTTCAGTAAATATCGCCAATGTTCTTATTCTAAGTAGGGGGTATCTTCGCCAATAGCAGGGGGCCATTGCGACAATCGACGGGCTGCATCTGGCAGGGCTGGTATTTGTCAAAAAATACGCTTGTATTCTCATATCAGCTTACGCTATCTGCCGGGGCCAGCGGAAAGCATACCAGAAGATCAGCAGTGTAAGTACCACTTCTATAATGCCCAGTACAATGTAAAACATCCAGGCTCCCGGCATGGTCAGCAGCATGATCGCGGTGTAAACAATCCCCAGGATCATGTTGAGCCAGCGGTTTACCGGAGCCCGTAAAACCAGCGTGAGAAACACCATCACCGCGGGAATGGCCATGAGGATGGAGGTGCCCACCAGCACTCCCTGCGTGATCGCTCCCAGCGAGCCCATGTGCCCGTCCAGCATGCCCTGCAGTTTACCGGGCTTGTAGAGTCCGAAATAATCTCCGTAGATATAGCATAACATCACACTCACCCACAGTCCGGAGAGGATAAATTTTACATGAACGGACTGGTCGGCCAGGGCGCGGGTCTTTTTCATCGGTTTGTGGTTAGGGTACAATATCATGAGTGGCATGTTTTTTACTTCTGCCGAAGCTCAGTGTGTTTGTGCCCATAATCAGCAGCCACAGGCAGGTGCCGATTTCGCCCAGGGAAGAGGGTAAGTCTACAATGGTTGAGAATACGGTGCTGCCGTAGCCCGGTACCAGAAAGCTCCCGAAAAACCCAATCAGGTACCCGAAGCATCCCGCCATCAGCAAGATACCCAGGAGCTTCGGCAAAAAACCGGAACGATACACCAGATATCCGAAGGGAAACAACCACAGCCCCCAGAATATTTGGGAGATATTGATCCCGTTACGATAGGCTTGCAGGTAAAACATCACCTGGTAGGCCAGTTCTTCCGGCGATAACCCCTGCACGAAAGGAGCATCGCTCAGCAAGCTGAGTACCGAAAACTTATGCAGCAGATTAACAAACGACAGCGGGATGCTGCACAGCACCAGTACTACCATCACCTGCGCATAGCGTTTATTCACCGGATGGAGCAACTGATATAAGACCCATACCAGCCCCAGAAAAGCCAGATAACTGATAATACCGCTCACGATGCCCCACCGGAACAAAGTCTCCGATTGCTGGATGTTTTGAAGGGTTTGCGCGGCATCATCCATCTCAATCAATCGGGAAGGGATGTACGCCAGGTTCAGAATGCCGGTAATCACCAGGATCAGATACATCAGTCCGGCGAGACGGGCAGTGGATTGGTTTGGTTTCATGTCAGTTCGGGCACTTTTTTCCTATGACAACCCTACCCCCGATTTGTTACAGCTTCCCGTTAATTTTTAGCCATTTTTCTCAAGCCCTCCCCACCGATGCCGCACCTGGAGGCACGGCAACCTTCCTGATGAAGACGTTGCAAGGGAAACCCATCTCTTATACTCTCTCCTCATCCGTATGGAATCTGACCGGGAATACTATCTTTGCCGCATGAAAACCCTACCCTCCCTTGGTCTGCTCTCCCTCATGTTTATGGCGACCCGCCTCTGCGGGCAAACCTATCCTCCTGCGCAGTATATTGCTTATCAGACGCTTACCCCCATCCTCATAGACGGACGCCCCGACTCTGCCTGGCAGTCTGCGCCCTGGTCCGATTACTTTATCGATATTGAAGGCGTGGAAACCCCGATGTATCACACCCGGGTGAAGATGCTGTGGGATTCTACTTACCTGTATTTTTATGCCGAACTGGAAGAACCCCATGTCTGGGCCGACATCCGCCAGCGGGATGCCGTCATCTTCTACAACAATGACTTTGAAATCTTCATCGACCCTGATGGCGACACCCATCACTACATGGAGTTCGAGATCAACGCGCTCAACACCGTATGGGACCTGTTCCTGACCAAACCCTACCGCAATCAGCCCCAGGTGATCGATGCCTGGGACATTCCCGGCCTGAAAACTGCCGTACAGGTACGCGGCACCCTCAATCAGCCGGAAGATGTGGACGAGGGCTGGTCAGTAGAGATTGCCATGCCCTGGGCGGCCCTCACCGAAGCCGGTTCGCAACGCGGACTACCCGTCGGTGAATACTGGCGGATCAATTTTTCGCGGGTCAACTGGCATACGACTGTGGAAGGGGGACGCTACGCCCGGCAACAGGATGCGCAGGGTAATTACCTACCCGAATTCAACTGGGTATGGTCACCGCAGGGTGTGGTCAACATGCACGAACCCGAGCGATGGGGCTACGTCTACTTTTCCGAGGAACTTTCCGAGACAAAGGAAGCGACCCCGCTATCGGCTGATGAGCCGCTCCAGTGGCAGTTATATGAAATTTACCGCAAACTCCGCCGCGAGCCTGCCGACCCGACTACCTCGGTAGTAGACACCCTGCGGATCGGAGACAAACGACTACCCGTCTACCGCGAATACCACCGCAGCGGCTGGAACCTGTGGGTGATCAGTCCCTTCACCGGACAGCAGTTGCTACTGAAGGAAGACGGACAGCGGCTCATGCTACCTCCTCCCTGATAAATGATGATCTACCTCTCGGTGGGTTGATACTGCTTTTTTCACCGCAGATATTCGCTTAACAATATGAAAATTGGTAAGTTTAGAACATGTAACCTACTTTAAACATTACGCTATGGCAGCTTTTACTATTAACGTGAACGGACAACAACATCAGGTCGATGTCGCGCCTGATACTCCCATCCTCTGGGTGCTTCGAGATCATTTGGATTTGGTAGGCACCAAGTTCGGCTGCGGCATTGCCCAGTGCGGTGCCTGCACAGTGCACCTCAATGGCGCAGCGATCCGCTCCTGCTCCGTGCCGGTCAGTGGTGTGGGCGAATCAGAGATCACCACCATCGAGGGCTTATCCGAAAAGGCCGATCACGTCTTGCAGGAAGCCTGGCTGGAACACGACGTACCCCAGTGCGGCTATTGCCAGGCCGGGCAGATCATGAACGCCGCCGCCCTGCTCACCAAAAACCCGACTCCTTCGGACAAGGACATTGAAACCGCCATGGATGGTAACATCTGTCGCTGTGGCACTTACGTACGCATCCGGGCGGCAATCAAATCCGCTTCCGAAAAGATGAGCTAAAACCTTAACCTAACGAGTCATGACCTTATTAAAAACAAAACATAACCGAAGATCTTTCCTCAAAGTGTCGTCTGCTGCCGGTGGTGGCCTGATGATCGGCTTCAACTGGCTGGTCTCCTGCAAACCAGCAACCGAAGAAATGGCCAGCGTGCCTAAAGAGTGGTTTGACGTCAACGCCTTCATCAAGATCGGAGACAACGGCCAGATCACCATCATGTCGCCTAACCCGGAGATCGGACAGAACGTCAAAACCGCCATGCCAATGATTGTGGCCGAAGAACTGGACGTGGACTGGAAGAATGTAGTGGTAGAACAGGCGGGACTGAATACCGAAAAGTTTACCCGACAACTCGCCGGGGGCAGCCAGTCCATCCGGCAGGGATGGGAAGGGCTGAGGGTCGCCGGAGCGGCTGCCCGCCACGTACTGAGGCAAGCCGCTGCCCAACAGTGGGATGTGCCCCTGGCCGAAGTCAGTACCGACAAAGGAATGATCTCCCACTCCTCCGGTAAGTCCATCAGCTACGGCGAAATCGCCACCCATGCGGCAGATATGGAAGTGCCCGAAGAAATTGAACTGAAAGATCCCAAAGCATTCCGGATCATCGGCACTCCCACCAAAAATGTGGACGGCCCGAAGATCGTGGCCGGAAAACCCCTGTTCGGCCTGGACTACAAACGGGAGGGCATGCTGATCGCCATGATCGTTCACCCGCCCGCTTTTGGCATGAAGCTCAAAGAACTGGATACCAGCAGCGTAAAATCTATGCCGGGTATCAGGAAAGTATTTGCTGTGCAAACCGCTCCGGCCGAGAAGCAATGGTCGGATATCAACGCCTTCCCGGAGTTGGTGGCCGTTGTAGGCGAAAGCACCTGGCAGGTGATGAAGGCCAAAAAGGCCCTGGAACTTAACTGGGAGCAGGAAACTCCCATGGAAAACTCCGAAGACCATGATATCGCCCTGGCCAAAGCCGTGGACACTCCCTCCGATGAACCGGCCCGTAAGGATGGTGACCCGGATGCGGCCTTCCGCAATGCAGCCAAGGTGGTGGAGAAAGTGTACAGCGCTCCCTTCCTTCCGCACAACACCATGGAACCGATGAACTTCTTCGCCCACGTCACTGCGGAAAAAGCGGAACTGGTCGGACCGATTCAGACGCCCGAATTCTTACGGAAAAGTGCTTCGGACTTACTGGGACTCCCCGAAGACAAGATCACCGTGGATATGACCCGGATGGGCGGCGGCTTTGGCCGAAGGCTCTACGGAAATTTTGGCATGGAAGCGGCAGCCATCTCCCAGAAGATGAACGCCCCGATCAAACTGATCTATACCCGCGAAGATGACATGACGCAGGGCACCTATCGTCCGGCGTATAAGATCCGGTACCGGGCCGCACTTGATAAAAATAATGACCTGGTCGCTTTTCAGGTACGGGGAGCGGGCATACAGGGGGGACCGGTGTTTGCCGATCGCTTTCCGGCCGGTACAGTCAGTCATTACCTGGCCGAAAACAACAGTGTGGAATCCAATGTTTCTACTGGTGCCTGGCGAGCCCCTCGCTCCAACTTTGTGGCCGGTGCGGAACAATCCTTTATGGATGAAGTAGCGGAAGCTGCCGGAAAAGATCCCATCGAATTCCGGCTGGAGTTATTTGAGAAAGCCATGAACAGCCCCGTGGGTGAGGAAAATGATTATGATCCCGCCCGCTACGCCGGGGTACTGAAACTGGTCAAAGAGAAATCGGGCTGGGGCAAGGAGACTCCCGGAGTGTACCGAGGTGTTTCGGCTTACTACTGCCACGATTCCTACGTTGCCCAGGTGGTGGACGTGGTGGTAAACAGCGGAAAGCCCAAGGTACAAAAAGTATGGTGTGCGGTGGATTGCGGTATTGTGGTGAACCCCGAAGGGGCCCGCAATCAGATTGAAGGTGGCATCATCGATGGTATCGGCCACGCCATGTACGGTGCCATTACCTTCACCGATGGAGTACCCGACCAGCGCAATTTCGATAAGTACCGGCTGATTCGTAACAGCGAAGCACCCGTTGAGATTGAAAGCTTCTTTGTGGATAATGGCATAGATCCTACCGGCCTGGGCGAGCCCTCGCTGCCTCCGGTAATCGCTGCACTGGCCAATGCCATGTACAAAGCCACCGGCAAGCGGTTGTATAGTCAGCCCTTTGCCCAGAAAGATATCATGGTCGGTTAAACTCCGGTCAGGATGTAATACCCGAAGGACAAGTTCACGCAATGGGCTTGTCCTTTTTTTTGCGGTGAACAATCACTCTCTGAGGTGTATGAATAAGCTCAGAAGGGCAATTCGCTGGGTAGTTACTCAGTTGAGAGGTTCGCCCTTTACTTCAAAGGTGAAAGTGCCCCGGCCCATCGCCCCGGTATCGGACATACCCTGGATGGTACCCACGTAGGTGCCCGGTTGGTCAGAAGTATAGAAATGCAGCTCGCTATTTCCGTCTGGCCCGGTTTCAATCGTAGGCGCCCAGTACAATAGCACCCGGAAATCAGGCATTCGGCTACTCAGTTGCTGCTCGGTTTCGTACTGGGGCATGTAAAACTCTCGTTGCTGCTGTAACCCATCGTACGCTACTTTGATGGCCTGAGGATCGAGTGGTACGATGGAAAAATCGCCCTGATAGGTGGTATAGCTCACAATGCCCGAGAAAATTGATTTGTGCAATACAAACTGCTGCTGCACCACATCTATCTTTTTAATGTCCAGCGGGTCCAGCGCAATGGCCTGATTAATATCAAACAGAGGCATCCCATCGAGCAATACCAGGGGGTCTCCGTCGTAATAACTATTATCAGCTTTCCCAAGCACCTTATAATGGTATTGCTTCTGTTGTTTCCGCACAGCCACTTCCCGAATATATTCCCGCATGACTTCTTCCATGGTGGGAAACCTCGTGTAATCATCGAGCAGATAACTCCGGTCGGGGACTCCGTAAAACGACAGCCCATCGACTGGCGGCTTCACGAACTGATTCATCTTATTTTCCGCAAAAACATTCTGTACCTGCATGCTCATGCTACGCTGCTCCAGCATTTCCCGATTACTTTCCGCCAGGTCAAAAACGGGCAGAACCGCCGCAGTGTACTGATCAGAAAAAGGAGAGGAAATCTCAAAACCAGATATACTGTCATCATTGGTATGAAAATACAGGGAGGTGGTTCCAAAGATATTCCTGGTTATAAACTCCGTAGTTCCCTGGTTTCCAATGGTGGCCCCATAAAACTGAAAATGGGCACCCGGCACCGTAAGATATATCTTCCTGTTTTCCATCGCTTCACCGGATGGAAAATCCAACACCTTACCCTGGATGATCGGCCCTTCGTATTCCGGGATGAAGGTGAAGTCCGGGGTTTTCGGTTGCATTACGGCTTCCCATTTAAACCTGCGCCAACCCTGGGTCAGCATCAGGTTGTCCGTAGCCTCGTCAACGTCCGGGTCGTGGCTGGTAAAGTAATAGTCCGGTGATTCTATTTTACCTTTCAGATCAGAAGTAAGCCACATGTAGGTGCGCAGTTCGGGTTGTTCGAACTGGGCCAGGGTATCTATCCGGTAAACCGCCATGGACAAATGAGCCGGGATCAGCTTTTCCTGATCATCGCTGGTCTGTAATTGCACCGTGGCGCTTTCCCGGGTACGGAACAAGGGTTGATTGATTGTGGCTTGAATGTCTAAACCCCGGGAAGGTATCTTAAAATACAGGCGCTCACATACCGCCCGGGCCTGCCCATCAAACACCGTGAAATGAGAGATTCCTTCGCCCAACGCCTGTTTATCGATCTGCATGGTCCCTTCTCCTTCATTTAGCGGAAGTATCGCCGCCACTTTCAGGGACTGCCGGGTATGAGCCAGCAGATAGACAAACGACCGGTCATACGCTCCCCTGGCCTGTACGCTGACCGTCAGTTGATCCTGTCCGGTGTCCGTCAGTTTCATCACATACCCCTCGGGATATACGGTAGGCAACTTGTAGTTGAAAAGCGTATCCCCAATTGCTACCACGGCCCGGTACTGATTCCCAGCCTCTGGGGTAAAGGAAAAGTGCCCCATCCCAAACTTGAGCGGTCGAAACCGGGTAATGGTATCCTGATGCTGGTTGAGGATGAATCCACTGACGTCGATGCTGTTGCCCTGGGTATCAGTCGCTTTGAAAGCTACTTTGCTCTCAAGATCATATACCAGATTGCCACCTTCCGGGAAAAACCGCACATCGTATTGGGTGGCCGTATCCGGCACCGGCAAACCCGGACTGGAGAAAGGGTTCACAATGGTGATGGGCTGTTCGTAGTAAAAATCAGGAGCAAAGTTTTTCATCCAGTTTGTATACGCGCGAATGACGTAATGTCCCGAGAGGGTTGATACGGGTAAGTAAAATGAGCCGCTCCCCTGCCCTTCTTCCAGGGCAATTTTACTTTGCAATACCGGCGTCTGCGCCGTATCCAGTACCTCAATATAGGCCACCTTGCTGAGCGAAAGGGGCTGGTGCAGGAGGCCATCCACCAGGTAAAGCTTACACCAGAGTACTTCTCCCGACATATAAAAAGAACGATCTGTATGAACAAACACCTTTTCCTGTAAGGCGTGGGTTTGGTAGCGATTGAATTGCTCTACCAGCGTATCCAGCGTACTTTGCTGCGCTCGGGCGCTCCAGGCACTGAAGCACAGGATGATAAGAACCAGCATGCGGTAAAGCCCGCGTTTGCAATATTGTTTTATGAAAGAGCCCTTCATTGTTGCTTGTTATCGGTTACTCCCAAAAATCGGGTTGCACGTTGGTGCCCCCTCTAGCCCGGCAATCCACACAATACCGTGAAGACGACAGGTAATTCACGTTACCACCCATATCAATGTACACATTGACCGGGATACTGTCTCCGAGGGCAAAAGCCTCCTCCAGTGCCTCCGGGTAGTCAGCGATCGTATCCGTCGCACAAGTGACATAGCGGTTGTACGGCAAGGATAAGGGCACTTCGTTTCGGCGAATAAAAATCCTTTTTTCAGAAACAGTACCTGCGCTCACAAACCCAATCACGGGTTCATCCGGATTGGTGGTACAGCTGATATTACCGAATAGCTGGGACGGTTGCGCATCGAACAGTGTGCCCAGCTCTTCAGAATTATTTCTGAGCAGATCCCAAAACTCAAAAGCCTCCTTGGTAATCGCGTACTGCCGGACCAGCAGACTGTATTTCACATCCAGTTTAGGGCTGTTATCCGTATTAATAAAGAGTAATGGCTGTTTATAAATTACGTCTTCCTGAAGTTTGACTGAAGAGGAGGTAAGAATACGGGTAGATGATGCCTCCTTCCAGCAAATATTTATCTGGTTGAGGGGAAAGTCCCGGCTTACAATTTCATGATCTACGTATTCAAGAAACGAATTAAATGGAGAACGGTCCTGCCAGGTTTCTTCGTAAGTCCAACGATAGTACCGGGTATTGCTCTGAGGGTCATGGGTGGTGACATACAACTGTATACCGTTATTATTCACCACACTCCAGGTAACGCTGTCAACCTGCGGAGTTGTAAGTACAGGTACAAACGCCGAAACATATTCTTTATCGTCGGCAGTATAAATCTTTAAGCGATACTGTTCATTTCTATCCAGATCCATTGAGGCCCGATACTGTCCACTATCCACTTCGATCAAAGTGATGGAGGCATCGCCCCGCTGGTTTTCAATCTGTACAGTGGCATTTTTTTCGTGCCGGGTAAACCCGGAGTTCAATGTACTGGTGCGCGTGAGTGTCACGCTGCTTTCGCCCTCACTGATCACCCCTTCTACCACCAGATAACTACTGGATGCCTCGGTTACGGGCAGATCATAGGTTTCAATGCAGGCTGAGAGGCTCAGTGCAATCAAAAAAAACAGCAGAATACTATTGTCTTTTATATGTTTCATTGCTGCTTTCAAAATCTGAAATTGTAAGTAATTGTCGGAATTGCCTGACCAAAGATGGATAACTTATACCCCTGAATGCCGCCATTCTCAGAAAGGAAATAAACCGAATACGGATTTTTGCGTCCGGTAAGGTTATAAATCGCCAGGGTCCAGGAGCTGTGGGCCAGCTTTCTTATTTTATGATTGCCTTCAATGTTCATCGCCACATCGGCCCGGTAGTAGTCAGGAATACGATAGGCATTTCGATCAGAGTAATACACCCGATCCGATCCCCCATACTGGTACTGCGCAATCGGAACGGTGATGGGCCGACCGGTACTGTACGTAAAGTTAAGGGAGAGACTAAATCGATGGGAGAATTTATAATTACCAATGAAGGTAAAATCATGGGGTTTATCAAAGTTAGAGGGATACCAGTCTCCCTGATTGATGGTTTCCTCAGCCAGATCATCATTTTGTTGCAGCAATGAGCGGGAATAGGTATAGCTCATCCACCCGTTGAGCTTCCCAATGGTCTTTTTTACCATCAATTCCACTCCATAAGCCCGCCCATCTGTATTAACCACATCAGTTTCTATGTGATGATTCATGATCAGGTTGGCTCCGCTTTTGTAATCGAGATAGTTGCTGATTTTTTTATAGTAGGCTTCAATCGAAGTTTCAATTACCCCGGCCCGAAAATTTTTATAAAAGCCCAGTGAAAACTGCTCACCAAACTGCGGACGAATATTGGGGTCGCTCAGTTTCCAAATATCAGTCGGTGACACAGCGGTGGTATTGGACAGCATATGGATATACTGCCGATGACTGTTATAACTCATCTTGATCGCTTCCTGACTGGAAAGAGCCAGGCGGAGGGCCAGGCGATATTCTGGCCCCTTATAGGTATTAATCACCTCATTTTTTTTGTAAGCAACCGTGTCGGTAATGGTGTATTCGGCTTTGGGCTGCCCGACGACATAGGTATTGATATTTTTAGGCCCCAGGTAATTAAAAACAGCATACCGAAAGCCCGCATCCAGGGTCAGGTTAGGAGAAATGGTGAATACGTCGGCAATATAAACTGCGCTTTCCAACGCTCTCTCCGATTCCAGCACATCAGGGGTTACCAGAGAGGCGTCACTGTTGGGTAAGAAAGAGCCCGGATGCAGTTTGTAGTGGCGAACGCTAACACCAAAATCGAAGGAATGCTTATCCAGGGGAAAATAATTGAAATCTGCTTTGGCCTGGGTCTGTTCTATGTCAAAAGCCAGCTTATAGGCATTTACCGGGTTCTCAGTGCTGCCAACATGATAGTTGTAGCGGCTATATCCTCCACTGAAGGTCCCGTACAACTTTTCGTTAAACAGACTCTTCCACTTAAAGCTTACGTTCTGATTCTGGTAGCGATAGGTGGTATCAGCTTTGAAGCGAAACCGGTCACTGCTGCTGTAGGCAGTCAGATGCAGGTTATTCTTTTCGTTGAACTGATGGCTGATGCCCAGATTGAGATCATAAAAGGAGGCTTTGCTCTTACGGTAATCCGGATCACTCAGTTTTTTTAGCAGCCAGTTAGAATAATTGGCTCTCCCACCCACAATGATAGACGTTTTATCGTGGATAATTGGCCCTTCCAGCGTAAGCCGCCCCGTTACGGGTCCAATCCCTCCGGAACCGGCAAATTTCTTCTTATTACCTTCCCGGGTAGAGATGTCGAGCACGGAGGCCAGGCGCCCACCGAAGCGGGCGGGAATGGTGCTTTTGTGCAGTTCTACATCTTTCAGGATATCAGGATTAAAAGCAGAAAAGAACCCGAACAGGTGCGAAGGGTTGTAGATGGGTACTCCATTGAATAGAATAAGATTCTGGTCAGTAGCACCTCCTCTTACATTAAAGCCAGTACTGGCCTCCCCTACTGATTTCACTCCGGGCAGGGTAAGCACCACCCGCAGCACATCCGACTCACCCAGGGCGGTGGGGATCTGCTTGATGGTTTTGATGTCCATCTTCTGCATCCCCATCTGGGTACCGGTAATATTCAGGTCACGCTCCGCCTCTACAATGACCTCTTTCAGCGATTGCACACTGGCTTTCAGTTCAATATCAAACTGACCGTCTGAATACACAATTACATTGCGTTCGGTGCTGCGCATACCCAGGCTGTTGATGATCAGCTTATGGCGGCCTCGCGGGATGGTCATGGAATAATAGCCCAAGGGATCAGTGGATACTCCGGTGAAAGGGTTTTCAATCTGTAGGGTTGCCCCGGTCAGCGGTTCTCCGTTTTCTTCATCTAGGATTCGCCCCGTAACCTGGGCCATGCCTGGCCGTATCGTATTGGTTTTAATACCGATAGCAAATACCTTATTGTCTTCATCGGCTTTTGTAGCCGGGTTATCTTCGAAATAATCAACAATGATGTCGGTATTCTCCTCCTCATTCTTTTTCCGGTTAAAAAAACTGGGTATCAGTTCGGTTTGGATAATCCATCCGTAGGTGATAAACACATGCTTCTGCTTATCGATGGCGTAATGAAAATCCGTATTCAAAAAAAGCTCCCGCAGTAATTCCGGCAGCAGGGCATTGTCAGCCTGTAAACGTACGGTGAGCGTATCTACCTGCAGGGAATCAAAGTAAAAATGATAATCCGTTTTAGCTTCAATTTCCCGGGCAAACTCATCAAAAGTGATCCCGGCAAAGTTGCCGCTGACCCTCATTTCCTGGTTTTCCTGGGAATACGCAGGAAAGGTGGCCATCAGCAACAGAAAAATTACCGGAAAGCAGCTATTGTACTGGTTTTTCATGGTGATGGCGGTAATTGATCGTAGTACAACACTGTGTTAAGAATAGCCGCTTCGGTCTGACGCCGAAACTTCAATTTATTTTTTTTGATGAACTTTCTCAGTGCCTTTTTTTGGTCGAAAAACACTTTTAAGACCGACTTTTTATTTTTTACCGGATAATACACTCCCTCCTTACGAATATAAAACCGGGAAGCTTCTTCAAACCAGTAAATTACCTTTCGATCTTCAATAGCATCCTGAAGGGTCTTTTTCCGGGCGGCCAGTAAATCAACTTTTTTTCCAGTATAAAGCAAGTCATAAAAGCCGGTATTCGGCACTTCGGTATGCAGACTGTCTTTCACCATGCGGATGAAATTATGCCCCGATATGGCAAACGAGCTAATTTTTTCTGTTTCCAGCTTGATGGCAGGGGCGATCAGTTCATGCTGGACCAGCACGGCGGCATTTACCACATCATACTTCATCTGCATGGCTGAATATAGTAGTCCATCGTAGCGAATCCAGCCCTCTTCCCAGGTATCTGATTCGAAAAACTGATGCCCATCGATAATGATCCGGTAATCGGTAAATTCCTTGCCCTGATAGATCAATGCCTGTACCCCGGTGTGCTCGCGGTACCGTTCAACGGTATTGTGGATTGTTTGCTGGTAAACCGCACTATCTGATACGAATGTAGTCTGGGCATGACTTGTGAAAAACGGGGTGGAGTATAAAGCAAGAAGGCTCAGGAAGGAAAAAAGCTGATTCATCAAAAGTCATCAAATAAGGATGGTTATTTTCCAGGATAAAAAAGGGTGTAAAAACTCCCTGTGATAATAAAAAATAATCCTTACTAACCCAGTATATCTTCCTGATTTTATTTTTCTTATGAGGCGAATCGGTCAAAAGACACGGTAAATAAATTTTCGGCTGTCACCGCCAAAGAGGATAAAACGATCCTTATAAAATAGCCTGAAGATGCTCTTTCGGAGTTTTCCCACAAACTTTTTTGAACATCTTATCAAAGTAGCTGACATTATTGAACCCACTGCGGTAGCAAACTTCCGAGATGTTAATGTCGGGATTGTTCAGCAGTTTCTTGGCGAAATGTATTCGCTGCTGGTTAATAAAAGAAACCGGAGACATCTCGTAATGGGCATTGAACAGCCGGAACAGCGATGATTTGCTCAGGTTTGCCTGATCGCATAAATCATCGATGCTCATTTTCTCAGCCAGGTGGTTACGGATGTATTTTTCTATCAGCAGCAGTTCATTGGGCTTGTCCAGCTCGGGAGTGGAGTGATCGTACTCTCGCTGGGTCTGCACCACACGGATTAGCAGCGTCTTTAGCGCCAGGTCAGCCAGGGCATCTTTCGACACCTCCTCTTCCATACTGATGGCAATCAGCCGGTTAATGCTTTCGGCCAGCGGGCGGTTATTGATGAAATGATAACGCGAAAATTCCAGTTCCCAGGGCTGATGCTTCCGTGGGTAATGCTCATTCAGGAACTGCAACGTTTGGTCAACCACGTCCCAGTCCAGGGTCAGGGTGGCACATTGTACTGGTGTCTGCTCCCCGGCATCAGGGAAGCTCACCCGCATGGAAACACCATCGGGCACAATCAGGGTTGAGCCGGGCAAAAAGTCGAACGACGGAGCGTTGCCGTAGTGCATCACTTTCCTTCCCCGCACCATGCTGGTAATCACCAGCCCGTGGTGCGATAGTTGTACATCCTGGCAACGATCAAAGGTTTCAAAAATGCTCAGTTCCAGGTTGTTTAAGGTAAACACCCGCCGGTGCTCAACCCGCGTCTCCAGGGTGGAACTGTCGCTCAGATTAATGGGATGAATATAATGTTTCTTCATATCGGGGGATGCCCTAAAAAATATAGCAAGATACTACGTAAAAACTCCCTAAAATTTACTAAAAATTTAACACTTGAAACTATAGTACTACGGATTGGGAATATTGTTGTACTTCTTCTCAGGATAAGCGATTACATTTAACCTATTACCTAACCAAAAATAATAAACCTATGAATGTTACACTGGAACAGGCGGAAAAAATCATTGCCGCTGCCAAAGAAAAATCACAAGCCATTGATTGCCTGATGAATATTGCTGTAGTGGATGCTGGCACCAACTTAGTGGCTTTCGCCAAAATGGACGGGGCCTGGCTGGGCTCGATCGATATTGCCATGAAAAAAGCCCGTACGGCCCGCTACTTCAACATGGATACCGGGGAAATCGGGAAGCTCTCTCAACCGGGTGGCGCCCTGTTTAATATTGAACACTCCAATGGCGGACTCATTACCTTTCCCGGAGGCGTGTGCCTGAAAGATGCCAGCGGCAATGTGATCGGAGCCGTCGGCGTATCCGGCAGCACTGTCGAAAATGACCATGCTGTTGCCTCCGCCGGAGCTGGCGCCCTCTAGGCACTCTCTCGTAAAAGCAACATAGAATCAATTTAACAACCTAACAATTTTTTTATGTGTACTAATCATGGAGTAGCTTATATGGGTACCGGGCACGTAGAAGTGCAGGAAATTGCGTACCCAAAACTGGCCCTGGGCGACCGCAAGTGCGAGCACGGGGTCATTCTAAAAATTGTATCTACCAACATCTGCGGCTCCGACCAGCATATGGTTCGAGGTCGTACCACCGCTCCTCAGGGCCTGGTGCTGGGCCATGAGATCACCGGAGAGGTGATCGAGTGCGGACGCGATGTGGAGTTCATTAAGGAAGGCGATCTGGTCTCCGTGCCCTTTAACATTGCCTGTGGCCGCTGCCGAAACTGCAAAGAAGGCAAGACCGGCATCTGTCTGAACGTCAATCCGGCTCGTCCCGGAGCTGCCTACGGCTACGTGGATATGGGCGGCTGGGTAGGAGGTCAGGCCGAATACGTGATGGTGCCCTACGCCGACTTCAACCTGCTGAAGTTCCCGAATAAGGATCAGGCGATGGAAAAGATCAAAGACCTCACAATGCTATCGGATATTTTCCCGACCGGCTATCACGGAGCGGTGACGGCTGGCGTGGGCCCCGGATCGGTGGTCTACATTGCCGGAGCCGGTCCGGTTGGTCTGGCCGCCGCTGCGAGCAGCCATTTGCTGGGTGCCGCCGTGGTGATCGTGGGTGATATGATCGACGACCGATTGGCCCAGGCCCGCAGCTTTGGTTGCGAGACCATCAATCTGAAGCAACCGGCCCCACTCGAAGAGCAAATTGCCCAGATCGTAGGCGTGCCGGAAGTAGATTCTTTCGTAGACTGTGTAGGATTTGAAGCCCACGGTCACGGTAATGATGCCGGGGAAGAACAACCGGCTACTGTCCTCAACCAGGCCATGGCCGCAACCAAGGCCGGGGGTGCGATTGGCATTCCGGGACTGTACGTGACCGAAGATCCCGGTGCCTCTGACGAAGCCGCCCGAAACGGAAGCCTGAAGATCCGCATTGGTTTGGGCTGGGCAAAATCCCACTCCTTCCACACCGGGCAATGCCCCGTGATGCGCTACCATCGCCAGCTCATGAACGCCATACTTTACGATAAGGTGAAGATTGCCGATGCCGTGAACGTGCAGGTGATCAGCTTACAGGATGCTCCCCAGGGATACGCAGACTTTGACAAAGGGGCCGCCAAGAAATTTGTGATTGACCCCCACGGCATGATTGCTTAATCTTTGCCAAACAAAAAACAGGGCAGCGTCTTGAGGTACTCTGTCCTGTTTTTTTAGTTATCAATTGAATCTATGCCTATTCAGACGCCATAGTATCCTGAGCACTGAGATTAGCCTTTGCTGTGTAGTCATTAATAATTTCTAAAATATTATTGGCAATTAACTTCGAGGCAATGGGTGTCCAGTGAGTGTCATCATAAAAATATATGTCTTTTTCCTTTTTTGTTGCTTGGGTAAGTATTGTAGCTGAGTCTACATACAGATATTTTTTCTTCATTGATCGAAGATGCTCAAAAAACAGCGGCTTGGGATAGTTTTCCTTATCAGTTAAAGAATCAAAGTAGATATCAAACTTATCGGGACTAGGTAAAACAATAAGCTTAATCTCTTTTTCAGCCAGTTGAACTGCAAGGTGATTTAAGGTATTGTTTAAAATGACAACTGCATCTCTGTCATTATTCAAAGGAGTTTTTTGAATATCTTCATAATAACATAGTAAATCGTTGCCGTATGAAAAAAGTAGGCTATCTGTGGCTAGCCTGTATACTTTTGAAAAAAACGCATTATCATCAAGGTGATATAATAGATAATACAAAGGTGATTTTATCACGTCTGAAGAAAAAATCTCTACAGACTTTCTGGAACTCTTCTTTGAACTGGTAGGGGATTCAAATATCCTCTCAATATCCTGTGTTTTGAGGGCTATACTGCTATCGAGTTTTATGGCTCGTTCTACAAAATGCCTTTCAACTGATTGAAGTATGACATAGTTTACCTTTATATTATCAAAGAAGTCACCGTTAACTAACTGGTATAGAGACTCAATAGGATTACCTTTGATATCAACATGTAAAACTTTCGTAGAATCTTTTTCAGATAGGTAATTCTGATAACCATAATTTTTTTGTTCTGAAAATGAGTCTCCGACAGTAAGAATGTCATAGAATAATTCTTTTTGCAGGTTAATATCAGATAAGTTTTCGTAGTAAATAGGACGGGCATACTCATCTGAAAAGCCTAAGTTTTTTCTGTAATCGGGGTCCACCGAAATCATTCCAACTCGACTTAAATCACCACCATACTTATTATAAACCAGCGAATTTAATATTACCAATAGTAACACCGGACTAACAAACATGAAAGTCTTATAAAAAAATTGATTCACAGATTAACTTTAAAATTGAAAGTAAATAAATTCTTGTTCTTTACCACTGTGCCAGATGATCGCAAACATAAACACATAATACATGGCATATCGAAGTGGTTTTCTCCACTTTAGCCCCAAGTCTGAGATAGCATATCTATTTTCCCGCCCTATCCATTCTATGAGTACAAATACGATGACTAATAATATTGTGGTTTTCGGGATAACCTGTGGTTTTGAGATCAATGACCAGGAAAACACTCGGGTCAAGTAGCTCCAGGCATGTTGTACACTTTCAGCTCTAAAAAATACCCAGGCAATCACCGTGAAACTAAATGTAACTGACATGTTAAGTAGTTCCCTTGGTGAAGGAAAAGTATTCCCTTTTGCAACAACTTCCAGGTGCCTGCGATTACTCTTCGTCAATAAAAGTGGCAAAAAGTAAACAGCATTTAACGCCCCCCAAATAACAAAAGTCCAATTAGCTCCATGCCAAAACCCGCTCACAATAAAAATAATGAATGTGTTTCTCACCTTCATCAATGTCCCCCCACGGCTCCCCCCTAATGGAATGTAGAGATAATCTCTAAACCAGGTTGAAAGTGAAATATGCCATCGTCGCCAAAATTCTGCCATATCCCTTGAAAAGTAGGGAAATGCGAAGTTTTGCATCAGATCAAACCCGAATAACCTTGCTGTTCCTATTGCGATATCAGAATAACCGGAGAAGTCACCGTATATTTGAAATGCAAAAAACAATGCTCCTAAAACTAAAGTGCTACCCGAGTAATCATCAGAATTATTGAATATCTGATTGGCGTATATGGCACAATTATCGGCAATTACGACCTTCTTAAATAATCCCCACAAAATCTGCCTAAGCCCATCAATCGATTTATGGTAGTCAAACGTCCGTCTATGATAAAATTGAGGCAGCAAATGAGTTGCCCTTTCAATCGGCCCAGCTACCAGTTGAGGAAAAAAACTAACAAAGGCAGCAAAAGCGAAAAAATCCTTCGTCGGAGTCAGTTTCCGTTTATAGACATCAATGGAATAACTAAGTGTCTGAAATGTATAAAAACTGATTCCTACCGGCAGAATAATAGTAAGCCTATCGACTTGCAAGCTATGGCCAAAAAAAGAAAAAGCTGTAGCAAAGCTGTCCAGAAAGAAATTATAGTATTTAAAAAATCCGAGCAACCCAAGATTTACTGAAATACTAATCCATAGTAAAATTTTTCTTTTTTTCTCATGCTGCGGTTGTGCAAGCCCGATACCTATCAGAAAATCAACTAAGGTGCTAAAAGCAATTAAAGATAAGAACCGCCAATCCCACCACCCATAAAATACATAACTGGCTATGAATACGAGCGTATTCTGAACTCGTATGTTTTTGTTGAACACATACCAATACAGGAAGAAAACAATTGGAAGAAAAACAGCAAAATCAATTGAATTGAAAAGCATATTCCTTTTCTTAATACCTCTACATACCTCTACTATCTGGTTACGGACCCGTCGCTACAAATCTTTAATCCCTAATACTGAGCGGCCTGTTACCTCAGAGTTGCACTATTTACTGTTTTTGGGATTTGCTGATAATTTTATTCGTTATTACCCTTTTCCTCAAAAACTGTTAAGATCATTCCCTCGCAAAAGTATAAAACTTGATCTAAAACAAAAGCCTTAAGGTCACCTTATCCATACGATATGATATCCCTTATTATTTGAGTATCTTTTGGGAAAAGATCTTCCTGATGAAAAACTCTAATTCTGCAAAACAACCGCTTTCTCGCCGGGACTTTCTCTCCAAAGCCTCTGTCACTTCAGCCGGTTTGGCTGGCCTGACTTTCCCAGCCTCCCGTAACCCTCATCCCATTACTCCTCCTGTGGTAGTAAAAGAATGGCGCAACCAGCAACCGGGCATGGCCTACCGCCAGTTGGGCCGTACCGGGATGATGATCTCCGAAATCGTTTGCGGTGGTGACCCCATTCGACTGGGCAACACGCGCCCGGTGGAACTGGCAATGGACAAAGGACTCAACTACCTGGACATGGCTCCGGCCTACGGTAACGGGGAGTGCGAAACGGCCTACAGCCAGGTGATCGACAGCTCCTCCAAGCGGGAGAAAGTCTTTATCAATACCAAGGTGAGTGGTTTTTCAGCAGTGCGCGATCAACTCTATCGGGACATCTTCGCTAGCCTACCCTCTGGGAAACAGGAAGCGATAATAAAAAAGGCCAACGAAATGCGGGCCGACCGGGCGGTAGACAAACCCGGCTACTACCTCACCTACTGGCCCGGGCAGGATAAGTCCATGGACGGAGCTTTTATCTCCAATGCCATGATGCAGGACTATGGCCACCGGGTAGACGGCAACAAAGCATTTCAGGAAAAAATCATTTCTTCCATTGAAGGCAGCCTCAAGCGTACTGGCTTTGGCTACTTCGACATCCTGATGTGCCCGCACGGAGCCAATAGCCCGGAGGAAGTGCAAATCCCGGAGATCTATGATACTCTCGATCAGCTTAAGCGCGAAGGCAAAGTCCGCTTCCTGGGAGTCTCTACCCACAATGATCCGGCCGGAGTGCTGCGGGCGGCCAGTGCCAGCAAACAATATGATATGGCGATGTGTGCGTATAACGTCATCAACGGTGGATATATGGAAGACGCCATCCGGCAGGCTTATGAAGGCGGAATGGGCATCATCGGAATGAAGGTCGCTATGGCCGTGGCCACTCACCATAAGTCGCTGCAACCGGTGCCTAGCTGGCGCATCGATAAGGTAGAGCGCATTGTGCCAGGTGAGATGAAAGCCCCCATGAAAGCCTATCTCTGGGCACTACAGAACCCCCACATCTCAGCGGTAATCTCCAACCTCTGGGACGAACAGTTTGTCAATGAGAACCTCTCACTGGTTGGAAGAAAAGTGGAATTGCAGCCGGGGTAAAGCACGGAAAACCGGAAGCAGGATTCGGTCGGCAAGTATTATGGCAATATGCGAGGCAATTGTTTGATAATCAAGATGTTAACCGCTTATTACCTTCTACTTCCGTTACTCAATCTCTGAAATACGCTTCTGCCACTTCCAGGCAGACTCCATCATCTCGTCCAGACCACGGGTGGCTGTCCAGCCCAGTTCGGTGTTGGCGTAGTGGGTATCGGCATACACCTGCTCCACATCACCGGGACGTCGGTCAACCAATTGGTAATTGAGGGCAAGGTTATTAACCCGTTCAAAAGCTTTTACCACTTCCAACACACTGAATCCCTTACCAGTACCTAGATTGAAGAACTCATAGTTGGCCTTCTGCTTGCCTTTCATCAGTCGCTGTAAAGCTACTTCATGGGCATCCGCGAGATCAACCACGTGGATATAATCCCGGACGGCCGTACCATCAGGAGTATCATAGTCCTGACCAAAGACGCTCAGTTTCGGGCGAATTCCGGCGGCAGTCTGGGTGATAAAAGGCACTAGATTATTCGGCACTCCGGTGGGCAACTCACCAATGAGGGCCGATGCATGAGCACCCACCGGATTGAAGTAACGCAGCGCAATGACATTAAGCGCAGGATTGGCCCGGCAGGCATCTTTCAGAATTTGCTCGCCTACCTGCTTGGTATAGCCATAGGGCGACTCTGCCGGTTTCATGGGAGATGCCTCGGTCACGGGTAATTGGTCAGGCTGCCCGTAGACCGTGCAGGAAGAAGAAAAAACAATGTTGGCAATGGAGTGTGTCTCCATCATCTCCAGCAGATGAATGAGCGACAGCAGGTTGTTTTTATAGTAAAGCAGCGGCTTTTGTACAGATTCCCCCACCGCCTTGCTGGCCGCAAAATGAATGATGGATTCAATTCCTTTTTCTCCGGCAAACAATTGTTTCACTGCTGCTTCATCGCACAAATTCAACTCATAAAATCTGGGACGCTGACCCGTGATTTGCTCTATGCGATCCAGCACTTCAATCTGAGAGTTGCTCAGATCATCGACAATGACCACTTCAAATTTTTTTTGCAATAACGTCACTACCGTATGAGAACCAATGTATCCTAATCCTCCGGTTACTAAGACCTTTGACATCGTTTTATGTGATTAACTTGTGAAAAAATCAGCAGGCGGTAAAGTTGTACATTTTTTTGTTTTGTGCCAGCTATTCTCGAACTTCTACCCTTTATTACATTACGATTAAAAAACAGAATCGGATAACCTGATAATACGAAAAGTATACTGACTAGCTGTACATCGAGCGCGTATTCTCCCGGATCCCTCCTGCTATTTACTTGATTTTGCTCAATTGCCCCAGGATATCCTCCGTTTGGGAAGCGTGCTTTTCCAGTTGAGACACCAGAGAAAATTGCGCCCGGGCCCGGCGTATGTTATGCCAGGGGTGCTGGATTTTGTAGTACACATCTCCTTCCAAATAATCCGTAAGAAAACGTAGTCCCATGATGAAAGTCATGTAATGGGCCGAGAAAGCCAGATGACTTATCTCAGCCTCGGTGAGAAAAACCCCAGTTTCCCCCAGAAAGCCCCGGGCAAAAGCCTGATAGAACGATAAATTAACTTTAATCTTCGTTAGATCGGCTTCATCCTCTTCTGCCGTATTGACAATGGTCCGAATAGCATCCCCAAAATCATATCCGACCACTCCTGGCATGACCGTATCAAGATCAATAACACAGATCGCTCGCTGAGTTTCCCGATCCAGTAGCACGTTGTTGAACTTGGTATCATTGTGGGTGATCCGACGGGGTAATTTCTCTTCTTTCACCAACTGGTACCAATCCAGCATAGACACCTGCCGTTTTAGCACAAAATCAATTTCCTTGGCTACTGCATCCTTCCTCCGCACCGGATCTTCATCCACCATCAGCAAAAACTTCTGAATGCGCGTTTCCATATTATGGAAGTCCGGAATCGTCTCTTTCAGCCCATCGGCAGGCATATCCCGAAGCAGTTTTTGAAAATAGCCAAAGGCATATCCGGCCTGAAAAGCCTGCTCATCCGTAGTTACCAGGTCATACGTAATGCTGTTTGGCACAAAAGTCTGCACGCGCCAGTAGTGACCGGCTTCATCCTGATGGTATAAATCGCCTTTTCGCGTTGGAATAAGCTGCACGGTAGTGAAGTGGGTATTGCCTTCTTCATCCAGAGAATTGCGAAGATAAGCCGTCACTTTATCCATGTTGTGCATCAGCCCGTCTACATCCTTAAACACCTCATGGTTAATACGTTGTAGTAAATGCCGCTGATCACCGTCGCCATTCACCAGAAAAGTATCGTTAATATGCCCTGAACCAAAAGGGGCGAACGAAAACTCTTTTTTCCCCAGCTCAAAAGTCTGGATAATTTTTGATATCGGGTACGAATTAGTTGAACTCATAGAAAGGTGAGGTAGTATGTTATCAGGACTTCCAAAGATTTTCAGGATATACGCCCTGCTCTACCAGCTTCTGGAATTTTTGCTGAGCTACCGCTTTATCCTCGGGATAGGTCACACCAAACCAACTGTCGGGAGTTGGTACCACTTGTACCCTGGCCTCACCTGAAGAAATGATCTCATTCACTACGGAAGGAAGATAAAATTCTTTTTTAGGTGTTTGAGCATGCTCTTTCATAAAATCAATGAAGCAGCGCTCAAACGTAGAAAATACCTCAGGAGTGAAACCCATCAGGTTCATCGAAACGGTTTCGTCACCCGTAAGGGCTATTTCCTCTTTTTCATCCGTTTGGAATACAATGCCCCCGGTATCCGTACGATAGATGTGGGTTCGCTCGGTAATATCTTGCAGCAAGTCATCGCCACTCACCTCACAAATACCCCGAGAGACATACCCATGATCGGATAAGGTGTTACTCAGGCGATAGCCCATCAGGCAATGATGGCCTTGTTCAGCATTGGAAAGAAACTCCCCCATGCGCTGAATTGATTCTGCCCCATAGTAATCATCGGCATTAATCACCGCAAAAGGCTCCTGAATTTTGTCAGCGGCTACCCAAACCGCATGGCCTGTCCCCCAGGGTTTTTGACGGTGCGCCGGTAGCTCCATTCCTTCGGGCAAGGTATCTAACTCTTGCAACGCGTAGTCGACCGAAATTTTACCAGCGAACTTATTGTAGAAAACATCCTTAAATTCATCTTCAATGGACCGTCGAATGACGAAAACGACTTTTCCGAATCCGGCCCGGATCGCATCATACACCGAATAATCGATGATGGATTCGCCTGAAGGGCCAAACTGATCCATTTGCTTTAAACTTCCGTAGCGGCTACCCATGCCAGCTGCCATTACTAATAAAGTAGGTTTTGTCATATTGTGGTTATTCATTAATTCTTATTCAGAGCGCTGGTAATTGGAAGATGCCAACCCTGCCATACCGCCAGTATACGCAGTCCTGAAATGAACAGGATTGTTATCAGCGTAACGGTATTCAGGGGCAAATCTGCGTATCTTAATCCTAAAAACAAAAAACCTCCGGCCAGGCAAGCCGTAGCGTAGATTTCTTTTCGCAGAATTAGCGGAATTTCATTAGTCAGCAGATCACGCAATAGCCCGCCGAATACGGCTGAAACTGCTCCCATCATCACAGCAATCAGCGGATGCAGCCCAATATCCAGGGTTTTCTGCAAACCCAACACCGTAAATAACCCGATACCAATGGCATCGAACAGAAATAGTGTTTTGTGCAGTTTGGCCACCCAGGAGCGGAACAGCATGGCAATACTCACTCCCATGACGACCATCAGCAGGTAATGCAGATCTTTCATCCACCCTACCGGTAAGCTACCGATTAGAATATCGCGGATCATTCCGCCGCCAAGCGCAGTAACAAAGGCTATTACTCCTATGCCAAACAAGTCTAACCGTTTAGTGTAAGCACTCAAGGTTCCGCTCATGGCAAAAACCAGCGTGCCGGCCAAATCCACCGCATAATAAAAATCCATGATCTATGTAGGTTATATAACCCACCGCAATATATTAAAAGAAGTGCCTATTTACTGCCCTACCAATCCAGCTTCCAAAGCGGGAATTTTAAACCGATCAATGGTTGGCTCAGTGTGCTCCTGCTCAAAAATTTCGGTAGCTTGTTGAATAATTTCCGGATGATTGGCAGCTACGTTCTGCATTTCCTGCGGGTCTTTGGCCAGATTATACAGTTCCAGGGTTGGCTTCTCCCCTTTCAGCTCCCGCTGGATAAACTTCCAGTCACCCATACGAATGGCCAGTTGACCATTATTCTCTGGAAATTCCCAGTACAAAAATTCATGCTTTTTTTGTTCTTCTTCGCCCAGCAGTGTCGGCAAAAAGCTGATACCATCGGTAACATCCGGTGCATCTACCCCTACGACCTCACAAAGCGTGGGCATAACATCGTAAAAGGCAGAGATATGATCGGTGGTGCTTCCGGGCTTAATGTGCCCCGGCCAGGAGGCGATCATCGGCACCCGAATTCCCCCTTCGTACACAAACCCTTTTCCTCGCCCCCGCTCGCTGGCGAAAGGGCCGCCACTCTCAAACCAGGGCGAGTCGGTTCCGCCATTGAAAGAGGGGCCGTTATCCGAGGTGAAAATAATCAAGGTATTTTCGTATTGGCCGGTTTCTTTGAGTTGTGCTACTAATTTACCTACCTGCTCATCCAGGTACGATACCATCGCGGCATAAGCAGCATGCGGATACCGATGGGGGAAATAACCTCTGTCGGTCAGATAAGGATCTTCCTCCCCAAACTTTTCTACATAGTGATCTACCCAGCGTTGCGGCGCCTGAAGCGGAACATGAGGAATGGGAGTCGCCCAATAAAAGAAAAAGGGCGTATCCTGATGCTCGGCTATAAACTGTGTCATCTTATCAAACATCAGCTCCGGCGAATAATCGGTCAGCGTGAAGTCGGCGTAACTAGCCATATCGTAGGGATCGGCACCTTCGGGAAGTTTAGTACGAGGGGGAACAGTATCGTTCTCCAGATAAACGCGGTGCTCGTTCTCGTACAGGTGCAGCGGATAGTAGGTATGCGCCTGCCGCTGGCAGTTGTAGCCATAGAAGTAATCGAACCCCATCGTCGTAGGGATGGACTCGGTATTGGGAGCGCCTAACCCCCACTTACCGGTCATTCCGGTAGCGTAGCCAGCTGATTTCAGTAGTTTGGGAATGGTTTGAGTCTCGGCTCGTAAGGGTCGTTGTCCTTCTAATGTAGAATCCTGAAACATAGCCATATAATCCCACACATCGCCCCGGTCTCCCCACTCATCGTTACCGCGAATGTAAGCATGCCCCGTGTGCTTTCCTGTCAGCAATACGCAACGAGCGGGAGCACAGACCGGTGCCCCGGAGTAATGCTGCGTAAAACGCATACCGGAAGCGGCCAGGGCATCAATATTGGGTGTTTCAATTTTCTCCTGTACATACGCCCCCACATCCCCGTAACCCAGATCATCGGCCAGGATGTAGATGATATTGGGCTTCCTGGAATCATCACTACTTACTTCCTGAGTCTGGGCCGAACAACTCGCCAGACAGGGAATGAGTAGTAGTAAAAAGTAAAATTTCATAGGGCTTTTGATTAGGCTGAGATTCATATGATTAATTTTTCTTGATGAGCATCATGACGAGGAACGATTCATCTCCCTTTTTAACGGCAACCGAAAGCACCTTCGGCTCCCCCTTTTCCTCATAGATAAAAGGACGCTCCATTCGATCAGACACCAATATACCACCCTCCTTCAACCTGATTTCTTTGGGGCTCAGTACATAGGGATCACCTTTTTCCCAATCCAGGCCATCCTTGGATTGGACATGCCCAATGAATTGATGGGCGTGGAAGACACCGTGAAAAATGTGTTCTTTTTCATCAAACCAAAGGCTCATATCTTCGGTATCCAGATCATCAATGACCGCTTGGGGCTGTATCTCAAACGGGCCATCAGGGTGGTCACCCACTGCCATAGCCTGATTCCGGATGAACCTGGTTTCATTCGGTTTATCTCCTTTCACAATCAGATAATACCGACCATCTCCGCCTCGGGTAATAGCCGGATTTACTACCAGCGTAGTAATAGGGCCAGAGGGTTCCAGCAGCGGCTCATCGGATCTTTCCCAGGGTCCGGTTAACGAAGAGGCTACCGCTACGCCGGTTCTTTGGGCTTCCCGCAGGGGTTTCCAGTCAGGATGCTTACCACCGGTAATGGCAATCTCTTTTAGCTTATCGTCGCTGAGCGGACCGTTCGGATGCCGAGTAGCGATATAATACAGGTAGTACTTCCCCTGGAAGTATTTAACCTTAGGGTTATGGGCCGTAATAGCATCCCATCCATTGCCGCCCCGTCCTTTCATCACCGTTTCCTGATACTGCCAGGGGCCAGTGGGTTGATCGGACACGGCATGAGCTATTTCCGAAAAAAGAAGCCAGCCAGAAAAGGAGTATTCTTTCTTCCACCGGCTGTAAAAAAGATGAAACATGCCCTGCGGATCTTTCAGGATAGAACCGCCCCAGTTATAGTATCCTTCGGTTTGAAAGATATTTTCCTTCGTCACCGGTTGAAACTGGTAGTTTCCATTTGATGTATCAGTTTCTGAAGATTGAGCGCAGACTGTATACCCCAGAAAAAAGAAGAGTACAAAGACGGTAATTTGCCCCGCCTTTGCACTCCATGTAAGGTTAAAAATATTTTCAGTCGACCGAAATTTTATCATCAGGGTTGATTACTCATTGGGCAACTAGGTGGTGCTCAATGCAAACTGTGGCTTACGCTTCATCCATTGCCCGCGGGTAAAGTCAGGAAATTCCATGGTTTCTCCTCCCAATGCGATAGATTGCTCAGAGAGTGGAGTAATGGAGCTCCAAGCGGCGGCATCGTAGGCATCGATAGGGGCCGGTTCATTATTCTTCACTGCTTCCACAAAGCAATGAATCAGGAAGAAATCCATACCTCCGTGTCCGGCACCGTTGGCCTGCTCACCGTATTTTTGCCAAAGCGGATGATCGTACTCTTTCATATATTCGGCATCAGAGGTCCACTCATGTTCCGGGGTTTTGCCTTCGATAAGTAGGGATTGGTTCAGGTCCATCCAGATGCCCTGGGTACCCTGCACCCGAAAACCCAGCGAATATGGGCGCGGAGAATTGGTATCATGTTGCACCATGATGGTTTCTCCATTTACCGTTTTAATCAGCGAGGTTACCACATCCCCCAGTTTGAATTCTACTTTAGCATTAGGGTGATCTTCTCCACCGTTGTCAACAATATATTTATGAAGCCCGCGAGACTTGGAAGCAACCGAGGTAATGGTATCAAACCGGTTGCCCCGATTGATATTGATCATGTTGGCTACGGGCCCTATGCCGTGGGTAGGGTATATATCTCCGTTTCGATGTACGGAGTGATTGGTTCGCCATTTGGCTTCAGAAAACCCTTTCTCTCCAAACTCAACCCCACCACCGTATGGGTCTTTACCATTATTGAACTTCACATTTCGCAGATCGTGCTGATAGCCGCATTCCAGATGAATTAATTCGCCAAACAGTCCGTCTCGCACCATGTTAAGCACTGCCATCACATCCCGGCGATAGCATACATTTTCCAAAATCATTACCGGAGTTTTTGTCTCTTCATGTACATTCACCAGGTCCCAGCATTCTTCCAGAGTGTTGGCGGCGGACACTTCTACTCCGGCAAACTTTCCGGCTTTCATTGCGGCCACGGCCATGCGGGTATGCCAAAGCCAGGGAGTAGCAATAATCACGGCATCCAGATCATCCCGCTCCAGCATACGCAGGTAATCGTATTCGCCATTGGTGTAGGCTTCCGCATCAGTATGTCCGGCTTCTCGAAGTAGTTTCTGGGCGGCCTCAATAGAAGCCGGATCAATATCGCAGATGGCTTTGATGTTCACATCCGGTCGGGCACCGGCCACGCGCACGTGGTTTCTACCGCGCATCCCTACTCCAATAAAGCCCAGGTTGACTTTACGATCATCCTGCCCAAATAAGATGTTGGGTACCGAGAGTACCGATAGCCCGACGCCTGAAGCGACCGAGGTTTTAACAAAATTTCTACGGTTAAGTGTGTTTATCATAACGAGATAAAAATAGTTGTTGAACGCTCACAAGTTACACTTTTATCTGTATTCGAGGGGAGTGTTCTTTCAGTGAATAAGAATTGGTTTTTTGTAAGAAGGCCTCAGCATATTCAACAAATAGTAAATTCAGCAATCAGTCTGACTTTCTACAGATTGTGAAAAGCATTTAGAAGCCTATTAGAAGCTCCATGAATCAACTCCCTTTTTTTTCTGACTGGCAAAACCTCAATCCTGCGTAACCGGAGCTAATGAAGATGCCCGAATGTTTAATGTACCATTCAGAACCACCGTTTCGGCAGCGGCAAACCCATCAGCATTAATTTGTTTTAGCAGCAGGTTAGCTGCCGTTTTGCCGATCTCAAACGTAGGCTGACTAACGCTGGTCAGGGGTGGCTCAACCACTTCGGCCAGTTTAGATTCTGAAAAGCCTACCAATGCCACATCTTCCGGTATCCGCAATCCCGCCTGCTTCATAGCTTTCATGGCTCCGATAGCGGTAGGGTCATTATTGGCAAAAATGGCATCGGGAAGATTATTTTCAGCAATCAACCGTTCCATTACCTGACGGCCTTCTTCAATAAAGAAACCGGTCTCGATGATATGCTCTTTAGTATAAGGAATTGAAAACTTATCCATCGCCTTCCGAAACCCCTTAATGCGGTTCTGCGAGAGACTCAGATGCTGATAGCCGGAAAAATGAAATATCCTTTGATACCCCTGCTTGATCAAATGCTCGGTAGCAAAATACGCCCATTTATAATCGTCAAAGGTAACCCGAGAGGCCGGAATTTTTTCGTCTACCCGGTTGAAGAATACAATAGGATATCCTTTCTCCAGCATCTGTAAATAGTAATCATTATTATGCTTCTCGCTGGATAAGGAGATGATCATACCATCGACCATGTTGTCTTCCAGCGTCTGGATGTTTTTCAGTTCGGTGGTGTAGCACTCATTCGATTGCATCACTAATACCTGATAGCCTTTTTCAATCAGTACTTCCTGAATACCGATGATTACTTCCGGAAAGTAGCTATTGACAAACTCCGGCACCACCACTCCAATGTTAAAGGTTTTTTGCTGAATCAGCTTGCGGGCAATTGGGTTAGGGCGATACCCCATCTCATGGGCTACCTTTAAAATCCGCTCCCGGGTATCTTTTCGGATATCATACTTATCGTTAAAGGCGCGGGAGACCGTTGAAATAGACACATTCAACTGCCGGGCTACATCCTTGATCGTTACATGCTTCATTACACTCATTATTTAGCTTTCAATTTCGGAAACGTTTCCGGGTTATGAAAACGTTTCCGAAAACGTTTCCGAAAACTTTTTTTCAAATATCAGAAGTAATACTAAAGACAGCTATGCTAATTTGTTAATAAACCTCAAACACTTAACCTAACAAAGTCTTTTGAAACCGCTGGATCTCTGGGCCCTGAGTCTTTTTTCGCTGGTAGTATTTCTGATCGGACTCTCGTTTCTGAAATCAGGAAAAGATATTAAGTCCTTCTTTGCAGCGGGTGGTGCAGTGCCCTGGTGGATCAACGGCTTGTCCCTGTTCATGAGCTTTTTCTCGGCGGGCACCTTCGTGGTCTGGGGTTCCATTGCCTACTCTGAAGGTTGGGTTTCCGTAATGATTCAATGGACCATGGCGATTGCCGGCCTGCTGATCGGTTTTTTCATTGCTCCCCGCTGGAGAAAGACCGGAGCGGTCACCGCTGCCGAGTACATTAGCCGCCGATTGGGAATTCAGACCCAAAAAATATACACCTACTTATTCCTGTTGATCGCCATGTTCACCACCGGTGCATTTCTCTATCCGGTGGCGAAGATCGTGCAGGTATCTACCGGTTTTCCGCTGGTTCCCTGCATTCTCATTTTGGGCGGAGCGATTACATTGTACACCGCCGCAGGGGGCTTATGGGCGGTTATTGTCACCGATGTATTGCAGTTTATTGTGCTCACCGCCGCGGTCATCATCGTCATTCCCCTTTCATTTCAGGCAGTTGACGGAGTAGGGAAATTTGTGCAGGAAGCACCTGAAGACTTTTTTCGTTTGTTTAGTGAGCAATACAGCCCGGGGTTCATGATAGCCTTTGGGCTGTATAACCTCGTATTCATCGGGGGAAACTGGGCCTATGTGCAACGGTATACCAGCGTCTCCCGCCCCCGGGAAGCTAAGAAAGTGGGCTGGCTGTTTGGCTCACTTTACCTGATCAGCCCCATCGTCTGGATGCTTCCTCCCATGATCTATCGCGTGCTTAACCCGGGATTAGAGGGCTTTTCCGATGAAGGGGCCTACCTGATGATGTGCAAGGCCGTATTGCCGGGTGGAATGCTCGGCCTGATGCTGGGGGGAATGGTCTTCGCCACTTCCAGCTCCGTCAATACCACGCTGAATATCTCAGCCGGAGTTTTTACCAATGACCTGTATCGCACCTTCTTTCCCAACAGCACCGACCAGAATAACATGCTGGTGGCTCGTCTGTCTACCCTCGTCTTCGGCGCTCTTACCATCGTCGTAGCACTGCTGGTACCCCAGTTAGGAGGGATCGTTGAGGTTGTCCTTACCGTAGCCGCGTTGACCGGTGGTGCCTTATACCTGCCACCGATCTGGTCATTGTTCTCACCCAGGCAAACTGGTGCCAGCATCTTAACCGCTACGCTGGTGAGTCTGGTCATCAACGCGCTGTTTAAGTTTTGGGGAGATGCTCTGTTAGGATTTACCTTATCGCGAGCGGCCGAAATGGCGCTTGGGGTAGGCATTCCATTACTGGTGCTGGCTGCCTTTGAGGTGTACTTCACCATTCGCAAACAGACTGACATCCGCTTTCAGACTGTATTTCATCGCTCAAATTCGGATGAGCCATCGGAAGAAGCTGAGGACGATGAATCTCAGGCCAACCTGCACGGCATGCGGGTCATTGCCTTCGGAATTCTGGCCGTAGCCACCCTGATTATCGGGCTAGGCCTGCTGGCTGACTTCGGGCAAATGCTGGTCACCACCATCGGACTGGTTGTACTGATGCTGGGTGCCGCTCTGCTGATAAGAACCAATCGCATTAAAAAACTTCAATCTGATAAAAGCACACTGTATGATTCAAGAAAAGTTCACTGAGGCCGTACGCCCACCGCGCAGCAACGAAATAGAAGCTGACCTGGTGATTGTTGGCGGAGGTATATCTGGTACCTGCACCGCGCTCACGGCAGCCCGAGAGGGAGTGAAGGTCGTACTGGTTCAGGATCGACCGGTACTGGGAGGAAATGCCTCCAGCGAGGTACGTCTCTGGATCTTAGGGGCGACATCGCACATGGGTAACAATAACCGCTGGGCTCGGGAAGGCGGGGTGATTGATGAACTATTGGTAGAGAACACCTATCGTAACAAGGAAGGAAATCCGCTCATTCTCGATACCATTCTACTGGAGAAAGTAACGCAGGAACCTAATATTACTTTACTACTGAATACCTCGGTGTATGAGGTAAAGAAAAAATCAGCCCGGGAGATTGATAGTATCCTGGCATTCTGTAGTCAGAACAGCACCCAATACGTGCTCCGTGCACCCTTATTCTGCGATGCCTCCGGCGACGGGATTGTAGCCTTTCAGGCGGGCGCGTCATTCCGCATGGGCGCTGAGTCACCGGATGAGTTTGACGAAGGCTTTGCCCCTGATATTGAAGACTACGGTGAATTGCTGGGCCATTCGCTCTATTTCTATACCAAAGATGCCGGATACCCGGTCAACTTCACCGCTCCCGCTTATGCCCATCAGGAGGTAGAAAAGCTACCGAGAATCAAAAACTACCAATTGCAGGACCACGGATGCCGCCTCTGGTGGGTAGAGTACGGCGGACGTATGGATACGGTACACCAATCTGAAGAAATTAAATGGGAACTGTGGAAGGTCATTTATGGTATCTGGCACTATGTGAAGAACAGCGGGGAATTTCCAGAGGCCCATAATCTAACGTTAGAGTGGGTCGGCACGATACCCGGAAAACGGGAGAGCCGCCGGTTTATGGGGGATTATATCCTCAATCAAAAAGACCTGGTAGAGCAGCGTCAGCACCCCGATGCTGTAGCGGTTGGCGGATGGTCACTGGACCTGCACCCGGCTGATGGGGTATATAGCGAGAAGATGGGATGCAACCAGTGGCATAGCAAAGGAGTGTACCAGATTCCCTACCGCTGCTACTACAGTAAAGATATTCAAAATCTCTTTCTGGCCGGACGTATCATCAGTGCTTCGCACGTAGCGTTTGGCTCTTCAAGGGTCATGGCTACCAGCGGGCACGGTGCTCAGGCGGTGGGGATGGCGACTGCTTTATGTATACAACACCAGCAATTGCCCAGACAGCTTACCGAACCTGCCTATATGCGGGAATTGCAAAATGCACTCAACTACCGGGGGCAGAGCATTCCGGGAGTACCCGTTCAGGATAAGACCAACCTGATACAATCGGCTCGGTTAGAAGCGTCCAGCACTTACTCACTCAAAGAGCTGCCGTACGATGGTCCGTGGATTTCGCTGAAGAATGGTGCCGCTCAGCTCCTGCCCTTAGCAGCCCGGCAACATTACATATACCGGGTATTAGTGCATGCTGATCAGCCCACTACCCTGCACTGCGAACTTCGCATTAGCGGCAAGGTAGAGAATTTCACTCCGGAAATAACGCTAAGCCGCTTAACCATTGAGCTACACCCGGGTGAGCAATATATTAACCTCGATTTCCAACGTGAGCTGGAAGAAGATCAATATGCATTTGTCACGTTTCTGAAGAACGCGCAGGTGCAGGTAAAAGGCTCTCGCCAGCGAGTTACCGGAGTGCTATCAGTATTCAACGCTACCAACAAGGCAGTATCAAACCTGGGCTACCAGGACCCTCCTGAGGGATTGGGCATTGACCGCTTTGAATTCTGGATACCGGAACGAAGACCTGGTGGGCATAACCTGGCAATGCAGATTACCCCGGCTGTGGAAGCTTTTTCTACCCAACAGCTAAAAAACGGGTTTACCCGCCCTTACATCCGCAGCAATGCCTGGGTGGCCGATCCGCTGGACCCGGCCCCCACGTTCCACCTGCGCTGGGATTCTCCTCAAACGATCAAAACCATTCAATTGCATTTTGATACGGACTTTGACCACCCAATGGAGTCGTCGCTCATGGGGCACCCGGAGAACGTGATGCCTTTTTGTGTGCAGAAGTATGCTATCCTGGATAAATCCGGGCGGGTACTGCACCGACAGGAGGCTAATCATCAAACCATTAACCGCATTGTACTGCCCCAGGCAGTCGTCACCGATCAGCTTACGATACAACTGGAGCATCCTTCGGCGGATGTACCGGCCGGCCTGTTTGCGGTATACTGTTTTTCCAATAAAATCAATTTCAACAACCAATAAAATTATGCCTATGAAACTCTTACGATTACTATGTATTCTCCTGCTTGCCGGCAGCTCTCCGCTGTGGGCGCAGCAGCGTTCTGTTTCCGGTACGGTTACGACGGAAGAAGATGGAGCCTTACCCGGAGTCAACATCCTATTAAAAGGCACCTCTACTGGTACCGTCACGGATATTGATGGAAACTTTCGTCTCAACGTTCCCAGTGACGATGCGGTATTAGTCTTCTCAGCCGTGGGCTATACGACAGAAGAAGTTATTGTTGGTAATCAAGCGGAAGTAGATGTGCTTATGCTTCCCGACATCCAGTCACTCTCTGAAGTGGTGGTCGTTGGTTATGGTACCCAGAATAAAGAAAACCTCACTGGCTCAGTAGAAACCATTGATGCCGAACGCATCACCAAACAGCCCGTGATGCAGACCTCGCAGGCCCTGATGGGAACGGCTCCCGGAGTGACGGTGCTACAGAACAGTAGCCAACCGGGTAGTGACGAAGCGAGCATTCGCATTCGCGGTACCGGCACGCTGGGTAATTCCAATCCGCTGGTACTGATTGATGGAGTGCCCGGCGATATGAACGGGGTTGATCCCCGGGATATTGCCAATATTTCCGTACTGAAAGATGCGGCTTCGGCTTCTATCTATGGTTCCAGGGCCGCCAATGGGGTAATTTTGATTACTACCAAGCGCGGAAAAGAAGGCGGCTTTTCAGTAAACTACAGCGGCTACGGCGGCTGGCAGACGCCCACGAACTTCCCCAAATACCTGGATGGCTATGGCTATTTAGTGAATTATAATCTGGCCCGGGAGAATTTAGGTCAGGACCCATTATACACCCAGGAATATATTGACGCCTGGCAGGCCAATCATGCTACTGACCCCGATCATTATCCCAATACCGATTGGGTGAAAGAAGTCTTCACCGAACCGGGATTCCAGCAAAGCCATCACCTGAGCCTATCGGGAGGAGGTGAAAATGCGCGAGTGCTGGGTTCGCTTTCTTTTATGGATCAGGATGGCAATATCCCCAATTACAACTTCAAACGCTACCAGGCTCGTATCAATACCGACCTCACCGTATCGGATAAAGTAGGGTTTAACTTTGACCTGAATGTTCGCCGTTCTGTTCGGCAACAACCAGAGGCTAACCTGGAAGAGATTACCCGTCAGGCCTTCCGCATTCCACCCATCTTTGCTGCCCAGTACTCTGATGGCTCCTGGGGGCCAGGCTGGAACGGACAGAACCCCGTAGCAGCAGCCCTGGAAGGTGGTTTTAACAACGAAGATTATAACTACGTACGGGGTATTCTGAAGGCCCACTACAAGCCTATCCCCGGATTAGAAATTGCGACTATGTATGCCCCGGAATACAATGATTACTTCCAGAAAGAATTCAACCGGCAGTACCAGGTGTATAACTTTGATACCAAAGACCTGGAATACACTTATCCCGACCGCAACTCCCTCAGGCAGCGCAATAACCGCGACCTGACGCATAACTTCAATGCCACAGCTACTTACGAGAAAGATTTGGGCAAACACTTTATCAAAGGCCTCGTCGGATACGAACTTATCACCTTCCGCTACGACTATTTCACCGCCTACCGCGACAATTTCCCCTTGCAGGACTATCCTCAGCTCAACGTGGGTTCGCAGGATAATATGCAGAATGGTGGCTCGGCTTATGACTGGGGTTTACAGTCTTACTTTGCCCGCATCAACTACGACTACGACGGAAAGTATTTGCTAGAAGCCAATGTCCGTCGTGATGGTTCTTCCCGCTTTGCGGAAGGCAACAAGTACGGCATATTCCCCTCAGTATCGGCTGGTTGGCGAATCTCCGAAGAGAACTTCTTCTCAGGAGTGGGTTTCATCAACAACTTAAAAGTGCGGGCTTCCTGGGGGCAGTTGGGTAATCAGCAACTCGTTGACGCAAGTAATGATCCGATTATCTATCCGTTCGCCTCTACCATCACGCTGGGGCAGGATTTCTTATTCGGTGGATCACCCTACAGCGGAGCGGCTCAGACAGGACTGGCGAACAAAGACATCAGCTGGGAAACAACCGAAACCACCAACTTTGGTCTTGATTTAGGCATGTTTGCCAATCGCTTCACCTTATCGGCAGAGTACTATATCCGCAATACCCGTGACATTCTGCTACAACTCCCCGTGCCACTCACCATCGGGCTGGATGCTCCGTTCCAAAATGCCGGAAAAGTGCGCAACCAGGGTTGGGATCTGGCACTGGGCTGGCAGGATGAGGTGGGTAGCTTTAATTACTACGTGAACCTGAACGTTTCCGACGTAAAAAATGAAGTCACCGATCTGCTAGGGGCCGGTCCGTTCATCAATGGCAATAGTATCATTCAGGAAGGCGAGCCGATCAATGCCATTTACGGATATCAGTCCAACGGTTATTTCCAAACCCAGGAAGAGATTGATAATTCCCCCACCCAGTTCGGCGCCCTGGCTCCGGGCGACATCAAATACGTTAATCAACAAACCGTAGATTCAAATGGTGATGGTATTCCTGATGAGGCTGACGCGGTAGTTAATGCCGACGACCGAATCGTGATCGGTGATCCGTTTCCTCGCATGACCTACGGTTTAAACCTCGGCGCTGGTTATAAAGGTTTTGACCTGTCCATCTTCATTCAGGGAGTGGGCAAACGTGATGTGTATTTACAGGGAGATGCCATCTGGGCTTTCCAGAATGCTGGAAAAATTCAGGAGTGGCACCAGGACTACTGGACACCCGACAACCCGAATGCCGCTTATCCCCGACTGGTGGCTACCACCAGCCACAATAACTATGAGACCTCCAACTTCTGGCTGTGGGATGCTGCTTACGCAAGATTGCGGAACCTTACTTTTGGTTATACTTTCCCCCAGGCCATGATGGACGATATCTTCGTGGATAAACTGCGTATCTATTTCTCAGGCCAGAACCTACTGACCCTGGACGATATGGCTCCCGGCTGGGACCCGGAAACTCCTAATAACACAACGGGCGCTTTATACCCAATCACCAAAGTATTTACGTTCGGTGTTGACCTTACCTTTTAAGAACTAACTCATGAAAAATATAACCTATATATCGATTATCACTTGCCTGATGCTCATGCTGGGTGCCTGCGATGACGCGCTGGAAAAGCTGCCCCTGGATGCTCCCTCTGACGAAACCTTTTTCTCAAATCAGGCCGAGCTACAGCTGGCAATAAACGGAGTGTACCGCTCACTGTACTGGCGTAATGGCAATGTCCCTTACCCCATGGTGATGGAAAACGCTACCGATCTCGGATATCTGCGTTCCGACTTTGCCGGTATGCAAACCTACTCCCGGGGTGCTCATAGTTCTGCCACCAGTGGATTCTCCGAAACCTGGCAGGAAATGTACAGCGGCATCAGCCGGGCAAATAACCTGCTGAATAACATGGACCGGGCCCAAAGTGAAGTGTCCGAGGAATTTTACCAGCAGGTACAGGCCGAGGCCAAATTTTTGCGAGCGTATTTTTACTTCTGGCTAATCCAGCTTTACGGCGATGTGCCGTACATCACCGAATTGCAATCATTGGAAAACGCCGACGTGCCTCGTACTCCCAAAGCAGAAATCGTCAACAAGCTGTTTGCCGATTTGGATGAAGCTGCCAGCATCCTGCCCGACAGTTGGGGTGGTTCTGACGAAGGGCGGGCGACCAAAGGAGGCGCGCTTGCACTGAAAGCCCGCATTGCCCTCATGAACGAACAGTACGAGGTAGCAGCCCAATCCGCCCAGGCCGTAATGGATCTGGGAGTTTACAGCCTTTACCCCGACTATGCCGAACTTTTCACCTATGCCGGACAACGCTCCGCCGAGGTCATTCTGGATATGCCATTTCTGGTGGGATTTGTCAACTCATCCGTCCCTCTGGAACAGGGCCCGCGTAATACCAGTGGTTATAGCCGGCTGGTGCCTTCTCAGTTCATCATCGACTCCTATGAATGCATTGACGGACTGCCGATTGATGAATCTCCGTTGTATGATCCCACCGCTCCCTTCGAAAACCGGGACCCTCGTCTGGATGCCTCCATCATTCGTCCGCAAACGTTATTCGCCACGTATGTCTACGAAACCCATCCCGACAGTGTAGAAACCTGGCAGATTATTGATGGCAATGCCAAACGGGTAGCCAATCAGGATGTACTAAACCCGTTTGCCAGCTTTACCGGCTACCTCTGGAGGAAATATACGAGCGAAGCTGACCTGCCTGCTAACCGAACCAATTCAGAACTGAATTTCATTCTGATGCGCTATGCCGAAGTGCTGCTGACGTATGCCGAAGCGAAAATTGAACTTGGCCAGATAGATGGCTCGGTACTGGATGCCATCAATGCCATACGGGCCCGAGGATACGGAGTTGATCCATCCGCCACTACTGAGTATCCGGCCATCACTACCGCCAATCAGGAGGAACTACGCACGCTGATTCGGCGAGAGCGCAAGATAGAACTGGCTGACGAAGGATTTCGCATGCTGGATATTCACCGATGGCGCATTGCCGAACACGTGATGCCCGGCACCTTAGTAGGACGCCCCAAAGGTGCATACGTAGATTTAAGTGTGATACCTGAGATTGATGAATACGGTCATCCGCATTACGGTGGTGCCGAAGATCAGTTTCGCTCAGTAGATCAAAGGGTTTTTGAAGCGGGGAAAGATTACCTGTGGCCCATCCCTCAAAAGGATATTGATGTGAATGATCAACTGGAGCAAAACCCAGCCTACTAAATTCGGGTGATCAGCCCCGATGCAAGCAAAAGGGCTGATCACTCATTTTATTGTTAACCCATAGTTCGGATTACCGGAAAGACTGTATGCCTGTGAAACCTCTATTATTTATCTTACTGATTGCCTGTTCATTTCAACCCGGAATAGCCAGCCAGATCAGCCTTACCAATCTGGCGTTAAACCAGAAAGTCGTGGCCTCTTCGGAAGAAGAACCCGCTCAGGCTGCCGTAGATGGCAATCATGAAAGCTACTGGCAGTCGGCCGGAACAGTGGGTAATCACTGGCTGGAAATCACTTTGGATAAACGCTACCCGATTGAACAGGTGGTGCTTCCTTTGGTGAAAGGGGCTGATAGCCTGGTGGCCGAAGCCTGGGTTAATGAACAGTGGCAGGTCGTTGGAACCCTGCTTAAAGATAACCCCATGATTGCGTTCGATCCGGTAGAAACCGACCGCATCCGGCTACTTAGCATCCAGGGGCAACCTCTCCGCATCTACGAAGTGCAAGTTTTTGCCCATGACCCTCAGCCGGTCATGGTCAATCAGGTAGGCTATGACCTTGATAAACCCAAACGCTTTACCGCCCCACTGGCTCCCGACGGCACGCCCTTCATCATTGTTTTGGAAGGTAAAGATCAGGCAGTATTTCAGGGAACCATCAGCGGACACATCGGCGATTTCTCGGATTTTCATCCTCAGAATCAAGCCCAGTATCAGGTCGTGGTTCAGGGGGAAGCGCATACTGGTCGGTCAGTACCTTTCCGGATTGCACCAGGGTTGATCGAACAGGTTTCCTACGCTCCGGCCATTAATTTCATGGTAGATACCCGTTGCTGGTTTGGCGACTCCCGCAATTACTCACCCACGAACGAAAGTGCGGATTGCCCCAGCCTGGGAGTAGCCTGGCGGGATAGTCATCAGTTCTCATTCGAGATTCCTTCTCTGCTTAATCTGTACTTCGCCAATCCGGCTGCTTTTTCTACCGACCGCATGCCCACGCAGGGTTTGTACTTGGGAGTGCGGGAAGAGCTACCGGAAAATACTCCCGAGATTATCCGCTTAGTGTACTGGGCGGTAGACATCTACCTCCGGGGCGAGGTGAACCACACTCTGCTTAAAGAGCAACTGGCCTACTTTCTATATGCTTACCCGTACCTGAAAGAATACATTCCGGTTTCGGTGTATAATGAGGCTCGTGATTACCTGTTTGCAATCTGGGGCGAAGATTCGATACAGCGTTGGCGCTGGCACGACATTGAGCACACCGGGAACCTCTTTCAGGTATACGACTTCATCGGAACCGGCAAGGGGCAGTTTCCCCCGGGGCACAGCATCGTACCCAACCTGATGATGTACGAAGTAGCCCAGCGAGAGGGCCGCCCCGATGCTAACCACTACTTTCAGGTGGCATACGATCAAACCGACTGGCTGCTTCAGCACCTGGATTGGACTGATCCATATACCACCAAAGGGCAACGGCAAGGCGAGCATGTGACAATTACCGCACTCACCTATTTTCTGGAAAACTATCCCCGGCAAGCCCCCAAGGGGATACAAACAAAAATTGAGTCGTGGACCGATGAGATGATTCGCCGGTCCGATAATCTCTGGGATTACCGCCGCTACTCGGACGATCGTTGGATTATCCCCAGCCTTCAACCCGGCGGCGATCCTCGCTTTGATTCGCGCTATGGTTTTAACGAAGTAGGCAATATTGCCGGCTTTCCCGCTCCGGCACTGGCAGCAGCAGTCCACGTAACGAAACCTGAAAAGAAAGCCCGATTGGAAGAGATGGCTATAGCTTACGTAGATCATATTTTTGGACGAAACCCCAGCGGGCGGCACTTCAGCTTCGATGCTACAACTGACTTTAAGGGGGCAGACATTGGCTGGTATAAGGAATACCAGGGCGGAGCCGGTCTCCTACAGACAGCCCGTGGAGTACTAGACGGTTCCCCCAAAGAAACCATTTACCCTTATAACCCGAGTGCGGGTGACCCGGGGCATACCGAAGGATGGGTGACCTTTAACACGGCCTGGAACATCGGGCTGGCCTACCTGAGCAGCAGCAGTACCTCAGTCAGTATTTTTGATGACCGCTTTTCTAAAGAGCTTAAAAAAGCCAGACCGGGAGATACCGTAGGAATAGTACTGAAAGCCCCCCTTAACTTTGATCCAGGCTGTGCGGAGAAAGCCACGATCAGACTTCGGCAGGGCAATGCATGGATACAGCTTACCGTAACGGAATCTGCTGAAGACTCTAATGTATTCAAAGCTACTTATACCATAGATCGCCAGTACTCAGGAGAAGCACTGGAGGTTAGTTACGGCTATGCCTGGCACGAAAAAACCATAAAAATCCCCGTCCGATGAGAAAGCTGGCGAACAAACTGGTACTAGGTTTATTGTTTGTTCTGAGTAACAACCTGGTTTTCAGCCAATCTACCAAACCGCAACCGCCCAATGTGCTGTGGATTATCGCGGAAGATTTATCGCCCGACTTAGGCTGCTACGGTAATTCGGTGGTGAATACTCCCAACCTGGATGCCTTGGCCCAACGAGGGATGCGGTTTACCAATGTATTCACTACGGCTCCCGTCTGCTCTCCCAGCCGTACTGCGCTGGCAACGGGTATGTATCAAACATCCATCGGGGCGTACCATATGCGCTACCCGGATAATCTGCTGCCCAAACTGCCGGAGAAGATTAAAACCATTGCTCAGTTAAGTCAGGAGAATGGATACCTAAGTACGAATATCAAAGATGCCCCCGGCTTTGGTAAAACCGACTGGATGTTTCAGGCCGATGTTGCGCAACAGTTTGATGCCTACCACTGGAAAGAACTGGCTGGGCAGGGCAAACCTTTCTTCGCCCAGCTATGCACCAAAATGACCCATCGCCCCTTTGCCAAGGCCAAACCAGGACAGTTTTCATTAGATAAAATATCCATTCCCCCCTACTACCCCAACCACCCGGTAAGCCGGGCTGATTTTGCCGATTACTACGCCAGCATCGAGCAACTGGATCAGGAAGTAGGGCAGATTATGGACAGCCTGCAAGCCTACGGGTTTGATAAAAACACCATTGTTATTTTCTTCTCTGATCACGGTCGCCCGATGACGCGGGGTAAGAATCACCTGTACGACTCCGGGCTGAAAATCCCGATGATCATTTCTATCCCGGAAGGTCTGGATGCTCCGGCAGAATACCAATCTGGGGAAGTCAATGACGCATTGATCAGTGCGCTGGACATCACGGCGACTACCCTTTCCCTGATGGGTGTTCCCAAACCGGAGTATCTGCAAGGCCGCGTATTCTGGGGAGCTGAAAAAGACCAAGCTCGCGAAATGGTGTTCAGTACCACCAACCGGATCGGCGGCACTGATTTCCGTAGCCGCAGTGGGCGAAGCCAGCAGTACCGCTATACCCGCAACTACCACCAAGACTTTTCGGTGAACAGCTCCGCCACGGCCTACCGCAAAGCCATGCATCCGATCTATCATCTGCTAAACATTTTAGACGAACAGGGTGAGCTAACCGAAGCCCAGAAAAACCTGGTCACCCCCCTGCCCGCCGAAGAACTGTATGATCTGAACAACGACCCTTTTGAAATCCATAACCTGGCTTCGGAAGCTGAATATGCTCCGGTACTCGACAGTATGCGCTCAGCACTGGATCAGTGGATAACCGATACAAATGATCAGGGATTAGGCGAAGATTCTCCCGAGATAAAGCAGGCCTTTGATGAGTACCGGCGAAGCTCGCACGAGAAGTACGCTCAGAAAATAGAAGCTCTGCACGAAGAAGTAAAAGCTCAAATTAAAACTGCTCAGGCTGCCCATGAAGAATAAATTAGCGATAGCGTTTTCCTTTCTCTTCGGACTATGGGCATCCGCCCTGGCTCAGAAAGCACCACCAAACATCATCGTCATTCTGGCCGATGATATGGGATATTCCGACCTCGGGTGTATGGGGAGTGAAATTCAAACTCCCAACCTTGATCAACTGGCCGGTAACGGCGTTCTCTTTACGCACTGTTACAATACTTCTCGCTGCTGTCCCTCCCGCGCCAGCTTGCTAACGGGTTTGTACCAACACCGGGTGGGTATAGGAGATATGAGTCAAGATCGGGGATATCCCGAGTATCAGGGCTATCTGAACCAGCAGTGCATGACCATTGCGGAAGTGCTTCAGGGAAAGGGCTATCGCACCGTGATGGCCGGAAAGTGGCACGTAGGCGGTGAACGTCCGCAGTGGCCCGACCGTCGGGGTTTTGACCAGTTCTTCGGCATCCCACAGGGAGGTGGGCTGTACTTCTACCCTACGGAATTTATCGACCGCCCCATTTACCGGAATGGCGAGCCGGTAACGCCCGATTCCTCGACCTTTTATTCCACCGATAATTTTACCGATGAAGCCATTCAGTTCATCCGCGACGCTCAGGATGAGCAGCAGCCGTTTTTTCTGTATCTGGCCTACATCGCTCCCCATTTTCCGCTGCAAGCCTGGCCGAAAGATATTGCCAAGTATGATGGTGCATACGACACCGGTTATGAGACCATTCGCCAGCAGCGCTTCCAACGACAGCAGCAATTAGGCATCGTGTCCACCAAGCTTACCCTATCACCGGCAGATTATGCTGCCTGGAATTCGCTTGAAGAACCGGGCAGCGAAGCTCACAAAATGGAAGTGTACGCGGCTCAGGTAGATCGTATGGATCAAAACATTGGAAAGCTAGTGGACGCGCTTAAAGACATGGGAAGCCTGGATAATACGGTCATTCTCTTTTTGTCGGATAACGGGGCCAGTAGTGAAGAGGTAAACCGCGCTCCCGATGCTGAACTGGGTACAGTTCACTCCTTTGCATCTTACGGTAAAAACTGGGCGAATGTCAGTAATACCCCCTACCGCCTGTACAAAAGCATGACGCACGAAGGTGGAATTCTCACTCCGCTGATCGTACATTGGCCCAAAGGCATTCAGCAACATCAGCTCATTGACCAGCCAGTGCATATCAACGACATCATGCCTACCTGCCTGGAACTGGCCGGAGCGAATTATCCTGCCCAATACCAGGGGCACAATATTTTGCCGCTTGACGGAAAGAGTTTTGCTTCGGCTTTGAACGGAAAAGTTTCGCCCCACGAACAGCTTTTCTGGGAGCACGAAGGGAATCAGGCCATCCGGGAACAAGACCGGAAGCTGGTTCGCCGATTTGAGCAATCCTGGGAGCTTTATGATTTAGCCAACGATCCCACCGAGTTGCACGATCTGAGCCAAACCGATACTGAGACTGCCGAACGAATGAAGAAACAATACCAAGAATGGATGGAGCAGCATGGCGTTCGTCCCTGGCCCGTTAAAAACAATGAAAACCCTTAATACCTATATGAATCGCTTATTATCCAAGACATACTCATTCCCTAAAACTACACTAGCCCTGTTCGTGTCCATCCTGCTTTTTCAGTGTACCAACCCAAGCACCACTGCGCTAGAAGAAACCGATGATGCTTTTCAGTTCACGAAAGATAACTATCAAATTCACATCACCAAAGTAGGTTTCCGCTACGAGTTTCGCCACCCCAATGGGTCAGTTATTGCCTCGGCGCATGCAGTATCCGGCATCCAGATAGGACTGGATGGACAGATGCCCGCCAAGGTTACTGCCACTAAACTGACTGAGCAAAACGACAGCACTCTGGTATTTTCACTAACCACCGACAACGACCTTCAGGCTACTCTCCGGCTGGAAATGAAGGAGCACGCAATCAAAATGCACATCGAGCCTCAGGATGAAGGAAAGTATACCATTGTTGCCCGAACCCAGGGTGTCTCTCCCTCCTTCGGGCTGGCTGATCAGGCCGCGTTCGGTAATGGCGACTGGGATTCCAGCGTAAGACCAAAACTGGAGCTTACCAGCTTCGAAACGGACACCCTGAGTGGCTACCGGATGATTAGTAACTTTGTCATTTTTCCTCAGCAGGGCTTTGCCGAAGTAAACATGGAACCGGGAGCGAAGCTCATCCGACTGACCGAAGAAGAGAATGCCCAGGGTTCGCACGAAGTTTCTTCTCTGCCTGCTCTTTACTACTTTATCGGCCCACCCAAGCAAATCTATCAGGCATTTAACGAGGCTCGCAACCGCGAGGGCTACCCGGTATACAAACCCAAACATGAGTGGTTTGGCGTAGGCTGGGAAGCCTTTGGCGCACTGGCCTGGAATACCAATCAGGAAACCGTGACCGAAAATGTCAATCGCTATCTGGAGGAAGGCTACCCGCTGGAATGGATGGTGGTAGGCTCAGGCTTCTGGCCCAGTGGCCAAGGGGAATTTGATGAACACGGTACTCCCTACGGCTCAGAAACTGCTTCCGAAGAAGCTAAAAAGCTTCAAGCCACCACCAGCTTTGGCATGTGGGATCAACGGCTGTACCCCGACCCCAAAGCGTTAATTGAACATTTTCACAATGAAGGGCTGATCTTCACCATTGGCCTGCGGATTGGCTTCATTCCCGGCGGGCCGTTTACCGAAGAAGGTGTAGAGAAAGGTTATTATCTGACTAATGAACAAGGTGAGCCTGAGCTGTTCACCATTGGCTTTCCTCGAACGCCTATTTACCTGCTAGATACCCGCCAAGAAGAAGCTGTCGACTGGTACGTAGCGCTTTGCCAGAAGTGGCTGGATTACGGCATCGATGGTTTCAAGGAAGACCTCTTCGGCTACCCGCAAACCCTGCCCGACGACCTGATCGACCCGGTCAACCGAAAGTTGATGGATCAGGGAGTATACATCATGGGGCGAAATAATTACCTGGGCTCCGCCGCCGATATCCACCGCTACAACGATTTTAATTATAACCAGCCGCAGGATCGGGGGCCGCTCAACGGGCTGGCCTACGCCTACTCTGGCTTTCCTTATGTGTACCCGGACATCATCGGCGGAACGGGGCTGGCGACCGGCCGCTTTGGCGATGAACCGGAAAGCCGTATGCGTACCTATGTGATGCGCTACGCCCAGTACGCTGCGCTTAACCCCTCCATGGGCTTCGGCTTTGGTCCCTGGAACTTTGATGAAGAAACCAGTCGGGTCTGCCTGGAAGCCGCTCAGTTGCACCATCGGTTGAAGCCTTATATCTACAGTAATGCTATCCGAACCTACCGAACCGGATTTCCCTATACTATGACTCCCCTACCGCTGGCCTATCCCGACGACGAAAATGCGTACGAACTAGCCGATACTACCCGAAGAAGTTATGAATGGCTGATTGGAGAATCGCTACTGGCGACTCCGCTTTACGGCGATGATTACGCTACAGCAAATAGCCGGGATGTTTACCTGCCGGAGGGCACCTGGATGGATTACGATACGGGAAAAAAGTACGAAGGTCCTACCACCCTGGAAGACTTTCCGCTACCTGTAGGCAAAACGCCACTGTTTGTGGGGGGCACTGGAATTATTGTGGAACAGGATGCAGATACGTTGAAAGGATGCATTTACCCCGTTGCTCAGCAAGGTGAATTAACCTTTTATGATGTGGATGGAGAAACTAGCAGCCGTATTACTTTGGACAATCCGGATTGGGAGAATTTGACTGTTACAGATCAAAGTAGTGGCGATGAGGTTGAGGTTACCCAGGACGGGCATGTTTTTACCTTTACGCTGGAACCAGGGCGAGATTATGTGGTGAGGTAGGTTGGGGGATTGTTTAATTGCTAAATTGTTCAATTGTTGAATGGCGCCCGGTTAAATTGTTGATTATTTAGCGTTTTGAGTTTCACGGACTCCGGACTTCCGTCTCCGCTTTCCGATTTCCGTTTTCCAATACAACACTATCACTACAACCTATATGAAAATATTTCTCACATTCCTTACGCTCACTTTCCTGCTTGGCTGGCTGGATAAAGCCCCGGAAGAAAAGGCGTTTGAGGTTTACTACCCCATTGCCACGGGCGATTCCATCCGCATTGATGTGAATATGCTTTACGACAAGCAGGGCTTCCCGGAAGCGTACTTCTGTCACGTGAAAACTCCGGTATGCAAAGAAGGGCTTTGCCACCTGCTGGTAGTGGACCTGTACTGGGATCTGCTCGGAAACTTTAAGAGGTACGAGTTACCCCCCACCGCTCCGCTTACTAAATTCGATCACGAAGAGTTTTCTGAAGCAGATTACGCCAAACTGGATAAGATCCTGGCCGATAAACGATCCCTACTGGGAGAGAATGCAGTGGAAGATCTGGTGGATGGCTCTTCCGAACGGGTATCGCAGGAAGTGGATGCCGTCACCGGTGCGACAGTGAAGGCTGTTGAGAATACCGTGGTAAGCGGAGCGGTATACAGTACCTACGCATTATGGCACCTGGTGAATGGCGAAATTGCCGCGAGAATACCCGGGCATACCGATAGTCTGTTCGATCAGTCCTTATTAGAACACTTCCTGGCTTCAGATAATTATCGTTACCATTATTATGCGCTGGATGCTTTGACGGAAAAGCAGTACGCCACATATATGCCTCAGCTTATGCAAATTATTGATCGTGGGAGTATTTTCGTGGCCCGCTATGCATTGAACAAAATTCCCGACGCGATCTACGCCGACCCGCAGTGGCAGTTGGTCATAACCGAACAATTTCCCAAAGCCGACTTCACTACGCAACAATTATTGCTGAAACGGCTACAATCCGTACCAGTGAGTGGCGAAAGCCTGAGCATACTGGCGCAGCAGCTGGACCAACTTAGCGAGCAGCAATTGCAAGGGGTGCTCCGATTGATGATTGACAACCAGGCATCACTGCGGGAAGATGCAGTGGACCAGATCGTACAACTGGTCCACCATGCCAATCCGATTTACGCCGAACAGGCCTACAAAGCTTTACAGCAACTCTCGGTTACCCACGAGCAGGAAAAAGTGCGCTGAAACATTATGAAACAACCGTTCAAACGAATTAATCTTACCATGACTAAACAAACAATTTTACTACTGACGTGTCTCTTTTCGTCACTTCTCTCTTTTGCGCAAGAGGCGGAGTCGCCCCTGCTCTTTGTAGAGACCGAGTCATTTGAAGAAACCGGAGGGTGGAAGATTGACCAGCAATCCTTCGACGTAATGGGCTCTTCCTACCTGTTAGCCCACGGCATGGGTCGCCCGGTGCCGGATGCCACCACCATAGTCACTTTTCCGCAGACCGGAAAGTACCATGTGTGGGTACGCACCAAAGACTGGGCTCCCTACCCCAAAGGCCCCGGTAAGTTTCAGGTGCTGCTGGATGACCAGCCCCTGGAAACCGTCTTCGGGGCCAGCGGCTCGGATGTCTGGCAATGGTACTACGGTGGGGAAACCGATATCGCCCAAAAGGAAACAAAACTTTCCATAAAAGACCTCACCGGCTTCGATGGCCGCTGTGATGCCCTGCTCTTCACCACCGACGACTCCTACACTCCTCCGCAGGAACCCAAAGTGCTGATGGACTTTCGTCGTGCCCAACTGGGCCTGACCGAAGAACCAGCCGATGCCGGTCACTTCGACATGGTCGTGGTAGGGGGTGGCATGGCCGGTACCTGTGCCGCCATTTCCGGAGCACGCCGAGGCTTAAATGTGGCCTTGATCCAGAACCGGCCGGTGCTGGGCGGCAATAATAGCTCCGAGGTACGCGTCCACCTGATGGGTGATATTGATAAGAACTACTATCCTAAACTGGGCCGCATTGTAGACGAACTGGACAATGGCGATCCGGGCAACGGGAATCCTGATGGAGATGAATACGGCGACGAGCGGAAACTGGCGGTCGTAGAAGCAGAAGAGAATATCTCACTGTTTCTCAATACGCATGTGGATCAGGTAGAAATGAAGGATGGTGAGATCACCGCCGTTATTGGCCGCAACATTGCCACCAACCAGGAATACCGCTTCTCCGGTGAGCTGTTCGCTGATTGTACCGGTGATGGCACCGTGGGCTACCTGGCCGGTGCCGACTACCGCGCAGGGCGGGAAAGCCAGGATGAAACTGGAGAATCTTATGCTCCCGAAGAGGCCGATAACTTTACGCTGGGCACCTCCAACCTCTGGGCCTCCGTTGAGCTGGACTCGGCCTCCAGCTTCCCGGAATGCCCCTGGGCCATCCAGTTTTCTGACGAATACCATATCGACGAGCACAAAGCTGACTGGCAGTGGGAAACGGGCTTCGGTAACTTCAACACCATTACCGAGGCCGAACAGATCCGGGACCATAACCTGCGGGCGATCTACGGCAACTGGGCCTACCTGAAGAACCATAAGCAAGATAAATATGCCAGGAATGCTCTGGCCTGGGTAGCCTACATTGGCGGCAAGCGGGAGTCCCGACGGCTGCTGGGCGACCACATCCTCACCCAGATGGACATTGAGAATGGAGTGATGTACCCCGACGGGCTGGTCACGGCCACCTGGACCATCGACCTGCATTTTCCCAATGCCGAGAACTCTCAGTATTTTCCCGGTGAAGAGTTCTTTGCCGCCACCAAGCACATCAAAGTAAAGCCGTACACCATTCCCTACCGCTGCCTGTACTCCCGCAACATCCCCAACCTGTTTATGGCCGGTAGGGATATCAGCACCACCCACGTAGCCTTTGGTAGCACCCGGGTGATGCGCACCTGCGGCATGATGGGAGAAGCCGTAGGCTTTGCTGCTGCCCTGTGCCGGAAATACGAGAGTAACCCTCGCGGCATCTACGAGAACCATCTGGAAGAACTGGTAGACGTTATCTCCGAAGGTATTCTGGAGGTGCAGAAGTAGCGGGGAATCACAGTTTTCTACATTTGTATCCTTTAAGAATACCCCCCTGAAGAAGGTGTCAACTTTATTCACAGTTGGCACCTTTTTATGATGTATCCGCTGTTCATCCTGCTGTTTTCCGCAGGTGGGCACTGAAAGCGATGATATGTACGCCCTTTTCTTACTGGCACCCCGATACTTTTTGCAACTGCTGAAGGAAACTGCTATTTTGCTGATACCTTCAACAACCGATCCATGCGCATACTTTTCAGTCTGATTCTTCTGCTGGGCTACAGCCACATCTTTGCCCAGACTCCCTCCCGCCCCAACGTACTCCTCATCATTACCGACGACCAGGGCTACGGTGATCTGGGATATACGGGCAATCCTCACGTGAAGACTCCGGTCATCGATCAATTTGCGGAGGAAAGCATCCGGCTGACCAATTTCTACGTATCGCCGGTCTGCGCCCCTACCCGATCCAGCCTCATGACGGGCCGCTACTCCCTGCGCACCGGGATTCATGATACCTACAATGGCGGGGCGATCATGGCTCCTTCGGAAGTGACCATTCCTGAAATGCTGAAGCAGGCTGAGTATACCACGGGGATCTTCGGGAAGTGGCACCTGGGCGATAACTATCCCAGCCGTCCCAACGATCAGGGGTTTGACGAGTCGGTGATCCATTTGTCGGGAGGTATGGGGCAGGTCGGGGACATCACCACCTTTTTCCGGGGCGATAGTAGTTATTTCGATCCGGTGCTCTGGCACAATGGGGAGCCACAGGCGTACGATGGCTACTGCTCGGATATCTTCGCCGATGAGGCCATCCGCTTTATCCAGGAAAACCAGGCCGCCCCCTTTTTCTGCTATCTCTCCTTCAATGCGCCCCACACTCCCCTTCAGGTGCCGGCTGAGTATTACCAGATGTACCAAGATATTGACCCTGCGGCGGGCTTTGACGGCGACGATCGCCCTTTCCCCGACATGACGGAGAAAAATAAAGAGGATGCCCGTAAGGTGTACGCCATGGTGACGAGCATCGACGACAATATCGGGAAGGTGCTGAACACCCTGGACGAGCTCAACATTGCGGATAATACGCTGGTCATCTTCATGACGGATAACGGACCGCAGCAGCCCCGCTACGTGGGTGGGATGCGGGGACGCAAAGGCTCGGTGTACCGGGGCGGCGTACACGTCCCCTTTTTCCTGCGCTACCCCGCCCGGTTTTCGGAAAGCCGCGACATTACCACCACCACCGCCCATATCGATATCCTGCCGACCCTGGCCGAACTTTGCCAGGTACCATTACCAAAAAACCGAGTCATCGATGGGAAAAGCCTGGGACCCTTGCTGCACGGAGCGGCCGTCAGTTGGGCCGAACGCTCGCTGTTCTTTAACTGGACCCGCAAGTACCCGGAACTGTACCGCAACGTCGCCCTTCAGCAAGGGCCTTACAAACTGGTCGGTCAGACCTCTTACAATGCCTCGCTGTCGGACTTCGAGCTGTTCGATATTGAGAATGATCCTTACGAGCAACAGAATCTGGTGGAAGCGCAAACCGCGCGGGCCAATGACCTGAAACACTCCTTAGACCAATCCTTCTTTGAACTGATCAACTCTCCCAATCTGGTAGATCCGCCCTATATTGTAATCGGCAGCGAGCATGAGAACCCGGTCATGCTGAACCGGAATGATGCGGGGGGCGAGCGAGGCATGTGGGCCCAGGAAGAAATTTACGGCAAATGGCGCGTACACATCGTGGAAGAAGGCTACTATACCCTCACGTTCAAGTTCCTGAATCCCGTAGAAACCGACGGGCACATGCTGCTGGAAACCGGTACCCTCATTCAGCAACTGGAGGTAAGTAGCGGGGGATCAGACGAGATTGTCATGGAAGATGTATACTTACCCGCCATGAAGGGCGATCTGCTGCCCGCTTACGAAACAAGCTCCCGTACCACCTTTCCCTTCTGGGTGGAGGTAGAGAAATCAAACTGATTCTCCCTTCCGATCACCCTCCTGCCCTACCGAGCCCAACCGGACGGAAAAGTTTTTTACCAGTTTTTGCCCACAATGCTTACTTTTGTGCCCGTCTTTAATGCTATACAATCTGATTGATCATGAAGAAACCCTACCTGATGGCAACGCTGCTGTTGCTATCCCCGTACTTGTTTGGGCAGGAAGCCCCGATGGAGTCCATGCCGCTCAACGACCTGTCCGGTTTTCAGTCCCAGGCTGGTAACTGGATGATCGTCGGTGAGGTCACCATCGACCCTACCACGGATATTCACCACCAGGAAGCCCCTCCTGAGGAAAGTAGCCGCAAAAAGCGGAAAAAGAAGCAGTCGTCGGAGGCGTCGTCCGCTGCCAGTCAGAGTCCCGTGACCTACGAAGCGGGTACCGGCATCCTGCTCAACATGAACGATGAAACCACCAAAGACAATCTGCTCAGTAGTTGGGAGCACGGCGACATCCTCCTAGAGCTGGAGGTGATGATGCCCAAAGGATCTAACTCCGGCATTTACCTGCAAGGGCGCTATGAGATCCAACTACTGGATAGCTGGGGCGTAAAACACCCTAAATACGGCGACATTGGCGGTATTTACCGCAACTGGGAAACCCAGAAAGAGAAGATCTACCTGGGCAAAGCCCCGCTGACCAACGCGGCCAAAGCACCCGGGCTGTGGCAAACCATGAAGATCGCCTTCCGGGCTCCTCGCTTCGATGCGAGTGGTAATAAAATCGAGAACGCCCGATTCGTCTACGTGGACCTGAACGGGGAGCGCATTCACGAGAACGTGGAAGTGCCGCTGCCTACAGGCGGCCCGGTAGAGAATAACGAAGTACCCCGCGGCCCGCTCATGATTCAGGGCGACCACGGCCCGGTGGCCTTCCGCAACATCCGCTATCATCAGATGGAAGAGACCAGTGTTTCCCTCACAGACTTACAGTACAAGGTCTTTGACAATGCCTCCGGCAAGCTGGATTCTCTGATGAATGCGTCTCCGGCCAGTGAAGGCTCGCTGGATCAACTCACCGCGGCCCTGCCGGGAGTGCTGGATAACTTCACCATCCTGTACCAGGGGGCCCTGGAAGCTCCCGAAGCCGGGGATTACCAGTTCCGACTCAACTACATGGGGCGTATCCTGCTGCAAGTGGATGGAGAAGAAGCATTAGCAGTGAACAATTACGACAATTACCGGGGCGAGAGTGAAGTAACGTTATCGCTTCCCGCCGGTAAAACCCCATTTACGCTGGTGTACTACAAAGAAACGCCGCCCTGGCCTGTCCGACTGGGTATCTTCAGCACCGATTCCTACCCCCGGGCTTTGCATCAGATCAGTTCCTTCCCACCGGAATCGCCGGAAACCGGTCCCATCTACGTGAATGTACAGGACGAACCCCGGCTCTTGCGCGCCTTCCTGGATTACGAAGGACAACGCGACCAACGCCTTACCCACACCATTGGGGTAGGCGGCCCCAGTGGAGTGCATTATGTGTATAACCTCATCACGGGTAGCCCAGTGTGCGTATGGCGGGGTGAATTTCTGAATGCCACTCCAATGTGGCACCAGCGGGGCGATGGCTCTTTCCGGCCGCGCGGGGCGGTGCAGCACCTGTTTGCCGGGCCTTCGCTGGCACAGCTCTCGAGCTCGAACGCCGCATTCCCGGCCACGCTGAATGAGCCGGGCGCCTGGAAAGGACAAGGCTACCGCATCGATGAAGCCACCGGTGAGCCGGTCTTTATCTACCAGATGGATGGACAAATGGTAGAAGACCATGTCACCCCCAATGCGGAGGGCAATCTGCTTACCCGCACCCTGACCTTCACCGAGGGTAACCCCGACGGGAAGACGTATCTTAAACTGGCCCAGGGAGATCATATTGAAACCATGCCCGACGGCAGCTATGTCGTGGATCAACAGTACTATATTCGCGTCCCCGCGGATGAGCAGGTAACCGTCCGTACGGTAGATCAGCAGCAGGAGCTGGTCACCCCGCTCCAATCTTCTTCCTTTGAATATTCTATCATCTGGTAAATCATTGCTGACATGTACCAAAAGATTCTTTCCTTCTTATATACCCTTGGTCTCCTTGCTGTCCCTGCGCTAAGCTGGGCCCAGGGTGAGAACCCTCCTACCGAAGACGATTATTACCGGATCGTGACCCTGCCCACCCCCGAAGGCATGCTGCTGGAAGTGGGCGGGATGGTCACCCTGCCCGATGGGCGCATTGCCCTGAGCACCCGACGCGGCGATGTGTGGGTAATAGAAAATACCGAGATGTTCGAAGGCTCCCTGCCCCGCTACACCCGCTACGCCAGCGGATTGCACGAACCGCTGGGGCTGGCCTACCGCGATCAATCCCTGTACGTAGCCCAACGTGGGGAGCTGACCAAACTGAGCGATACCAACGGCGATGGCCGGGCCGACCGCTACGAAACGATCTACCAATGGCCCCTTTCCGGCCACTACCACGAGTACTCCTACGGTCCCAAGTTTCTGCCCGATAGCACCATGATCGTGACGGGGAATGTGGCCTTTGGTGATGAAGAGTGGTGGCGTGGTGAAAGCCGGGTGCCCTGGCGAGGATGGTCCATGCAGATTACTCCCGAAGGTGAGATGCACCCCTGGGCCACTGGCATGCGCTCTCCCTGCGGTATCGGTATTATTGACGGAGAGTTCTTTTATGCCGAGAACCAGGGCGACTGGATGGGCTCCGGGGGCATCTGGCACGTGACCAAAGGCAGCTTTACCGGCCACCCCGCCGGACTGTCCTGGGCCGGAGAAGAAGGCTCACCCGTTGATCTGACCGCTGAGCAGTTCTACGCCAAGATCGACAAGCGACAGGTGAAAGAAAACGGGCGTTATGTTAAGCCTGAAAACATTGAAGACGAGACCGATCCTACCTTCCTCTTCGAGGCTCAGAAGGAGTTCCCGAACATCAAGCTCCCTGCGGTATGGTTGCCGCACGGCATCCTGGGCATTTCTAACTCCGAGATTGTTACCATTGATAACGGAGAAGCCTTCGGTCCCTTCAACGGACAACTGCTGGTGGGCGATCAGGGGCAGAGTAAGATCATGCGGGTAGCTTTGGAGAAGGTGAAGGGCGAGTACCAGGGCGTGGCCTTTGACTTCCGCGCCAACTTTCAGTCCGGAGTGCTGCGGATGACCTGGGGTGATGATGGCTCCCTGTACGTAGGGGAAACCAACCGGGGCTGGGGCTCGGCTGGCTCGGAGAACTCTGGCTTAGAACGTCTGGTCTGGACGGGTGCCACTCCCTTTGAGATGAAAACCGTAAAGGCCGAACCCGACGGATTCACCATAGCGTTCACCTCACCGGTGGATAAAGCTTCGGCCGAAGACCTGAACGCTTACGGCGGTCGCAGCTTTATCTACAAGTACCACGCCGTATACGGCAGCCCGACGGTGAACGAAGAAGCATTGAAGATCAAAGGAGTGAAAGTATCGGAGGATGGCAAAAGCGTGCGTGTGGTGGTAGACAACCTGCGACAGTACTACCTGCATGAGCTGAACGTGCTGGGCATCAAGGCCGCCAACGGCGGGCAGGGCGTGCTCCACCCGGTGGCCTACTACACCCTCAATAACATTCCCGAAGGCGAGAAGCTGCCCCAGAGCGAATGGGTAACCCGACGGTCGCAGCCCAGCAATGCCCAGCAGGCGTCCCGCGCCATTCAGGCGCAGGCGGTCACCAGCACTCCCGACGACCCGAATGCCTCGAGTGCGGCACCCACCTTTGCGGAAATTGAACCGCTGCTGATCAAGAATACCTGTACGGCCTGCCATCAGGCGGATAAACGGCAGGTGGGCCCGGCGTTCAAGGATGTAGCCAAACGCAAGTATAGCCCTGAGAAGATTGTGGAGTTGATCTACCAACCTCAGCCCGAAAACTGGCCGGACTACGCGACACCGATGGCTCCTATGCCCCAGGTTCCTAAGGAGGATGCTATGAAAATTGCCCAATGGATTAACTCACTGCGCTAAGTATCTGTCAAATCACGGGTAGACAACAACGAGATCGGACAGCAGTTTTTAAATGTTTACCCCACCGGAACGCCAGTGAGTTCCAGGGGTTCAAGCAAGAGATGCCGGAATTCACTAGCGTTCATCCAGCAAGAGGATACCAGGTTTTTATGCTCTACTGATCTTACCATACTAAGCAGGTAATCCCTGTTATGCACTGCTTGCGACGGCTCGTCGGTCACATCTTGGGGAGTCTCGAGGGACCGACGGGCGGTCGTTTGTCGCATGTAAGGAGGTCTCAAGCGACCAACGGTCCCTCGTTTCTTGCATACGAAGAGGTCTCAAGCGGCAGACGGGCGATCGCTTCTTACATGTGAGGAGGTCTCAAGCGGCAGACGAGCGGCTGTTTGTCGTATGTGTAGGAGTCACGAGACACAAAGGAGCAGTCCTTTGTCGCATGTGTGAAGGTCTTGAGGTACAGAGTAGCAATTGTGATTGGTATGTCACTTCCCCCTTCAGGTAATGCAAACGCCGGTATATTGCCTTGTTACCTGCTTTTATAATGACACCACGGCCTTGATCACTTGGGATTCCGGTTTCAGCCAGTGCTCAAACTGCGTAATCATGCCCGCAAAGGGGGCCCGGTGGGTAATCCAGGCATCGGTACTGATACTACCCTCTTCCATCATACGGATGATCTGCCGGAAATCGGAGGGCAGGGCATTACGACTGGCCATCAGCGTCAGTTCCTTCCTGTGAAAATAAGGGTCGTGGAAGGAGAAATCTCCCTGAAACAGGCCGATGAATACGACACGTCCGGCAGAAGCGCAGTATTCCAGGGCATGGCTCATGGAATGTCGGTTGCCCGTGGCATCCAGCACCACGGTGGGCAGGTCACCGTCAAACTGCTCCCGGAGCTGCGCCAGCGTATCCTCCTGTCCGGCCACCACCGTCCCGGCAATTTCCGTGGTCTGTCGGGCAAAGGCCAGCCGGTCTTCGTTCAGGTCCATCAACACAGTTTTCGCTCCGGTAGCCGTGGCAAACAGCACCGCTCCCAGGCCAATCGGCCCCGCCCCGATCACCAGCACCAGGTCATCTCGCTGGATACCAGCCCGGTTCACGGCGTGGCAACCAATGCCCAGCGGTTCCACCACCGCCAGTTGCTCGTAACTTAGTTGCTCGGACTTATGCAGGTACTTCGCGGGTACTTTCAGATACTCCCGCATACCACCATCAATATGCACCCCCAACACTGTCACATTTTCCCCACAGTTGGTAAAGCCCCGCCGTACCGCCTGGTCCTGGGTGGTATTCAGATAGGGCTCTACCGAACAGGCATCTCCCACGGCCACCTGCGTGACTCCCGCTCCTACCGCGGCCACTTCCACGCCCAGTTCGTGGCCCAGGATGCGGGGATAGGAAAAGAAGGGTTGATTACCCTGGAAAGCGTGGTAATCGGTGCCGCAGATACCAATGCGGTGGACCTTGACCAGGACTTCATCGGCGGACAATTGATCGTCCAGGGTGGTTTCGGTATAGGCAAAGTTTCCGGGTAGCTGAAGGGTAATGGTTTTCATATTCTGTATGACTAAACGCTCGGGGTAATACTGCTGGTTTTGGTTGAACTGCAATGCGAAAGCAATATACGGAAGGCGGCTGCCCGAATAAACCCTCCGGCCATAATTCTTCTGACAACTGACCAAACCCCCACCACTCAGGCGGATGGCGGCTCCAGCGGAAAGCGAAACTTCTTCCGGTAGGCGGCAGGGGAGCAGCGCATGTATTTTTTAAACTGCCGGTAGTAGAAGGGCAGACTCTCATAGCCAGACGTATAGCCGACCTGGGCCACGGGCAGGTCGGTCTCAATCAGCAGCTCACAGGCCTGGTTGATCTTAAATTCATTCAGAAAGGAGAAGAACGACTTGTGCAGGGTCTTCTTGCAGAACCGGCAAAAGGCTTCTTCGCTCAGGGCCACCTGCGAGGCAATGTCTTCCAGAGAGATTTTCTCCCGATAGTGCTCCGCCACATAGTTATAGATGGTATTCACCCGCGCATTCGCTTCGTAGTTGCGCTGAGGGGTAAATGTGCTTCCCGACAGCAGCGCGTAGCGCGAAGCCGACAGCTGGTCCAGCACCTGTAGCAGGCTGATCAGTCGGGGAAGCGGGGGCTGGGTGACCATCTCCACCATCCTCTCCCGTACCCCGACGGCCTCATCTGCTCCAAAGCACAGCCCGCGGTTGGCCAGTCCCAACAGCCGCTTCACTCCCATGAACTCCCGTTTCTCCATGCCTCCCACTCCCAGCACATCATCCTGCCACTGGATTACCACTGAACGGGCCGGAGTCAGCTGTGTCCCGGTATTCTTCCAGCAATGCGGCAGGTTCGCTCCCACCAATACCAGGTCGCCTTCCTGAAACCGCTTTACACTATCGCCCACATAGCGTATGCCCCGACTGCTGAGGATATACGTCAGCTCGTACTCCGGATGAAAATGCCAGGGGGCATCAAAGGCCTGGTTCTCGTAGCCAAAGGCCCGGAATGAGCTATCCGGGGAAGCCGACACCTTTTCAAACTGCGCTTTCATATTATCAGGGGTTGAAAGATTGAGGGGGCAGACTGGAAGAGTGCAGACAAAAAGGAACACGGAGACGAGAAGCAGGAGACCGTATTAGGGTAAGCGTATCCTATTAGCTTTTGCCCGGCGGCCCTTCGCCCAATACCGACTTCCATTGCGTCTTCCAACCATCAGCCATCTACCCACAAGTGCGTTAATATAACAGATACCGGCCATAAACCTGATAGAATGAGAGCAGAATAGTCAATATCGGGTAGTCATTGAGCAATAATGTAGTATGGGAGGCCCGGGAGAATTGTGTACTTTTGGGGGGTTAACCTTGACGACAACCTCCCATGCGTACCACCTGCCAGGCGGCCATTGCTTTAAGCGACGGCACCTTTTCCATTGATACAACCGAAATTCAGGCTCCGGAAGCCGACGAAGTGCTGGTGAAGATGAAAGCCGCCGGCATCTGCCATACCGACTACGACTCCCTGCGCTGGGGCAAACCCATTGTGATGGGACACGAAGGGGCGGGCGTGGTAGCAGCCGTCGGCTCGGATGTTTCTTCCGTATCCGTCGGCGACCCGGTGATCCTGAACTGGGCCACCCCCTGCGGTCACTGCTTCCAGTGTGCGCTGGGAAACGAACATATCTGCGAGCAAAACTCTCCGGTGGTCGCGGGCGGGAACGGCTACACTCCCGGCCATGCCCACCGGGAAGGTACGCACTGGAAAAATCAGCCGATTGACCGCTCCTTCAACCTGGGTACCATGTCCGAATACGCGCTGGTCAAAGAGTCGGCAGTAGTTAAAAACCCTTCGGAGGGCATGTCGTTCCCGGCGGCCAGCATCATCAGTTGTGGAGTAATGACCGGCGTAGGTTCCGTCCTGAATGCGGCGAAAGTACCGCCGGGCTCCTCCGTGGTCGTGCTGGGTACGGGGGGTGTCGGCCTGAATGTGATCCAGGGAGCGAAGCTGGCAGGGGCCCGCCTTATTATCGCCATTGATATCAATGCCCAACGGCTGACCATGGCCCGGCAGTTCGGGGCCACCCATACCCTGGAGGCAAGTAAGGATGATACAGGTTTGCTGGGAGCCGCACAACAGGTGAAAGCGATGACGCAGGGACGGGGGGCCGACTATGCCTTCGAGTGTACCGCCATCCCGGAGTTGGGAGCCGCTCCCCTGGCGATGGTGCGCAACGCCGGAACCGCCGTGCAGGTCAGTGGCATTGAGCAGGACATCACCATCGACATGCGCCTGTTTGAATGGGATAAGGTCTACATCAACCCCCTCTACGGTGGCTGCCAACCCCAGCGAGACTTTCCCCGACTGGCGGACTGGTACGATCGCGGGGCGTTACTGCTGGAAGAACTGATCACCCGTACCTATCCCCTGACCCAACTGTCTCAGGCCCTGGACGATATGCTGGCCGGAAAGAATGCCAAGGGCGTGATAACCTTTGATTGAAACGATGTTTAGCACCACCGAATTATCCGACCCCGCCTTCGAGCAGCAGCACCTCCGCTTCATCACGGTCAAAACCCCGCACCTGAAAGGCCGGGGCGACATCTGTGTCTTCGTGCCCCCGGGCCACGATTTGCATGACCTGCCCTTGGTCATCTTACTCCACGGCGTCTACGGAAGCGCCTGGGTATGGGCGTTCAAAGGCGGAGTGCATCTGACGGCCCTACAAATGATTCTGGAACAGCAGATCTGCCCGATGGTCCTCGCCATGCCCTCCGACGGACTCTGGGGCGACGGCTCGGCCTACCTGGCCCACCATGCCTATGACTTTGAACGATGGATTGTGGATGATGTGCCAACGGCCATACGAGAAAATATCCCCTCAGTAAGCCAGAACTCTCCCCAGTTCATCAGCGGATTGTCTATGGGAGGCTTCGGCGCTCTTCGGCTGGGATGCAAGTACCCCGATCGGTTCCGGGCCATCTCCGCCCATTCGTCCATCACCGCCATTGATCAGATGCCCCTGTTTGTAGAAGAACCCCTGGCCGAGTACCAGTCCGCCCCTCCCGTCGACCACAGTGTCTGGCAAACCCTGCTGGCCGCACCCACTCCCCCGCCACTACGCTTCGACTGCGGCACCGAGGATCTGCTGATTGAGCACAACCGCACCCTCCACCGCCAACTCACCGAAGCGCAGATTGACCATACTTACGAAGAATTCCCCGGCGGACACGAATGGCCCTACTGGCAAACCCACATCCGGGACAGCCTCCGGTTCTTCCACCAGCAGCTGGCCTAGCTCCACGGCATCTGCCTACCTTTTCTTTACCTCATTTGGCAGCCACCAGGACTGGTGACGACAAAATAGGGTACTTATGCGCTAAAATAAGAGAAGATCCCTTCAGGAAATCTATGTATCTTTATCCCTCATATCATCAATTGCGCATAACATGGACACTGTACAACAGCAAACCGAAGACTTAGCCAACATCCATCAACTGGTATCAGACTTCTTCCCCCAGCCTCAGACTCCCGAGGAGTGGGAACCTTATAAACTGAGTGAGGGGCAGGTCAACTTTTTTCACGAAAACGGGTATTTGCCCAACATCAAACTGCTGGAAGCCTGGCAGGTAGATGCCCTGAACGAAGAACTGGCCGTAATTGCCGACCCGGATCATCCGTCACACGCGCTGTTCTACGAATTTCACTCCAACGAATCCCAGGACCCCAACACCGTACTGTTTCACTCTTTAGGCCACTGGCGCATTGGGCCGGGCTTTCATGATGTGCTGTGGAACCCCGCTTTTGTCATGGCAGCCAGCCAGTTACTGGGCAACCAGTCCGTGCGCTTCTGGCACGATCAGCTATTCTGCAAACCCGCCAAGCACGGCGGGGTCGTCGCCTGGCACCAGGACTACTCCTACTGGACGCGCTCCCAACCCATGCAGCATCTCACCTGCTGGACGGGGCTGGATGATGCCACGATCGATAACGGCTGCCTGTATTACGTACCCGGCAGCCACCGCTGGGGCCTGCTGGACAAGCCCGAACTGGCCGGAGACATGGAAGGGCTGATGGATTACCTGACGGAGGAACAGAAAGCTGAATTCAAACCGGTTCCCATTGAAATGGACAAGGGTTACGGGGCATTCCACCACCCCCTGATGGTCCATGGCTCTTACGAAAACAAGTCGGACCGCTCCCGCCGAGCCTTCGTACTGAACGTATTTGCCGATGGCACGAAGTCCGCAACCAATGAAGAACTGCTGACCGGAGTACCGGTCGTCCCGAACGGAGAACAGATCACCGGGAAATTCTTCCCCTTGCTGTACGAGGCACACTAGACAAACAATTTTTACCCCGCCCCGCATGCTGCTGAGGGGCGGTAGCCTCCCGGGCAAACCTCCCGCTACCGGGTTTGCCCATGTTATACACCACGGCACACTCCGGGTTGTGCCCAAAACACTCCTGCTTCGGGAGCTACTGTTTGCCGGGATGTCGCGCTTTATTATTTTATCCATAATAATAGCGTACTTCCGTGCAGTGTATTCACTCTTTTAGTAAATTAGGCAGCTACTTTTTACCACACGAGCTAATATGCAGCCGATACGCTCCACCCTACAGGTTCTACGAAGAAACACTTTGTTACTGGAAAGTGTCCTGGTCATCTTCTGCCTGAGCCGTTGCGGATCGGTGGATAAACCGGAGGAGGTCGTGCAAGCCGAACAGAGTCTGCCCCAGGAACTGGACTATAACCTGCACGTCAAACCCATTCTCTCGGATAAATGCTTCTTCTGCCACGGTCCCGATAAAGCGGCCATTGAGGCCGGGCTCAGCCTGAGTGACGAAACATTGGCCTTTGCTTCCCTGGAAAGTGGAAACCGGGCCATCGTTCCCGGCAATCTGGCCAAAAGTGAAGTCTTCCATCGCATCACGGCAGATGACCCCGAAATGATCATGCCGCCCCCCGAGTCCAATCTCAGCCTTACCGCTTACGAGAAAGCCGTGCTGCTGAAGTGGATTGAAGAGGGAGCCGAATATAAACCCCACTGGGCGCTCATCAAACCAAAGAAGTATCCCCTTCCCGCCGTGCAGCAGCAGGACTGGCCTCAAAATCCTATTGATCACTTCGTACTGGACAAACTGGAACGCGAAGGCCTGACTCCGGCCCCGGAGGCTGACAAAGAGACCTTACTGCGCCGGGTGAGCCTGGATTTAACCGGTCTTCCGCCTACCGTCGCCGAAATGGATGATTTCCTGGCGGATACGGCTCCCAATGCCTACGAGAAAGTCGTAGACCGGCTGCTGGCTTCTTCGCATTATGGAGAAAAGCTAGCCACCGACTGGATGGATGTTTCCCGCTACGCCGATACCCATGGCTATTCCGTAGACCGCTATCGCCCGGCCTGGCCCTGGCGCGATTGGGTGATCCAGGCCTTTAATGAAAATATCCCCTTCGACCAGTTCACCACCTGGCAACTGGCGGGTGATCTGCTGCCTCAGGCCACCCCCGAGCAGAAGCTGGCTACCGGCTTTAACCGCAACCATGCCCAAAACATGGAGGGTGGGATTGTCAACGAAGAGTATCGGGTGGAATACGTGGCGGACCGTACCAACACCCTGGGCACCGCCTTTCTCGGGCTGACCGTTGAATGCGCCCGCTGCCATGATCATAAATACGACCCGATCTCGCAGAAAGAATACTACAGCTTATCCGGCTTCTTCAACAACATCGACGAAGCCGGACAAATCTCCTGGGACAATGCCATGCCCGTTCCGACAATGCTGATGCCGGATGAACAACAGGACAGCCTGATTGCCTTCATTGATGCCAAGATTACCGAAACCCAACAGCAACTGGAGCAGATTCGGGAGACAGAGCAACCCGTCTTTGCGCAACGGTATGCGGAAGGGAAGTTATCCCTTTCTAACCGGCTGGAAGCGGGGCTACAGGCGCATTTCACCCTGGACCATCTGCAACAGGGACAGTTTGTGAACCGGGTATCCAGCGAACCGCAAGGTTCCCTGCCTGACCCGGTGCTGGTTGAAGGCAAGCTCGGAAAAGCGGTGAAGCTCAATGGGGATGAGGAGTTGAAACTGGGTAAAGTCGGTATCTTCGAGCGGGCCGATCCTTTTTCCATTGCCTTGTGGGTGCATATTCCGAAAGCGCAAAAAGAGGGCGTGATCTTCCACAAAGGGGAAGGCGCAATTCTCTACAGCTTTCGGGGCTATCATCTGGCTTTACGGGAGAATAAGTTTGAACTGCTGATGGCCCATACCTGGCCGTATAACAATATCATCCGGCTCTCCGAGCAGGAGGCCCCTAAAGAACAGTGGGTTCACCTAACCGTGACCTACGACGGCAGCAGCCAGGCCGATGGCTTCCGCCTGTTTCTGGATGGGCAACCCGTGGCCATGCACACGGAAAAGGATCATCTGTACAAAGACATCCTCTTTCCGGCCCTGGATCACGAGCCGGGTCTTCAGATCGGGGCCCGGATGCGCGGGGTTGGTTTTAAGAATGGACTGGTGGATGACATTAAGGTCTACGAACGGGAACTGACCCTGCCCGAGATCGCTGAGCTGGCCGGACAGGCGCAGGAACCCGAAGCAGCAACGACCCTGACCGGTTATTTTGAAGCGTACCTTCAACAGCAGGTCAAAGCGTATCCCCGGCAACTGCATCAGCTTCAGCAACTACGACGGCAGAAAAACCGGATCACCGAAGCAGTCGCCGAAGTGATGATCATGGACGAACTGGAGGGAACTCGGCCTACTTATTTGCTCGAACGTGGGGTATATGATGCCCACGGTGAAGAAGTACAGCCGACCACGCCCGCCAGTGTACTGCCCTTTCCGGATACTCTGCCTCAAAACCGACTGGGTCTGGCCCAATGGCTCATGCATCCCGACAATCCACTGACGTCCCGGGTCATCGTGAATCGCTACTGGCAGACGTACTTTGGCCGAGGGCTGGTGAAGACGGCTGCTGATTTTGGCAACCAGGGTGAGATGCCCTCCCACCCCCGTCTGCTCGACTGGCTGGCCATCACTTTCCGGGAATCAGGCTGGGATATCAAAGCCCTGCAGAAGATGATTGTGATGTCGGCCACCTACCGCCAATCGTCCACCGTGCCGTCCGAACAGCGGAAGGATGATCCGGAAAACCTGCTACTGGCCCGGGGGCCCTCGGCGCGTATGAGTGCGGAAATGCTACGGGATTGTGCATTGGCATCCAGCGGATTGCTCACGCCGAACATTGGCGGACCGAGTGTAAAACCTTACCAACCTGAAGGGCTCTGGGCCTTCAACGGCGGACATTATGAGCCTGACCAGGGAGATAAACTGTACCGCCGCAGTCTGTATACCTTCTGGAAGCGCACGGTACCGCCTCCTACCATGAATACTTTCGATGCTCCGGATCGCAGCTACTGCGTGGTAAAACGGCAGCAGACCAGCACTCCGTTGCAGGCACTGATCATGCTGAACGATCCGCAGTTTGTAGAAGCGGCCCGGGTGATCGCCCAAAAGGTGATTCAGGAAAAAGCCCAGCCAACCGAACGGATCAACCATACCTTCCGCCTGCTGACGGGACGCAGCCCGAAACCTCAGGAGAGCCAGATACTTCAGGAATTGCTGACATCGGAAACTGCTAAGTTTGAGCAGTCTCCGGAGAAGGCCGAAGGATGGCTAAGCCAGGGAGACACTCCTTCTACTTCGGGTGCTTCTCCGGTGGCACTGGCTTCCTATACTGTGCTGGCCAGTACCATCATGAACTCCGATGCTTTCATTACCAAACGATGACACCCCCATGAATTCTCCCGACGATATTATCCGTATTGCCAGCCAGGTTAACCGCCGTACTTTTTTATCCAAAACCGCGATGGGATTGGGAGCGGCGGCACTCGGTTCCATGTTTCATACCAACCGGACCTTTGCCCAAAGCAGCCCGGGGGATGGGGACGGAGTGCTGGGGTCACCGCATTTTGCTCCCAAAGCCAAGCGCGTGATCTACCTGTTTCAAAGCGGCGGTCCGTCGCAACTGGAAACCTTCGACTACAAGCCGAACCTGGAAAAGATGCACGGGAAAGAACTACCCGACTCGGTACGGCAGGGGCAGCGGCTGACGGGCATGAGTGCCGGACAATCTTCTTTTCCCCTGGCAGGTTCCTATTTCCAGTTCGCCCAACACGGGCAAAGCCGGGCCTGGGTGAGTGAGTTGATGCCCTACACCAGCCAGATTGTGGATGAGCTGTGCTTTATCAAGAGTATGCACACCGAAGCCATCAACCACGATCCGGCCATCACTTTCTTCCAGACGGGCTCCCAGCAGGCGGGGCGTCCCAGCATCGGGTCGTGGATGAACTACGGGCTTGGTTCGGATAATGAGAACCTACCCGCCTTTATCGTGCTGGTGTCTAAAAACGGCAGCGGGCAGCCATTATATGCCCGTCTGTGGGGCAATGGCTTTCTGCCTTCCCGCTACCAGGGAGTGCAGTTCCGCTCGGGGAAAGATCCGGTACTGTTTCTGAATGATCCCAACGGCTACCACCACGAGGACCGGCGGGATATGCTGGATCACCTGAAGAAGCTGAACCAGGCCCAGATGGATATCTACGGCGACCCGGAAATTGAGAACCGCATTGCCCAGTACGAAATGGCCTTCCGGATGCAGACTTCGGTACCTGATGTCACTGATTTGTCTGATGAACCGGATTGGGTGTTTGATATGTACGGTCCCGATGCCCGTGATCCGGGTACCTATGCGGCCAACTGTCTGATGGCCCGTCGCCTCATCGAGCGCGATGTAAAGTTCGTACAGCTCTACCACCAGGGCTGGGACCAGCACGGCAACCTGCCCAATGGCATTAAAAATCAGTGCAAGAATACGGATCAGGCCTCGGCAGCCCTGGTGAAAGACCTGAAACAGCGGGGTTTATTAGAGGACACGCTGGTGGTCTGGGGCGGGGAGTTCGGGCGTACCAACTACTCTCAGGGCAAGCTGCTGAAAGATAACTACGGTCGCGATCACCACCCCCGCTGCTTCACCGTCTGGATGGCTGGTGCAGGCGTGAAAGCCGGTATGAGCTACGGGGAAACCGATGAGTTTGGTTACAACATCATCAAAGACCCGGTGCACGTACATGACTTTCAGGCGACGCTACTGCACCTGATGGGAGTGGATCACGAACGGCTCACCTTCAAGCATCAGGGCCGTCGGTATCGCCTTACGGATGTGCACGGCAATCTGGTCAACGGAATTCTCGCGTAAACTTCTGACAAAGACATTTCTTTCCTTTATCTTACTACGACAACCCTAAACCTACCCCAAACCGATGTTAGCACCCTTTCAGAATGCGCGAGCGTATGACTTACTGAAAATCAACTACCGAAAGCTGGTACCTCCGAAATCAGCCCTCACCGGAATCGCCTGCCTACTTGGCCTTTTTGTCTTTGGTAATGTGCCCTCCGTCCTGGCTCAGTCACCGTCCAAAGCGGAAGAGCATCCCAATGTATTATTCATTGCCGTAGATGATCTGAATGACTGGCTGGGCTGTATGCGGATCTCGCCAGATAAAGGGCACCCCGATACCAAAACTCCGAACCTGGACCGACTGGCCGCTCGGGGAGTGCTGTTTCAAAATGCGCATTGCCAGGCTCCGCTCTGCGGTCCCTCCCGCGCCTCGCTGATGACCGGCTTACGCCCTTCTACCACTGGCATCTACGGGATGATCGACGACAATATGATCCGGCAGGATAATGAGGTTACGCAAGACATCATCTTCCTGCCCGAATACTTCAAGCAGCAGGGTTACCATACCATGGGTATCGGCAAGCTTTTTCATCAGCATGCCCCGGATGGCGTCTTTGATGAATCGGGAGGACGGGCGAAAGGGTTTGGGCCGGTGCCCGAAGAACGTTTTGTGTGGGATGGCTATGGTGGAGAAAATTACGGGCGGACGAGCACCGATTGGGGAGCCTACCCGGCAGAAGACTCGCTCATGCCCGATTACCACTCAGCCCAGTGGGCCAGCGAGCGTCTGCAACGGGACTATGCACAACCCTTTTTCTTAGCCGTAGGCTTCTTACGCCCCCACGTCCCGCTGTACGTACCCCAGCCCTGGTTTGACCTGCACCCGGTGGATCAACTGCATATGCCTCCGTATAAAGCCGATGACCTGGAGGATGTTCCAGCGGTTGCCCAGCAGATCAATGACCTGCCCATGATGCCGTCTACTGACTGGGCTATCAAGTCTAATTCCTGGGGTGACATTGTGCAAGCCTATCTGGCCTGCATCAGCTTTGTGGATCATCAGGTAGGCCAGTTATTAGATGCTTTGGAAAACAGCGCCTATGCTGACAATACGGTCATCGTGCTCTGGTCGGATCACGGCTACCGCATGGGGGAGAAAGGTACGTTTGCCAAACATTGCCTGTGGGAAGAAGCTACCCACGCCCCCCTCATGATGGCCGGACCGGGACTACCTTCCGGCAAGGTGATCACCGAAGCTGTCGAGCTGCTCTCCATCTACCCCACCTTACTTGAGTTGACCGGACTACCGCCTTACCCCCGGAATGAAGGACGCAGCCTGGTGCCGCTGATCAAAGATCAACCCACGGAAGAAGCGTGGCAGGCCATCACCACCTTCGGCATGCATAACCATGCGGTAAGAACCGGAGACTTTCGGTATATCCAGTACGAAGATGGCGGTGAAGAGTTTTACGACCATACGGTTGATCCGCAGGAATGGAGCAATATCGCCGGACAGGCTGAGTATCAGGAGCAAAAAGAAAAGCTTAAACGGTATTTACCCAGTACCAATGTCCCGTGGACAACCCACTCATCCTACACATTTCAACCGTATTTTGTAGACCAGAAAGCCCGGTCGAATGAGGCCCAAAAGAACCGGGAGACTGATTATTAACTCGTGCCACACCTCCTCATGACCAAACCAATCTTGCTCGGGGTACTTTTCTGCTTTTTTAGTCTCAGTGCCTTGCTTGCCCAGTCCCCTCCCAATATCCTGCTGATCATGTCGGATGACCAGGGATGGGGCGACCTGCACCGACATGGCAACGAACACATTGATACTCCGGTGCTGGATGCGCTAGGACAGGAAAGCCTCCGCTTCGACCGTTTTTTTGTCAGCCCGGTCTGTGCTCCTACCCGGGCCTCGCTGCTGACGGGACGGGATTATCTACGTACCAACACCTATGCCGTCACTGGCCGGGGCGTTGCCATGCGGTCGGAGGAGGTCACCATCGCCGAGATACTGCAATCCGATGGGTATCGTACCGGTATCTTTGGAAAATGGCACAATGGGGAGCAGTACCCGCATCACCCTTTAGGGCAGGGCTTTGATGAGTTTCTAGGCTTCTGTGGCGGGCACTGGAATCGTTATGAAAACCCGACCCTGGAACACAATGGAAAGATGCAAACGTACGAAGGGTATATCACCGATCTGCTGACCGATGCCGCCATTGATTTTATGGAGGATGCCCAAGACGAACCTTTCTTTTGTTACCTGCCCTACAACGTACCGCACGCCCCTTTTCAGGTGGCAGATCATTACTTTGAAAAATATAAGCGTAAGGGACTGGATGATAAGACCGCCGCGGTGTACGGCATGGTGGAGAACATGGACGAGAATATCGGTCGCCTGTTACGCGCCCTGGACTCGCTACAAAAAACCAAAAATACCATCGTCATTTTCCTGACCGACAATGGTCCAAATGGTCATCGGTACAATGGAGACATGAAAGGCATTAAAGCCAGCGTAGACGAAGGCGGAGTGCGCGTCCCCTGCTTCATCCGCTACCCCGATGGACTACCCCAGAACACGACGATCACCCAAATGGCGGCCCATATCGATATGCTTCCTACCTTGGTGGCCTTAGCCGGATTATCCGTGCCGGATTCACTGGCGCTGGATGGCATCAACTTACTCCCGCTCATGAAAGGCTACTCTACCGATTGGCCTGATCGTACCCTCTTCACCCATTATTCCGGTAAAGCGGTTACGTCCCGCCCAGGTGGAGTCCGTACGCAGAACCATCGTCTGGTGATGAACCGGAGTGGAGAAACACTGCTGTATGACATGGTGGAAGATCCGGGGCAACAGACTTCCATTACCTCCCGGAAGCCCACTCTGGCCGAGACTTTAGCCAGTAAATACCAGCAGTGGTACGGGCAGGTAACCCGCAACCTTGAGGAATTACCAATCCCGGTCGGCTACGCTGAAATGCCAGCCGCGGTACTGCCCGCCCATGAAGCAACGCTCAGCGGCGAAATCCACTACCAGTTTGACAATGGATACACCAACGACTGGATTACGCACTGGACCACGACCAAGGATACCATCCGCTGGCCCATCGAGGTTGTGCGTGATGGAGAATACACGGTGTGGATGGAATATGCCAATGACCCAAAAAACGCAGGTGCGCTCATCCAGGTAACCGCAGGAGACCAAACGATAACCCACCCACTAAAAGAAGCCTTCCCGCTGAAAACCATTCCAGTAGTCAATCATACTCCTCCGGGTAACCACGTAGATGCCCACTGGAAACGTGTTCGCCTTGGCAAAATAAACCTTACCCAAGGGCAGTATTCTCTGCACTTACGAGCGGTGGATATTCCGGGTGAAGAAGTAGGGCAATTTAAATCGCTCTCTCTAGAGATGGAATAACCTAAGCAACAGCGATCCATGCCGGGTGCAATTTTTCGAAAAACCGCCCCCCGATGACCTAGAATTATGAGGCGGATGCAGTATAAAAATGATACGCTATTTATGCCCGTTTATTTAAAAGTCCGGCGCAATCTTCTCTAACGCCTGATCAACATCAATGTACTTATTCAGGTCGCGAAGGGCGACGACCTGATAATCGTGCTCATGGAGGTACTGCATATATTCCTCAAAGAGTTCGGGAGGAGTAGTCACCCAGTCGTGGGCGTAGTCGGGTACGCCATGCACCGTAAGCACCACGATCTTGCCACCTTTCGCCTGATCAATCGCATCCAAGATTCGTTGTTTATCAGTGCCCGTGGTGCTATAACTTGGAATGAGGTACGGATGATGTTGGGTAGGGTCATACGGCTGATCGCCTCCGATTCGGGCAAAAATATAACCTTGGTTCTGGAGCGTTTTAATGGCCGAAGGATCGGTATCATAGGCCGGATAGGCAAAGCTGACTGGCTTTTCCTGTCCTAGTTCTGCACACTTTTCCTCAATATACCGAAGCTCTTCGATAAACTCAGACTCATTCATCTGGTTCACATGCCGATGGGTATGGGTATGATTGGCGATTTCAAATTCCATCGTACCCAGTTCCTCAATCTGCTCCCAGGTCATGTACTTGGTCTTATCTTCAAAGTCCGGAGGAAACTCGCAGACGAAAAAGGTGCCGCCAAAACCATACTTCTTTAGCAAAGGCGCTACGAAGGTGGAGTGGGTACTTACGGCATCATCAAAGGTCAGCACCACCAGTTTGTCAGGGATTGGTTCTTTAATAATCTGAGCCGATACAGGGGCTAAGGAAAATTGCAGGACCAGCAGTACAAAAAGCGCACAGGTAGTTTTTACTATTTCTGATGTGTTAGGCATATTGTAAGTATCAGCACCCAAGCTACGATTTCTAGTACGATATTTCAACCAGCAACTCCCGCTTACTATTTCCTTCCGGTTGGATGTACAGCAGCTGCTCATCTTCATGAAAATACCAGGCCGGGGAAGAAGTATTGCTTGTGTCAGACTGGTTTTCGGCCTGCACCAGCTTCTGACCTCCCACCCGCACCCCAGTCGGCGATTTCAGGGTGTGAACTTTTAGTTGATAGGTTCTTTCCGGCACGGCATAACTTCCGTCGGGTGCGCCTATCCGTATGCTGGTCAGTTGGTCCTGCGCTTCACACCGAATCGCAGTCGAGGCAAAAGTGTCCTGCTGATAGGCCAGACTCTTTCCATCGTCATCATAAAGCACAAACTCCGAGGCTTCTTTGGGAAAGATATCCAGTGTGATCATGTCCATAGGCTGCTCCCCGATGTAATTCACGACGGGCTGCATGGGCACAATCGCGCCACCTTTGGCAAAAATGGGGATGGTATCCAGCGGGGTTGTCACACTGATGTACTGTCCTCCTTCATACGGCTTGCCCGTCCAGTAGTCAAACCAACTGCCTTTCGGCAGATATACTACCCGTGTCTGCGCTCCTTTGGTGGTTACCGGGCAAACCATCAGCTGGCTACCCAACATATACTGATCGGCAATATCATAGGTATTGACATCATCCTGATGTTCCAGCACCAGCGCCCGCATCAGTGGCAGGCCGGTTTCGTACATCTGATAGGCGTTACTGTACAGGTAGGGAATGAGTTGATAGCGGAGCTGGTCGTATTTTTTGAAGTTCCGCAGCGCATCTTCCCCGTAGTTCCAGGATTCTTTGTAGCCTGGATGGTCCATGCCAAACAGGTGCGCTATCGGGCTGAGCAGGCCAAACTGGCACCACCGAATATAGAGCTCCGGGTCAGCTGCATGCTCAAAACCACCCATGCAGTGCGCCCAATACCCCACCCCGGACATCCCGACATTTAATCCTGCTTTAATGACTGGAGCAAAGTACTGCCACTCACTGGGCCAGTCGCCCGCAAAAATGAAGGGATAGCGTTGGATGCCCGCATATCCTTCGCGGGTATGGTTCATACCCCGCAATTGGTTGTATTCGGCAAACTTTTCGTATGGGGCTTTGGCATAAGCCAGCGGAAAGAGGTTGTGCAGCCTCTCTACTTCTTTTCCCGTAGGTCCGATCTTATCACTTTCATTGGCTTTTTGGCCAAAGGCACTGCCTTCGTCGGTTTTCAGAAACATAGCCCCAATGGAAGCAATGCGCTTCACCCCGTTTTCCCACCACCAATCTACGGCTTCCTGATCAAAGAAATTGACAAACTCCCCTGGATTATCCGCTTCCGGATAGGTATATCCTTTTTCCCGGGCCTGGTCCAGCAGGTTCAATGTCTTACCGTTATCAAAACGGGGGCGCAGGTGTAATCCAACCATATTGAGGTGCAGGGCATACAGGCTATCAAACATGGCTTCCGGGTTATCGAAGGTATTCCGCCACTCAAACGAAGTCGCTCCGGTGCCCCCAACTTTGCCAAAGATGCGCCAGGTAGAATCCAGATGCAAAATATCAATGGGTATTCCCAGCTCCCGAAACCGGCGGGCCAGGGCGATGACGTACTGGGTAGAAGTCATCTCTTCATATCCCCAGGTGCCTCCGCTGTAGGTGCCTACGTGCAAACCCAGGGCAAACATCGGGAGCAGTGGCGATTTCCCGGTGAGGGTCGTGTATTGATCCAGGATGGTGGAAAAGTCGGGCCCATACATCAGGTAGTAATCCAGTTCACCACCTTCAGCTTGAAAACTGTACTGCTCCGGATCGGCCGCACCCATATCCCATTCGGTGGCGTAGGCATTGTGCAGGAAGATACCGTAGCCCCGCGTACTCATAAAAAAAGGCACCGGACAATAATTCGCTTTAAGAATATTATACGCACCTACGATGTGCGGGCGCCCCTGGCCCCGGCCTACATTGAGCTTCACTTTCTTTCCCCGTTGGTCCAGGGCATCCATACGTTCTCCGAAACCAAAGAAATGCTCTTCGGGCATCAGTTGCTTGCGGCACAGCACCGCTTCGCCCTCCTGAAAGCTCCCTCTTTCTTTCCCTGTTTCGGTGGTGAGTACCCTGCCATCAGCCGTAGCCACCACCAATGAAAAAGGAGATTTCCCCACTTTCACCCGAAGTGCTTCAGTTTCCAACAGGAAGTAATCATCCTGCTCAGTAGCTTTCACTTCCACGTTGGCCCATTCGTATTTGACCACCATCCAGGGTTCATTTTCTTCGAATTCCCGATCCCAGCTCGTCCGAACCCGAAGCGTGGTGGGAGTGCAGAATTCCAGCTTCACATCGGCCTCAGTATGAGAAAAAGTAAACTCGTTTCCGGCTCGGGTGTACCCAGACTGGTAGTTGCCCACTCCGGTTTGCGCACGGACCGCAGGAGTATAAGCCAGCATGAAAAGGTGAAGTATGAATAAACTACTGACCCGGAAGTTGCGCAGCAACCCTTGAACAGCATGTAAAATATTAGTCAGGTTAGAAGATGATTTTTTCATTAACAAAACAGCCACTAATGTTTGCGTGATGATGGGTAAAACTATAAAGCCGGATGCCTGATCTCAAACAAACCAGGTACCCAGCTTTATGCGGGGTAGTATACCGCTAATTAAATTAATAGCCCGGATTTTGATCGTACAATCCTTCTTTGATATCAATCTGATTCTGGGGGACAGGGTAGATGATCGTGGTTTCGTCGATAGTACTGGGCATCACTCCGGTATCATCGGCTCCCACCAGCCAGGCATTCATATTGTCCAGCACCCTGCCGGTTCTTACCAGGTCGTGCCAACGCAAGCCTTCACCGGCAAATTCCAGTCGTCGCTCGTCTAGCAGCATCTCCAGCGTGACGTTAGAAACCGGTGTTGTCAATCCGGCTCTCGCTCTGATCTCGTTGACAATCGCATCCACTTCCGCCTGGCTGCCGGAGGCCCCTTGGAGAATCGCTTCCGCCTTCATCATCAACACATCGGCGTAACGAATAACGGGGTAGTTTAACTCAAAATCAAACCGGTCCACGCCGAGGTTACTCAGATCCAGGTATTTCACCACGAAAGGTTCTGCCACATAATTACCGTTTACATCAGTATAGCCATCAGCAATGCTGGCTTCTTTACGGGTGTCGGTTTCCTGGTATAAACTAAGCAGGTCATCCGAGGGGGTCTTCGGAGCATCCGGAAAAGCACCTCCGGCAAAAGGAATACCGACGGCCCGCGAAAAAGCCTCAGCATACTGCTGAGACACGTATTCCCCGCCAATACCCAATCCTCCGGACTGATATTGAATATCGAATACGATCTCGGCATTGTTTTCATTTTCGTAATCGAAGATACTTCCGTAGTTCTCCAGCAACGCATACTGTCCGCTGTTAATGATCTCATTAAGCAACGTCAGCGCAGCTTCGTAATCATTGGTTCCCAGGCTGGGCCCATCCGGATGGAGTTGGGGGCCGGATCGGGTCAGGTAGACCCGGGCCAGTATACCTCGCGCTGCGTAAGCAGTAACCCGCCCCAGGTCAGAGGCGGGATATGCATCGGGCAGCTTACCAATAGCTTCCTGTAGGTCTTCAATAATGACTTCGTATACCTCCGACACCGGAGCTCGGGGAATATTCAAAGCTTCCAAAGGAGAAACCGGTTCGGTAATGAGAGGAACTTTGCCAAACCACCGGATCATATCAAAGTAAAAAAATGCTCGAAGAAAGCGCGCTTCTCCCTCAAGGCGATTTCTAAGCGCTTCGTCCGGCACAACATCCGCATTCAGCTGGTTCAGCACGGTGTTAGCCCGCATGATACCGTTGTAATATCCATTCCAGGTATCATTGATAAAGGTTGCCGTCGCCAAAGTTTTGGAAAAGTTATTGATTGCGCTATAGTCTCGTACTCCTCCCAGCCCCGGCACATACATGTTGTCAGACCGGATCTCGGATAGCTCGAAGTGCCAGATCGGGTAAGGGCTTAACTGAGCATAAGCTCCGTTGATGGCTTGCACAAAATCGTTGGCATTCTGGTAAAAACTATTGCTCCCCCGTTCCGAAATGGGGGGCTGATCCAGTTGATCTTCGCAAGCGACCAGCATTAAGACAGTAATGGACAGCAGGATATGGTGTAGATTCTTCATGACTTCTCTGGTTTTCATACAAATTAAAAAGTTAGGTTTACCCCGAAAATGACTGATTTCGGCAGTGGAAATGCGCCGTAGTCATCGCCACTGGTGTTTACCGCTTCCGGATTAAAACCACCCGTATAGTTATCGTGGCCAAAATAATTCTCAGCGGTCACGTAGACCCGGGCGGCACTGATAAAGCTGCTATTGATCAGGCTGCCCAGATTATAGCCCAGCGTGATGTTCCGTACCCGGATATAGCTGGCATCATAAAGCCAGTCGGTGTTTTTAATTCGCCCGAAGTTTGAATTCGCTTTGGGTACTTCACCGTTACCGGGATCTTCGGCCGAACGCCAGCGGTCAGCCCATTGCCCCAGTGCATTATCGACAAACCCCATGCCCGTCCGATTCATCGCCCGGCCAAAGGTAGAATACAGCTTATTCCCCCATTGGCCCTGCACCAGCACCGAGAGGTCGAACCCCTTGTAACTCAGCCTATTGGTCACGCCCCATACATAATCCGGGTTAGGATGACCAGACAACACCCGGTCGTCCGGATCAATCACTCCATCATCGTTTGCATCCAGATATTTGGGATCTCCGGCTTGCTCAGTACCATACAGGGCCGCTCCGTTGTCAATATCCTGCTGAGACAAAATACCGATCTGCTGTACCACATAGAAGCTGTACATGGGTTCACCCACTTTCAGGATATTGTGATTGATGTCAAAATCACCACCCAGGATGGGCGTATTCTCCGGCCCCAGCTGGACTACTTCGTTGGTGTTGTGACTAAAATTAACGTTGGTAGTCCATTGCAATGGGCCAGTGAGGTTACGGGAGGTAAGTTCTACCTCCCAGCCTTTGTTGAGCACCTCTCCAATGTTGGTCAGGGCTGTGGTAAAACCGGTAGCTGAAGGTACCGGAATGTTGAGTAGCAGGTCAGTATTGCGTTTGGTATAGTAATCAAAAGATGCATATACCCGGTTATCCAGCAAGCCCAAATCAAAACCGATATCCACGGTTTCCGATTGCTCCCAACTCAGATTAGGGTTCGCATAATTCTGGGGAACCAGACCACTACCCAAAGCACCTCCAAAAGAATAGTTGGCAATATCGAGCAGGGCAATGTGGCTGTAGTCGCCAATACCATTATTTCCGGCCAAACCCCAGCTGGCTCTCAGCTTCAGGTCACTTACCGCGGCGACATTCTCCATGAAATTTTCTTCAGACACTCTCCAGCCTACCGATGCCGAGGGAAAGATCCCCCATTTGGTTTCCTGCCCAAATCGAGAAGAACCGTCCCGGCGCATGGAGGCTGTCAGCAGATATCGGTCGTCAAAGTTGTACTGCACCCGACCAAAATAAGACAGCAACACATTTTGCGTTTCAAAGGTGCTGGTACTATTGGGCTGGATCGTGGCGGCATTCAGGGTGGTGACTCCTTCGGAAGGGAAAGTACCGCTGATCTCCCAGCTGTTCAGCTTGCTGAAAGAATAGGAGATACCGGCAACCGCAGACACCTGATGCTGTTCGGCAAAGGTACGGTCAAAGGAAATGGTATTTTCATTGACAAATGTCTGACGGCGAAACCCGTCAAAGCTGCCCGTTGTATTCCGGTTTCGGCTTACCCGGCTGGGAGTATATCCCTTGATTTCGGTGTCATTATTATCCAGATTAAAGGAGGTTTTCAGGGAAAGGCCCTCCAGCACATCGTACTGCACGTAAGCCGTGCTTAATGTGCGGAAAGTTCGGTTCTCACCCACCACCGCCTGGGCTGCACCCACCGGACTCACCCGGGAATTTCCCCAGGTATAGATCTCATTGGGAGCTACACCGGTCAGTACGCCAACACTGTCTTCCACTACCGGCACCATCCCTACGGTGATATGTGTCAGTTGATCTTTTCCTTCTACTCCGGGATCGTTGATGATAGAATAGGTAGGAGAAATATTCAGGCCAAACTTCACCTTATCGCTGGCCTGTACTTCTACATTGGCCCGGGCAGAATAGCGTCGGTAATTCACGCCAACCGCAACCCCTTCCTGATCCAGCAAATCCCCGGACACATAGTATTTGACAAACTCATTACCCCCGGTGGCCGATAAAGCATAATTCTGTAATATCCCTTTTCGGAAGAATTCATCCTGCCAGTCCAGGTAGGTGAGTCCGGGATGCCCGGGTTGCTGCCAGCGCTCGTCAATCATCACGTTCCGGTCAAATCCACCCACAATGGCTTGCCGTTCGGCCGTAGTCTGATCAGCCGTACGCCCATCACCGGAATTTACCCAGCTGTAGTTTACCATTTCGATGGCCCGATCTACCCATTCATCGGCCGTCAGCACATCGAGATGCTTGGTTGGTTCCTGCCAGCCTGAATAGGCGTTGAAACTAATGCGGGCTTTACCAGTCTCCCCAGACTTGGTAGTGATGATCACCACCCCGTTGGAAGCCCGGGAACCATAGATGGCGGCGGCCGAAGCATCTTTGAGTACCTGAATGGTAGCAATATCGTTAGGGTTGATATTATCCAGAGGACTACCGCCGGAAAAGCTGCCGGAGGAATTTTGCCCCGCGACTTCCAGCGGGAAGCCATCTATCACGTACAACGGCTCATTGTTGGCATTGATTGACCCGGTGCCCCGCACCTGAACCCGAAACCCTTTTCCCGGTACGCCACTGGTTTGCTGTACCCGGACCCCGGCCATCTGCCCCACCAAAGCCTGATCTACCCGGGCCAACGGACGCTCTTCAATGCTTTTGGCCTCCATGGTAGCAATGGCTCCGGTGATATCCGCCTTTTTCTGGGTGCCGTACCCGACCACCACCACTTCGGAAAGTGATTGAATGTCAGGAGCCAGGCTGAGATTAATGACTGTTTGATTACCGATCGTCACTTCCTCAGAGGTATATCCTACGGAAGAAAAGACCAACGTCTCGACATTATCTTCCACCGTTAAACGATAATTTCCTTCAATATCAGTCACCGTACCGATGGTCGTCCCTTTGACTACCACATTCACCCCGGGCAAAGGATCATCAGTTTCCATATCCGTTACCTGTCCGGTGAGTGTCTTCTCTAATAAAATCTTTTTGAATGAAACTGCGGGTGGCTGATTCCCTGCATTAAGCTCCATCGGATTAGATGATTGTTTCCTGATCCGGGGCGTAGCTTTTTCGGCATCCGCTGGATAGATCACGTAATAGCGATCCTTTACCAGCAAAAAATTCAGCTTGAGCGGTCTGAGAAAGGTTGTGAGCGCATCTTCCAAAGTACTATTGTCGTGCTCGATTTCCTCAACCACATTAGCTCCTACTGTCTTATTCTCAATTGCTTTCAGGTCATAGCTCAAAAAAACATCGTATTTCTGTTCCAATACATCCAGTACCGTACGGAGAGTTTTCTCCTTAGCCTGTTTTGCCACCGGAAGATCAGTAGGCAGGTGCGTAAATTCAACATCTGGCAACACGGCCAGGGATTGCTGCGAAAAAGCGGACAGGCTCAGGCCTAATCCCAACCCTAGCAGCAGCACATTCTTAAAAAGTAAACATCTGATTCTCATATGCATCTATGTTAGATTGTTATCGATTCGTTGTTGCTATTTAAAACTTACTGAGCCTGTTCTTTCTTAAAAATCAGGGTATCATTGTGCTTTTCTATGGCAATACTGTACGCCTGTTTGAGGGTGACAATCAGCACATCGGGATCGTCAAAGGGTACAGTGCCGCGGAACTGATACTTTGCCATTGCAGCGTCTTCGAATACCACTTTATAACCAAAAGTCTCTTGAAGCTTGATCGCAACCTCCCGCAGGGATTCCCCGTCAAATACCAACTGACGATCCTGCCAGTGCAGATAATCTTCCGGATTTACCACCTTATGCATAATGCCAGATGCTTCCGAAGAGTATTCCAGTAGTTCTCCCGGCTGCAGGTATACCTCCTCAGTGTTGCCCATATTTTTGATATTGACTTTCACTTTCCCCTCCGTCAGCACCACCTGGCTTTTTTCCTGCCGCTGATGAACATTGAACTCCGTACCCAGCACTTCGATATCCAACTCACGGGTATGCACCCGAAATTTCCTCAATCCCGCTTCTCCATCGCGGCGATCCGACGCGAGTTTTACTACTTTGAAGTAGGCTTCACCCTCCAACCAGACTTCCCGGCCAGACTCTTCTGACCACTCATTTGCGTAACGGATAGCAGAATTTCCGTTAAGCACTACCTGAGACCCATCGGGTAGCAGCACTTCCCGGGTTTCCCCATAGGCAGTCGCGATTTGTACTCCCTGCTGGTGCTGCCATATATAATAAGAGGCTACCAAACCAAGCATTAGCAGCAGACTTGCAGCGGCTTTGAACCAGGGTTGGGCCATCAGTTGCCGGATGGGTCGCACTATGAATTGAGTCGGCTTTTCATCTGCCTCAATGTTACCAAGAATGTTTGCTAGCATGGCTTCACTGTGGATGGCAGCTTCCGGTATCTCCCGAAATTTCATCGACCGGAGCATTTTCTGAGCAGTCTCAATATTTTCCTCCTGCTGAGGATACATCAACCGGACTTTCTGCCAATATGCATTCCCGTTTTGCGTAGGAGAACGCACCCACTGCTGAAAGTCTTTATCCAGTATAAAATCAGTTACAGTATAGCGGTCGTACATAAGAGGAAGCTCCTTTTATTAGAAGAGACGGGCAAAAATTCAGTATTACCCCACGAGCGCAGAGTTTTTTTTCATCATTGTATCCTTACCAGTATTTCTTCAATAGAGATAGCGCTTTCACAATAACTTTAAGGAATGAATACAATATTGACAATTCACCTTAAATAGTCACCAGTTCCAGCAGGCACAAAAGGATAAAAACAGTATTTTCCAGATGCAACTTTAGTGCTTCCAAAGCACGGTACACCAGCTTGTAGGTAGATTTGGGAGTGAGAGAAAGCAATTCGGCTACCGCAGGATAAGGCAGGTTATCGTAGAAGAGCAGCGTAAGGGCCTCTTTCTGACGGGGAGTCAGATAGGTTTGAATAATATGCTGAAATTCTTTTTCCCGCTGAAGGACCCGCTCTCCCGCGATGATTTTTTCGTCTTCAGCCGGGACAAATTCAAAAAAAGCTTCCCGTAAACTGTCATCGCTCAGTTGATTTTTACGGGCTTTCTTCAAATTATCCAGGATGGTGGACTTTAGCCCTTTGTACAGGTACAATTTGATGGAGCTTACCTCGCTCAACGAAGCTCGTTGTTTCCAGAGTTTAAAAAAAAGGTCCTGAATACTATCTTGCAGGATTTCACGGTCAGAAGTGATTCTTACGCCATAATTGTACAACGCTTTAACATAACAGCGGTAAATGGCAGTCAAGGCCTCCTTACTCCCTTGTTGAAAGGCGGCCCAAACTTCTTTTTCATTGGTTAAGTCATTCCTGGCCATAGCCTATATACTTTTAGCCTGCCGTTGCACCAAACGCTTTACCGCAGCGGTGTGAATTTACTATATTTGATACTAAAGTTTTAGCTCATTTTAAATAATTATCAACGAATAACCATCAGGCACTCTCCTGTATTGACCTGACACACCTTAGGGTAGATCATAACACTACTAGAAAAACACCTCGCATAAGGTGACAGCAGCTAAGTCTGAACAGCGCTAGTTTGAAGTACTTCATTCCGTGCATAATGCTACTGTTAATAAGCAATGAGCCATTCCGGGTTTTCCCAGAATGGCTCATAGTTATCTAAAAAACAGTTTTTAGCTTAGAATGCCCCTTCTACCCCTTGATGTCCGTATCCTTGCGTGATATTACCATTTGACTTAGAAATGGTTTCAAAGGACAAGGGGGCCATATAACGCGGTGGAATACCTGCATTATAAAAGTCATCCGGGTAGCCTTTGAACATATCGGTGGTATACTGTTCTTCGTTTTCAATAATGTTTATCCCCCAGGGAGATTTCACATAACCATCGGCCTCCAGGGCAGCCGCTTCCGAACCTTCGGGATCAATATACCGGTATAGTCCCTGAATGGCCATATTCCGCTCGCCGAAATTAGGAGTAAAACCTTCTGATACCCATTGATCACTGTTCCCGCGCCACCCCGGAGTAAGCACCGGATATAAGGGGTCGCCCGGCGCTACATCAGCCGGCGCCTGGGTCGTTAACATATAACCCAGTCCGTAATCCGCCATATTTACCATTTTGGTCCAGACATAGTTAGAGATCGTTATGCCCGTTGCAGGGAAAGTGTAGTAGCCATTGGTTTTTAATCCCTGGGCTATCGCTTCCTGATCATTACGCATTTTTATGATTCTTTCGGGCATTTTACCGGAAATGATCATATCCCATCGAATATGGCCTTCACCGGCTAATTCAAATTTTCGTTCCAGCATAATGGCATCGGCCAGGCTTTCACCGGAAAGTGCGTTCATGTAGTTGGTTACCATTTCGGCTTGGTCTTCTTCACGGAAGGCACGACTTCTAACTTTGGCGAATTCTATCTTAGCGTTAGCATCATCCCCCACCATGGCGTACGCATAAGCAAGTTTGAGAATAACATCTGCCATGCGCAGTTGTACCCAGTTGGCCCCGGACTGGCGCTGAGCGGCAATGAAAGGATTAGTCATTCGGCTTTCGTCCAGTTTGTTATTGGCCAAACCACCTCTTTCCCGACTACCCGGTGCAAAGCTGATCAATACCTCGGAGGCGTTACCTGAATTGGCGGTCACTGCAGCGGTAACATTGCGTCGCAGGTCTTTCGGGCTAAACTCACCATAATAAAAAGAGGCAATAATACGACTTTGCCCGTAGGATTTATTAGGATACGAGTTGCTACCGCCGCCGCCCGAAGGACGACCGAAGGCATAGGGGAACTGCGAGGTGCCCACTCCTCGGGTGGCTCCCATTTCATAGATAGATTCAGGACTTACCTGAAGATCCATAACATACTGGAAATGGCGCTGAAAGGGATTGTTAAACTGAGGCCCTCGTTCGTCCGTGGTGATGAGCTGGGCGGCTCCGCTATCAACCGCTTTTTTTAAATAGTCAATAGCCGTTCTCATGTAATCCTGATAATCGCTACGTCGGGCATAGATGGCACTCCAGTTCTCCGTGCCTTTAGATTCCAATGATACATTGCCGTAGTCAAAATCGGTACGAAACAGTTGATAACCTCCGGCCGACAGGGCCATTCTGCCGACCATGGCCTGGGCAAAAGTGCGGGTAAATCGTTCTGCATTTAAGCCATTCTCGCCGATATGATACATCAAAGGTTCGACTTCTTTCAGCTTCGCAATTTCCGCATCATAGATATCAAAACGCGAATCCAGCCCTTTGGTCTCCGTTTGACTGGCATTCCGGACCGGGACATCAAAATAGGGAATATCTCCCCAGTAACGGATCAAATAAAAGTACGCTACGGCACGAAAGGTGGCTGCTTCCCCGTAGAGTTGGGTCCATTCGGTAGGTTGATTGGCAGCCACGGCATTCTGATACTCTTCTTTTCCTTCAATGGCTTCCATCGTAATGTTCGCCCGGCTAACGATGGTGTAAAAACTGGCCCACGCCTCAACATATTCGCCCCAGTTGATATTAAATTCCGAAGCAAAAAGCCCCTCCGGAATGTGTCGGTCCTGGGCCGAGTACGTTTCGGGATGAGTTTCAGCATCTGAACCCGTGATTTGCGTAGCGTAAAACATTCCATCGTCTGCGCTATGCCAGATATCGTAGCAGCCCACCAAGACTTTATAGGCTTCGGCGGGAGAGGAGAAAAGGAAATCTTCCTCCACGCTGGAGGGTGATGCTACCTCCAGAAAGTCATCATCACACGCTGTAATGGCAAGGAAGAGTACGAAACAGGTATAAAATATCTTTTTCATGATTTATTTCTTTAGCCAAAATTTAGAACTGTAAGTTTAAACCCAGAGTGTAAGATCGTGGGCGAGGGTAAGCACCGTAATCCAGGCCAGGTGTTGGATAGTTATCATTGGCGGCAGGATTGGTGTTCACCTCAGGATCAAGGCCGCTATAATTGGTAATGGTAAGCGCATTAAATACTGATGCGTACACCCGTAACCGGGTAATATTAAGTTTTTGCAGAAGTTGTTCGGGAAAGTTGTACCCAATCGTGGCCGTGTTCAACCGCAGGAATGATCCGTCTTCTATACCGAAGGTAGAAGTAATGGAGTTTTCGCTGTAAGGCAGGAAAGTGGTGGCATTGGCATTAAGTGCATCCAGCGCAGCCGGATCGGTAACAGATGTTATTTGCCCATCTATTACGTCATAAATTTGGTAATGTCCGGCCAGTTCTGCGTAGCGGTTTCGGTATAAACCATCTTCTTTACTTCCCTGATAAGCCTGCAAACGGGTGGCATTGTAAATATCGTTGCCGTAGCTCCAGTTAAAGTCGAAAGCGAAGTCGATATTTTTGTAGTTGCCGCCCAGTGAAAAACCTCCAGTGTGTGCCGGGTTCATATCGCCAATGATGGTGATATCATATTCGTCAACCACGCCATCGGGTACTCCTTCCGGCCCATTGATATCCCTGAATTTGGGTACTCCGGGGTAAGCGGTCTGGCCACCGGGTTTGTGGCTGATGGTACCATAGATATTGGAAATAACACCATCCCCAATATCTACTACTCCTGCTTTGGTGGTGTAAACACCATCAGCATAATCGAAATCATCGGTAGTATACCATCCATCGTAAATCCACCCTCGAACCAGCCCTACCGGCTGGCCTTCTTCAAGAATGTAATCCCCCGACGATGGGCTGGTGTATACGCCAGCCCACTGAGAAGAATAGAGACCATTCACCCCTTCGGCCAGCTCCTCCACGCGTCCCCGGTTTACGTTAACATTGATGCTGGCCCGCAGGTTGAAATCTGAAGTGCGGATGAGATCGCTGTTTATGCTTAGCTCAACACCCCGGTTGCTGGTGGAACCAATATTGTCGTAGATAAAAGAGAATCCACTAATGGCCGATACCGGAGTAATGAGCAGCAGATCCTCGACTGTATTCTTATAAACGTCAATGGTTCCGTAGATACGGTTATTGAAGAGGGTATAATCCAATCCAATGTTTCGGGTGATGGTAGTTTCCCATTTCAGATCAGGGTTGGCAATGGTAGAAGAAGCAGGCACATAGGAGGGTTGCCGCTGTTCATTGATCGAGTAACGTGTCAATCCCCCGGATGTCCAGTTCTGTCTCCATAGCGAGGGGTCAATTTTATCGCTACCTACCGTACCATACGACACCCGCAGTTTCAGGTCATCCAACCAGTTTACCGATGTCATGAACGATTCCTCCGATATCCTCCAGGCCAGGGAGGCCGCTGGGAAATAGCCCCAACGGTTGTTCGGTGCAAACCGGGAAGACCCATCCGCGCGAAACGTAGCATTGAACAAATATTTATCAAAGAGGGAATAATTGAGTCGGCCAAAGTAAGAGTTCAAACGGCCTGGAGCGGCTTGCTGAGAACTGAGTTCGCCGTAGACCGTGCCGGTTTCATCTCGCCGAAACTGATCAATGTTGGCAAAAGCGCGTTCCGAATCGAAGGATGCCGGATAGTACCGTCCCTCCACTTGTGTCCACTGAGCCCCGGAATTGAGTACTTCGGTACCCACCAGAATACTTAGATTATGATTTTCACCCAGTCCGTCCACTGTATAGTTCAGGGTGTTTACCCAGCGTAAATTCCAGCCTTCTAATGATCTGGTGGTCGCATCACCAGAATAAGTTTTGTTGCCTTCTGAGTCAAGGTAGTTGTTATAGATAGCACCCGTCCAGATATTATTACGTCCCCAACTCACCCCATATCCCAGATTGGTTTGGGCTGTCAGGTTCTCCAGGATATCCCAACTCAAAGAGACATTGGTGATTAAATTCCGGCTCCGGCGGATATCATCGTAGTCGTTGATGCGTCTCACCGGATTATAGAAGTCCTGCAGTACGTTATCGTAAAACCCGATTTGCGTGTTGATGGACTGATCCAATTCACCCAGCACATCTTCGGTGGCAATTGGGCGAAACCAATAGGAGGATGATAACAGTGAGCCTCCCCCACTGGTAGTACCATCATTTCCATTATTTTCTTCGTTGGATAGACGGGTATTCAACGAGAGCCTAAACTTTTTACCCAGGTTCTGATCCAGTTTTAGGTTAGCAAACAATCGTTTGTAATACGAATTTATTTTCATCCCAGCATCATCCACGTAATTCAATGAAAGGATGTATTTGGTATTTTCAGTCCCGTTAGAAAGGCTCAGCGAATGATTATGGGAAAACGACTGCGCGTAGACTTCTTTCGAGAAATTGGTGGCATCGATGTTATTGTAATAGTCAAGTCCTCCCGAGCCTGAGGTGTTATTGAAGTCGCCGGCATACCGGCCAATGCCCCATAATTGCTCCCAAGCCTCAGCATAACCATCGCTGATGGCAGCAGCATACGCCCAGTTGTACTTGATATACTGACGGGCACTCATGGTCTCTATGTAGCGAGGCGGAGTGTTTGACTGAACATAGCCATCATAATTAATTTTCATACGGCCTTGCTGGCCGCTCTTGGTGGTGACGATGATCACCCCATTGGCTCCCCGAGCACCATAAATAGCGGTAGAAGCCGCATCTTTAAGTACATCGATACTTTCAATCTGGCTACCGGGAATATCACTAATAGAAGACACCGGGAACCCATCTACAATAAAAAGCGGGTTATTGCTCTGAGAAATAGAACCGCCTCCCCGCACCCGGATAGAAACGTCTGCTCCCGGACGTCCGTCCTGAGTGGTAATGTTCACTCCGGGTAATTTTCCTTTCAAGGCCTGAGCAACATTGGCTACCGGTGCTCTTTCAATTTCTTCAGCCGAAACGGAAGCAATTGACCCAGTCAGATCACGCCGGGTAGAGGTACCATACCCAACCACTACAATTTCGTCCAGCGTAGCTACGTCGGATTCCATCATTACGTCGATAACCGACTGGTTGCCCACCGTAATCTCCTCAGTAACAAACCCAACCGAACTAAAAATGAGCGTAGCTCCAGTCGGCACGCTGATCTGATAAGCGCCATTCACGTCGGTTATCACTCCGTTGGATGTTCCCTGTTCTATAATATTGACACCCGGGATACCTCCCGACCCATCGGCGGCGGTAACGGCACCTCTCACACTCACGTTTTGCGCTAGCAGTAGATTCACTACCATGAGCTGGAGTGCGCAAACCAGCAAAAACAGTTTTGCAGGATGTAATAGTAACTTTTGTAGGTCGTTTTTCATAAGATATTGTATTAAGGTGAATAATGACTTAGCCAAAAAATGAAATATCAACCCCGTCTCAAAATAGCCCAAAATATGGACAAGGGGTAGGCCCAGCAGGCTAACTACCCCGAAGTACGCACCACTAAGCTGCCACGAAAGCAGTCTACTCTAAGCGAATTTCATGAACTAACCCTTTCTATCGTTGACTGAAGTATACATTGACTTGCCTAACCTCCGATAATATTTTTTACCAGCACCAATGCATTTTCTATATGAAACCCTGAACTTATTGTCCCATATTAGACAGTGAGTCATCATCAGGTTCCACCCGGAAAAAATCAAAAGCTACATATCCAGGTAAGCCGGTTTCCTGAGGAGTGACCGCAAAAAGACCTACTTTTGCTCCTATCCACCTTCCTTCCCGGGCTTTAAACGGCTCACCGATGGGAGTGAACTTTTTCCCATCTTCACTGTAGGCAAACTGGCACATAGCTCCTGCTTTTACCTCTACCCGCAGGTAAGAGTTTTGGCCCTCCAGATTGACGGTCGCTATGTTCTTCTCTGAATGTAATTCATAAGCATCTTCACAGACTACCAGGGATAGTTTTGTATCCTCTCCGGTACGGGTTACCTGCAAAGCGGCATAATCCAGCCCCATTACCACCAAACCGGCTCTTTCGCCCGGATGGAGGGATGAAGCATCTAGCTGAGTGGTGGTCATAAACGTGGGTGCTGGAAACTTCTGTAATAGTAAATTGGGCACCTGCCAGAGCGTACTCGGCAGGGCCGGATAAGGCTGGGCATTGAGATGTAGCTGGCCATTCTCTAAAGCATACCAATGATCGTAGTAGTTGCCCTGCCACTGCCACTGTAGCCTCAGACTATCAGCTTCAAATTCAGTACTGGTTTGGGGAACGATTATATCAGATGGACTTTGAGTACCGGGCTTTTTGAACCGGGCGACCGGTTCGCCTACGCCATTGCCATCCTTATCTTCACCCATCACCGGCCAGTCATCTTCCCAGCGTACCGGTTGCAGATGCACAATGCGGCCATAAGCCCCCTTGTCCTGAAAATGCACAAACCAGCTCTCCCCATTTTCCAGTTCTACCCAACCACCCTGATGAGGCCCATTGATTTCGGTTGAACCTTGTTCCAATACTTTTCTAGCTTCATAGGGTCCCCATACGTTTTTAGAGCGCAGTACCAGTTGCCAGCCGGTAGGCACCCCTCCCGCCGGGGCAAAGATGTAATAGTAGCCATTTCGCTTGTAAAATTTAGGTCCTTCCAGGGTCGGCTGATCTTCGTGCCCGTCGTACACAATGGCTCTCCCTTCGCCTATCTGTGAGCCATCAGCGGTGAGCTCCATTACCTGAAGAATATTTTTGATTCCTGAACGGCTGTTGGCAAAAGCGTGCACCATATACACCTTACCGTCATCATCCCAGAGCGGTGAAGGGTCAATATTACCGTAGGCTTTCTTCACCAGCACCGGTGCCGACCAGTCGCCGTACGGGTCCTGAGTGCGTACCATATAGATACCCCGATCAGGGTCACCCCAGTAAATATAGTACCAGCCCTGGTGATGACGGATTGACGGTGCCCATACACCATTACCATGCTGGACTTTATCAAAATAGGGATCGGGAAAGCGTTTAATGGCATGATTGACGATCTTCCAGTTGACCAGGTCTTTGGAATGTAGAATGGGCAAACCAGGTATTGCATTGAACGAAGAGGCTGTCATGAAAAAATCATTCTCCACCCGTACAATATCCGGATCGGAATAGTCGGCATGGATAATAGGGTTAGTATACGTGCCATCTCCCTGTGCCCACACCTGTTTGCGGGTATTGCTGCTTTTTTCTTTCCCGTTCTGCTTCCCGTTCTGCTGGGCTAAGAGACAAACGGGTAAGCTTACCAAAATGAGTAAATAGGTGAAAGGGGATTTTAACGTTAACATGATCATCGTTCTATTACTAACAAATACAACTAGCAAGGGTAAAGTGATGGCTCCCCTATTGATTTTTATCAGGATTATGGTTGGAATACCTTATTCAAAAACCCAGTCACATACTGTAGAGTAGGTTCAAACCAGGGATGAAACAGCCAGAAGGAATGCGGGCTACCTTCCAGGAGATAGCTTTCGTAATAAGTATCGTGCTGCTTTAAGATGTTGATCATATCGCCCTTGCCGGCGTGAAACCGCGGAAAGGAACTCGCGATAAACAGCACGGGAGGTGTGTTTTTATTCACATGCGAGAGCGCCGAAGCTTCGGTCCAGGTACCCGGTGTTTCTTCATAGGTTCCCCCCAGCCACTGAGCTGCTACCACTCCCTCTTCCGACTCGGGATGTTTGAAGGCTAATACGCCATCTATATCGATAATGGCCTGTACATCACTGGAAAAATCACCCAATGTCTTCTTGCCTTCCAGCTTTGCCAGACCGTTGGTGGTACCGATCAGCGCGGATAGTTGCCCTCCGGCCGAACAGCCTAACACAGCGATTTGCGAGGTATCGAGGGAAAAGTCTTTAGTTTGAGACCGCATCCAGCGAAGAGCCGCTTTCAGGTCATGTACGGCGGCGGGATACTGAGCCTCCAGTGAGAGTCTGTACTCCGCTGCTACGGTTACATATCCCTGAGCCGCCAGTTGCTGGGCCAAAGGTATCATCAGCGAACGATCACCAGCCCGCCATCCACCGCCGTGGATAAGCAGGATACCCGGATAACCTGTCGGCTTTTTTTGGGTAGGATAAAAGACATCAGCATGGAGCGTTCTGCCCCCCACATTGTGATAAACCTTTGACTGATGAGTCACTCCTTCCGGTAGCTTAGGTTCTACCGCTTCTATATCGGGATAATCTTTAATCAGCTTTTGGTAGGTGCTCCTGACCGTGTAGGAAGTATCTCGGGGAATTGAGGGTTCCGGCTGAGCCAGGGCCACTACCGGCAAGAAAAATATCAAGAGAAACCGCTTTTTCATATCCTTAATTTCCGGCGTTTATCGTTTCGTCAGGATTCCAGCCGCCGAATATATTCTCCAGGGTGTAGTCATCCAGATCTTCTTCTTTCAACTGATGCGACCAGCCTACTCTTGAATTCGGCTGGGCTCCCGGACCTGTGGACCCGTATTCTGCGTAAAAAGTAGTCTTCTCTGCTTCCGGTCTTGACCAGTTATGCCAGCCTTCCGGTACGATTTGTTCGCCCAGATCGGCCCGGATAAACACCGTTTTAGCGTAATCCCGCCAGGGCCGCCCCAGGTATACCTCATCTACGCCTTCGTCTGCCGTAAACCTACAATCGATAAAGACATAGCCATAATCCACCCACTCGGGAGTAGAGGCTGCAGTGATGTAGGAGTTTCGCTTACTGTGGATGTGGCAGTCTTCAAAAACGGCGGTCGCTGGCCCAAAGATAAAATCGGTGGTTCCTTCTATGTAACAATCCTGATAGTACTGCCGGGAACCTTCCCCGGAAGCAAACATGGTGTCCTGATTACCCAGAAAGCGGCAGTTACGGAATACGCAGCGATCCCCTTCAATGTGCAGGGCTACGGCTTGCCCCACTTCTCCGGCAGTATTGGCAATGGTGATGTTTTCTACCACAATATCATTGCCTTCCACCTTCAGAGTATAAGAATCAAAGGTGCCCATCTTGCCTTTACCGGCATGGTCATCGTAGGTGATAATGGTGCTATCGGCGCTTTCTCCCCGTAGGGTGATATCGGTGATCCAGCCGGGAATGAGAAGCTTTTCTTTGTAAATCCCATTCTTAATCGTGATTGTGAGATCGCGAGGCACAAATGCTCGGGTAGCATCGATGGCATCCTGAATGTAACGGTAATCCCCGCTCCCGTCTTGGGCTACCACCATGTCATCCTCTCTGCCCTGGCTGTAGGCGTCTATCTGCAACAGGGTAAAGATGAAAGTAAGGAGGAAAGGTATCCAACAGGAGGTAATAGGTGATTTTATCATAGGTCAGATCGAGTCAGAATCATTTTTTATCAAACTATTGTATTCAGGAATGCAGTCTTTCATGCCCATCCATGGATTTTGATTTTTAAAGGCTCTATTCTTGAAAATAGTCGCATCAACAGCTTTAATGGCAGTCTCTGGTAAATAAAGTAGCCACAAAGAAGGAGCTGCCAAAGCAACTCCTTCCTGTGCATAGTTTTAAATTTAATAATTCGGGTTTTGTTGAAGATTGGGGTTGGTCACAATCTGTTCGGCTGGAATGGGATAAATATTCCGCCATTCTTCGGTGACGCCAGTTTTGATCCCGAAAGTATCGGTATAGTAAGACCCAAAACGAATCATATCTCTTCGACGATGGCCTTCCCAGATCAACTCCCGGGCTCGCTCGTCTTCTATATCAGCAATGGTTAACGTTGACAGCGTAGTAGCACTGCTTCTTGCTCGTACCTGATTAACCAAATCCAGTGCTTCCCCGGTATTACCGGTTCTGAAGAGGGCCTCAGCCTTGATCAGTAGTACATCGGCGTAGCGTATCAGCACAAAATCATTATCGGCATTAAAACCTGCCCAGGCTGCCCCGACCGGAGAATACTTCAGCACTTTATACCCTTCGTTATCCTCAGCGGCGGTCATATCCTGAATGGGAATCAACTCCAGTTGCACCCCATTGGCATCCAGTAAAGGCTCTCCGTTTAGATAATACTGCGGCCCGTATTCAATCAGTTCTCTTCGTTCATCCTGTTCCTCATATCGGTTCAGGGCTATTGGGCCGGTACTGTAACCGTCGGCCGGGGTAAACGGCAGATTGTATTTTTCTTTGGCCAGTGCGTGTTGGGTATACAGGATGAATTGATTGTTTCCGGCATTCACTGTCGGATCTATGGAAAAAGAGGATACAATTTCAGTAGAATTTTCTTCATTGGTGGATAGAAAATTATCAGCTACCTTTTCTTCCAGCGCATACGCTCCCGAATTGATCACCTGACTGGCCATATCCAGAGCTTCCTCCCAACGGGGAGTACCTGTGTACACTTCGGCATTCAGGTAGATGGTGGCCAGGGCAGCGTAAATGGCCTCTTTGGTAAACCGGGGATAATACTCGGCCTTATTCACTTCGTTGACCGATGGCATCTCTTCTACCGCGGCCAGCATCTCCGATACCACAAAGTCAAAAACCTCGGATCGGGAATTGGTGGTAGGCAGATTATTGGGGTCTACTCGGGCTTCGGTAAAGATGGGCACATTTCCCCAAAAGTCCATCGCATAAAAATAGGCATAGGCACGTAAAGCCCGGGTTTCGGCGATCAAGGCAGAGAGGTTTTCCTGATTGGGCGAATCCTGCAGGCTCTGCACCACGGCGTTTGCCCGGCCAATCGCCGGGAATATATACCAGCTCCAGGCTCGGGCTGATGCTGAGTTTTCCGGAGTAACCTCATGTCGCATGATCTGCATATTGTATTCATCAAACCAGCCTCCGCTGGCTCTACCAGGCACAAAAAATTCATCCGTGCCAAATTCAGCGATTCGCCAGGCATCTCCCACGTCTACCACCCGGGAGAGACTTTCGTACACGCCCACTACCGAAGATAAGGCCTCCTCTTCGGTTTGATAGTAATTCTCGGGGGATAGCCGGCCAAATAACTCTTCGTCCAGATCGGTACAGCTTACGAACAGTAAAGAGAATACTCCAATGGCTATGGTTGCTATATTTTTCATAAGTAAGATTTCTTTAACGTGATACATTAGAATGAGAAAGTAGCCCCAATGCTGACCGTTCTGGCCCGGGGATAACTCAGGTAGTCAATTCCCAAAGGAGCTACTCCCGTACCGGACACATCGGAATTCACTTCCGGGTCCAGGCCGGAGTAGCCAGTCAGTAAGAACAGGTTCTGTCCCATAACGTATACCCGGGCATTGGAGAGAAACGTATCCGTGTCGAAAGTATAGGCTAAGGATATATTATCCAGTCGGAGAAACGAACCATCTTCAATCCAGCGAGAAGAATACTGCTTGGGCTGATCTCTACCCACTCCACTTTCTACGGCAATATCAAAGACATTTCTCCCGGGAAGGTTGCTCATATACCCCAGGTTATTGGCCGTCATATTATACACATCATTACCCACCGAGCCTCTCAGATTGATGGTAAGATCCCAGTTTCCGTAGCCAAAGGTATTACTCAGCCCATAAGTAAAATCAGGCTGAGCGTTACCGATCACCTGCTCTTCCTCCTCGAACTGCTCCACTCCGTTTTCAATACCGGTAAACTTCTTGCCGTAGAAAGTACCAATGGACTTTCCGGGCGTGATCAACTGAGCATAAATCCCTGATAAACCCTGTCCCTTAACGGGTGCGGTTTTGATATCCTCTCCCTGCCATTGAGCATTGGATAAGCTCAGTACCTGATTGCGATTCCGGCTAAAGTTCAAATTAGCATTCCACTGAAAGTCCGGGCGATTGATTATTTCAGCCCCTAGTTCAATCTCAACTCCTTTGTTTTCTACACTGCCCACATTCGCTAATTGGGTACTGATCACTGATGGGGAAGGTACGGCAATCTGAAGCAGAAGATCCGAAGTGGTCTTATTGTAGTAGTCAATGTTTCCGTACAGACGGTGATCAAACAGGCCAAAACTTAACCCGATGTCAAACTGCTCGGTTTGCTCCCACTTCAGGTCGGGGTTGGCGTACTGTTGGGGTAACACGATGGTGACGCGCTGTCCTCCTACCAGATATCCCACCGTGCTGGCCCCCAGGGTAGTGATAGAGTTGAGGTTACCGATCTCCTGGTTACCGGTGATACCGTAACTGGCTCTCAGCTTCAGATCAGATACCGAACTCACATTGAAGAAATCCTCCTGAGAAATACGCCAGGCCACCGCCGTTGAAGGGAATACCCCCCACTTATTGCCTGAACCAAACCGGCTCGACCCATCCTGACGGATCGTGCCAGTGAAGAAATATCGGTTGTCATAATTATAGTTTACCCGTCCGTAGAATGAGATAAGCTTACTGCTTCCTATGCCGGTAGATACCTGAGAGATCGTACTGGCCGCCTGAAGACTGTACCATTTGAATTCATCGGAAAGAAAACCATTGGCGGTATTATGCAAAGCCTCGTCCCGGAAGTATTGGTATGAGTAACCTGCTACTGCATCTATTGCATGCTGACCATAGGATTTATTGAAGCTGACGGTAGTTTCCAGCAGCTTGGAATAGTCGGCCAGTTTTTGCACACTGGCATACCCTCCCAGTCCTTCCCCCAATGGATTGGTTTTGCTGATAAATGAATTTCGGTTTATCTCCTGACGGGTATAGCCCAGGTTCACCTTCACGCTTAACGGATCTAAAATTTTGTATGTGGTGGAAAAACTGCTGATAAACCGACGGTTTTCCCGTTCATCGGCCAGATCGGTAGAGAAAGAAACGGGGTTGATTCGGAAAGGGGGAACATGGTAATAATCACCATTTTCGTCTCTAATGGGGTAAGTAGGATTGAACACGTAAGATTCATAGTTGAGGCTAGAACCTAATTCGCTACCAACGGTATTAGACACCGGAGACTGACTGGATTGATTTTCCCCGTAGTTCACCCTTAGATCAAACAATAGTTTTTCATTCAATTCAGAATGGTTGATATTGATCCGGGCATTGGTCTGGGTAAGTTCGGACCCGAGCATGATTCCCTGTTGTTTTCCGTAGCCCACCGAAGCCCGATACATAGTCTGATCACCTCCTCCGCTGAATGATAAATAATGATTATGCTGGTAGGCCGTACGGTAGATTTCATCCTGCCAGTTGGTGTTGCCCCCACGGTCATCCAAAGGTAGCTCCAGATCGTTGATCACCTCCCGGTAACGATCGGCCGATAGTACATCCAAGGTATTGGCCACCGTGGATACCCCACCACTCACATCATAGGTAAACTGGGCCCGGCCAGCTCTTCCCTGCTTGGTAGTGATCATGATCACCCCATTGGCACCCCTTGATCCGTAAATGGCTGTCGCCGACGCATCTTTCAGTACTACTACTGAAGCAATATCATTAGGATTCAACGTCATCAGCGGGTTCACTGGCTCCTGGTCAAAGAAGTTGGTGTTACTGGTGCTAATATTCGCCTGGTTCGCTCCACTGTTAGAAGAGATAGGTACTCCGTCAATCACATACAAGGGTTCATTGGAGGCCGTAATGGAGGTACCTCCTCTGATTCTGATGGTATTGGAGCCGCCTGGTTTTCCACTGTTTTTGCTGATGTTGACCCCGGCAATCTTGCCCTGAATCAGTTGCTGTGCTGCCAATTGAGGTCCCTGGTTAAACTCCTCACTATTCAGGGATGATACCGAACCCGTGAGATCGCTTTTTTTCACTGTTCCGTAACCAACCACCACTACTTCCTGAAGAGAAGTCACATCGACCATTAGTTTCACATCAATTACGGAGCGATTTTCTACCGGAACTTCTACGCTCTGGTAGCCTATGGAACTGAAAATCAGGGTAGCATCAGCTGAAACATCGATTTTAAAATTGCCCTCTATATCTGTGATGGCACCATTGCTCGTTCCTTTTTCAACCACATTTACTCCCGGCACCGGTTCTCCATTCTCCGACGAGGTTACCGTACCGCTTATCGCGGCCAAAGCTTCAATGGTCTTTTTCTGCTTATCCTTCTCTTTAATACCGATATTGTAGTTCACCTGTTGAAACATCAGTCCCGCATCCCGGCTGATCAGTAACAATAGCTCCTTGACTGACTTTCTGGATTGGGGGATACTGACTCGTTTATCCAGATACGACTCATTAGCATGGTTGGTAAATTTAAAATTGGTTAATGCCTCGATCTGAGCAAATACCTCCCGGAGCTGAGCATCATTAAAGCCAATTTCCAGGTAGGTTTTGCTCAGGTTCTTGCTCCCCTGGGCGGTAGTATGAGATGCCAGGGCAAGACTGAAAAACAGTAACTGGCACGCAAAAGCAATAGCTGAATACCTCATTACCTTTAAAAGTAACTGTAGTTTTTTTTTCATAACTTTGAGTTGTTATAGTACATTTTTGTATTAGGCAGCCTGGCTGAGGCAATCGTCCAAAATTTCTCAGCTAAGCATTTGGTGCCGTAGGTCTTTTCCTACGGCATTTTTTTGGTAATCATTCGCTCATAGTTTCGTTAAATTTTAGGGTTAGGTGATCGTGTGTTAACTCGTAATTAAAGGGTTTACCATAGCGAATATTCTTTAAAATATTCACCAGTGCTTCATTCTGATAAGAGGTTGTCAGCTCCCAGTCTTCGGGTGGTGTTCCTTCGGTCCGGACCGTCACTCCAAACCATCGTTCTATTTTCCTGACGAATTCTTCGTAGCTATCGTGGTCAAATACCAGCAATCCTTTCGTCCAGCCAATGGCCTGATCCGGCTCAAATTCATGCCTTACCTGCTCTCCGGTTTCCCGGTTATACTGTAGTTCGTTACCCGGAGTGAGCAGCGCCCTATTTTGAGGTTTGTCTGCTTCTTCCACACTGACCTTACCCGTGAGTAAGGATACCTGAATATTTTCCTGCTCCGGATAAGCCCGGATGTTGAACGAGGTTCCCAGTGCCGTAGTGGTCAGGTTGCCGGACTTCACGGCAAACGGCTTCTCCGGATTTTCGGCTACTTCAAAATAAGCTTCGCCACTCAGTTCAATGGCACGGATGCTATCATTGAAATTTGGAAGGTAAGATATTTTGGAAGCCCCATTCAGCCAGACCACTGAACCGTCTGGCAGCGCGACTTTGGTTTTCTGCCCTGACGGGTTATCCTTGATGATCAACGCCAGAGGCTCAACCGAAGCTTGAGGAGAGACGATTGACACCCGATAAAAAATAATACCGGAAGCTAAAACAACAAGAATCACCGCGGCTATTTTCAGATAATATCCCCAGTCAATATGCCGGTGTTTCTCTTTCTCAACACCTTCGTACCACAAATGGGCAATAACATCATCGGAGGGTTCTGGCCCCGTAGCATCCTCGGAAGTGCCCCAGACTTTTTTCAACGTGTGCAGGGTATACTCATTGGCAGCCGATGCATTTCTCCAGTCTTCCAACACCGTTCGCTCCTGATCGGTCAGCTCATTGGTGAAGTGCTTTCTTAATAACTCAATAATCTCCTGGTCTGCCATAACGTGTTGCTATCATGCATGATCTACTTTAATAGACAGCGCCTTAGCAGAAACGACGTAATCCAATCTGAAAAAAAATGAATAATTATGAAGAACACCTGATTTTAAAATATCCATTGCGATATACCAATCGATTTATAAAGATCATTGAGATATTTTCAATGGTATGCGTAATCAATCTAATAACATATATTCTCTCCTGTAACTTCTCTGCTTGGAGGGCGACGAAGAAACTCACTACAGCAGATACATTTTATCAGGATTTTTCATCGTCAAAGTTGACTTATTGTCAGTCGCACGCAGTTTAACTATATTTTTAAGCAAGTAGCTCTTACGCGGTTACTTTCTTAACTTTAACCGATTCTGTGACTTTCTTTTGATAATTCCGAATTAATCAATTATTTGACAGCCTAAATGAAGATGCTATGCTGAGGCTGCGACGACTGATGGTGTATGGGATATATTGGAGCATCCTGCTCGGCTGCCAATCGGAAAAGCATGCTGAACAGGCGGCTGTAGCTGAGTCAGAAGATCATACTCCGCTGTTCCGTCTGCTTCCGGCCTCCCAAAGTGGCATCCAGTTTCGTAATAACCTCACCCCGGACTATGAGCAAAATATTCTGGAGTTCAACTACTTCTATAATGGCGGTGGAGTGGCCCTGGGAGATGTCAATAACGACGGAGCTACCGACATCTTCTTCACCGGCAATATGGTTTCCAGTGCGCTGTATCTGAATCAGGGAGCCCGAGGGTCGGCCCCGCTCCAGTTCAAGGATATTACCGAACCGTCGGGTACTACTACCGACCGCTGGGCCACTGGTGCAGCGATGGTGGATATCAACCAGGATAGCCTGCTGGATATTTACGTTAGCTTTTCGGGCAATGGGCCGGCTGCGAATCGTGCTAACCAGTTTTTCATCAATCAGGGTATCGCCGAAGATGGTACACCAACATTTAAAGACATGGCCTCGGAATACGGTCTGGCCGACACTGGCTACTCTACGCAAGCCGCTTTCTTCGATTATGACCACGACGGTGACCTGGATATGTACCTGCTTACTGCTTACCATGATAAATCCAACCCTAACTTCCCCAAGCCAAAAGTAACCAATGGCTCTGGGCCTAGTACCGACAAGCTCTACCGCAACGAAGGGATAGGACCCGATGGACATCCGGTATTTAAGGATGTATCGAAAGAATCTGGTATCCTGTACGAAGGCTACGGGCTGGGGATTGCCGTTGGGGATATTAACCAGGATGGTTGGGAGGATATCTACGTAGCCAATGATTTTATCTATGATGACCTGTTGTACCTCAACAAGGGGAATGGCACCTTCTCCGAAAAGTCCAGCGATTATCTCAAACACACCAGCCGCTTTTCTATGGGCTGCGATATGGCCGATATCAACAATGATCAACTGGCCGACATCATGGTGCTGGACATGCTGCCGGAGGATAACCACCGGCAAAAAATGATGAGCACTGCCATGAGCTACGACAAGTTTCAGGTAGAGCTAAAACGGGGGTATCAGTACCAGTATACCCGCAACATGCTTCAACTCAACAATGGTACGGCTCCGGGCGGACAGGTCAGCTTCAGCGAGATCGGCTATCTGGCAGGAATATATAGTACGGACTGGAGCTGGTCCCCGTTAATGGCCGACGTAGACAATGATGGCTTTAAAGATATTTTTATCTCCAATGGCATTCCCCGCGACATCACCAACAACGATTATATCGCCTACCGGGATAGCCGGATCAGACCCAACGCCAGCTATGATGAACTGAAAAAAGATTTTCTGGAGCAGATCGCCCAGCTTCCCAATACCGAGCGCCCCAACTACATCTATAAAAATAACGGTGGAGAAGCAGGCTCGGGCATTACATTTTCTGATATGAGCCGCTCCTGGGGTCTGGATGCTCGAACCTGTTCCAACGGTGCAGCCTTCGGCGATCTGGATCAGGATGGTGACCTGGATCTGGTCATCAATAATTTAAACAAGCAGGCTTTTCTGTACGAGAACACCCTGTCGGATTCTCTGAAAAATCATTACTTACGTATTCGGCTGGATGCTCCCCCCACCCTTTCAATGGGCATCGGCACCAAACTGTACGTGACCCACCACGGAAACACCCAGTATTACCAGCAGTCATTATCCCGCGGCTTTCAGTCCAGTGCCGAGCCGATTGCTCATTTCGGAGTAGGTGCTGCCCAAACCATCGACTCAGTGAAAGTAATCTGGCCCGACGGCCGTCAGCAGTTGCTCACGGAAGTAGCCGCCGATCAGGTGCTTACCCTGCACCACTCAGCGGCCATGGCCGCTGAGCCTCAGAAAGCCAGTCAGCCTGTGCCTTTATTTCAGGAAGTGGCCGAAGAAAAGAAGCTGCGAGTTGCCCACGAAGAAAATGCCTTCGAAGAATTCAAGATTGAGTTTCTGTTGCCGCATATGTACTCCCAGAATGGCCCGGGTATCGCTGTGGGCGACGTGAACGGTGATCAGTTGGAAGATTTCATTGTTGGAGGATCGGTGGGTACAGGCACGCAACTGTTCGTTCAGAGCCAACAGGGACGCTTTGCAAAACAAGACCTCCCGGTCAATTTCAACCAGGAAGACATGGGGCTACTCTTGTTTGATAAAGACAACGACCAGGATCTGGACCTTTACATTGTCAGCGGCGGAAATGAGTATCAGGCGAATACCCCTCCGTACCAGGACCGACTGCTGGTTAACGATGGAAAAGGTAATTTCACCCTGGATGAGAAAGCTTTGCCCGAACTACAGGTCAGCGGCTCCTGTGTGGTTGCCGCCGATTATGATCAGGATGGTGATCTGGACCTTTTTATCGGGGGCAGGATTGAAACCGCCCAATACCCATTGCCGGTCAGCAGTTTTATTCTAAGGAATGATGAAGGAAGTTTTACCGATGTGACCCGTGAAGTGTGCCCGGCCCTGCAAAAGCTGGGGTTAGTGACCTCAGCTATCTGGACGGATTTTAATAATGACCAACAGATAGACCTGCTTATCGCGGGAGAGTGGATGCCTCTGACTTTTTTCGTTAATAATGGAGGAACATTCACCAACGTAACCGAGGATACCGGATTATCTTCGGAAGTAGGCTGGTGGAACAGTCTGACTGCGGGTGATTATGACAACGACGGAGATACCGACTATATCGTCGGAAACCTGGGGCTTAATTCTCCTTACCAGGCATCCGGGCAGCAACCCGTTACCGTCTATGCCAAGGATTTTGACTACAATGGCAGCATGGACCCCATTCTCACCAAATACACCCAGGGAAAAAGTTATCCGGTGGCCGGAAGAAACGAGCTGATCAGTCAGATGATGATCTTTACCCGAAAGAAATTCCCCAATTACATTAACTATGCCGATGCCACCATTCTGGACCTCTTCCCCGAAAAGGAACTGCAAACGGCCTACGTAGCCAAAGCCACGCAATTTCAGACTTCATTGGTTGAAAACCAGGGCAACGGACAGTTTGTCATCCATCCCCTGCCGATCGAGGCGCAGTTCGCCCCGGTCTTCGGTATGCTCAGCGCTGACTACGATGGTGACGGGAATCTGGATGTGCTATTGACCGGTAACTCCTATGCGGCTAATTACATGACCGGCCGCTACGATGCTTTTACGGGGTTGATGCTAAAAGGACAGGGCGATGGCAACTTCCAGCCAATATCCTCCTCCCACAGCGGCTTTTGGGTAGATGGCAATGCGAAAGCACTGGCCGAACTGTGCACCCCTCAACAAGAACCTTTGATTCTGTCTCTGACCAACAATGGTCCGATGAAAGCATTCTCGTATCCCAATAACAAGAGAGGAATTAAAATAAACCCTCAGGATATCTATGCCGAAATCACTTTGAAGAATGGGAAAACCCGCCGGGAAGAATTCTACTACGGTGCTTCCTACCTGTCACAGTCTTCCCGGATGTTATGGATAGATGACAACGTAGAAAGTGTGCAGGTATATGATCTTTCCGGAAATGCTCGTCCGGTTGGCACGGTAACCGCCCGTAAATAAGAAAAATTGGTCTACCCGATTTATTTAAATACTGTAGAGGCGGTCTCCTTATCGATATGTCTGTCGGTATTGCTGGCAGACTGAGGCGGAGCAGGTTCTTCGTAATACACCTCAATTACCTTCTTCAAATCTCGGATTGCCAATTCCAAATGCTTTTTCACGGTTTTGTCCGAAACCTCAAGTAAATCTGCCACCATTTTGCATTTTAGACCATCGTTTTTGATCATATTATAAATCAATTTCCGCTGAGGCGGCATGGCATTTACGGTTTGAGTGATGCAGGCCATCAGCTCTCCTTCCAACAGTAAATGAATGGGGTGAATACCCGAAGCAATCTGAGTGGCTTCTTCTACCTCAAAGGAAAGAAAGTGTCGCTGGTGGTTTTTCTTTAGATGGTTCAGAGATTGGTTTTTCACTGCCTGATACAAATACCCTTCACCATTCGCGATGGTACTTAACCGTTTCCGCTGCTTGAGTAACTTGATCATGACCTCCGAAACCACATCTTCGGCATCTTGAAGGGAGGGCAAAAACCGTAGCGCAAATGTCAGAAGCTTGGGATGGTACTTCTTGTAAAATATTGTAAAGGCTTTCTTATCATCATTTCTGGTGATCCTTTGGAACAGGCTCTTTATCTCCACGGTCGGGTCGTTACAGAATGCATAATTTCACTACCTAGTTTCCTATTTTTTTTCCAAAATTCCAAACAAATTGAATTGATTACTGATAGGAACCCCTAATAAAGTGAATTATGGCTCATCGCGGGAAAATAAGCTAATCTTACCCAGTTAAGTAAGCACTAAGACAAAAATAGCTTATAAATAGTAGTTTTTCACTATTTTTGCGTGATGAGCCGTAAGAAAAGATTTATTAGCTTAACTGAAGCCCAGAAGCATTCATTAGAGAGGGGATATAAAACGGGCAAGAGT
>JAVKCN010000099.1:0-21008 GCA_040222715.1 Cyclobacteriaceae bacterium | reverse complement strand
CCGTATGTAGTGACTTACGAATTTTTGGGTCCGTGTCCTTCAAGTGCTACTTTTGAGGTGACCATTGCCAATAGTGCGGATGCGGAGTTTACGTATGATGAACCCAGTTATTGCCAGAATGAGGCGGTAAATCCGGTGCCGATGCATACCACGGGTAGTACGGGAGTGTTCAGCAGTAACTTACCGGGCCTGGTGTTTGTGGATGTGAACACGGGTGAGATTGATCTGGCCGGTAGTGCTCCGGGTACTTACACCATTACCAACACCATCAGCTCCGGCTCTTGTAATGATGCCCAGAATGTATCTGTACAGATTATGGCCGAAGAAGATCCCGGTTTTGATTACGGCGGACTTACTACCTTCTGCCAGACCGATGCCGACCCGGTAGCCAATATAACCGGAAATGCCGGAGGAACTTTTACCGGCAGCGATGTGGCGCTGATTATTGTTCCCAATGGCCCGAATGCCGGTACGATTGATCTGGATGCCAGTGATCCTGGAATCTATGATGTCACGTATACCACTCCGGGAACTTGCAATGCGGATAGTACATTAAGTATTGAAATTACGGCTCCGGCAGCTCCGGCTTTCAGCTATAGTGCCGCGGTTTTCTGTCAGGGAGCTCTCTTAATGGAGACTCCCGTTGATCCGTTCGCGCCGAATGGCACATTCACATCTACTGCCGGGTTAGATATTGTTGATCCGAATACCGGAGAGATTGATATAGACAATAGTACGCCTGGTGACTATACCATTACCTATACTGCCTTGGATGCCTGCACGAGTCCGGCGACCTTTGATATTGCTATTCTGGCAGCACCTACCGCCAATGCCGGACTTGATGGAGCTTCCTGTACTTTGGAGTACCAACTCAATGGAAATACTCCGGCTACCGGAGCAGGGGCTTGGTCGCTTGTAAGCGGATCCGGCACAGCTAGCTTTAATGATCCGGCCCTGCCCAACGCCACGGTGACGGTGGATGCGGCCGGAACGTATATTTTTCAGTGGGAAGTCACCAATGCCTGCGGTACAGAATTGGATGAAACAGAAATCACCTTTGCTGAGCCGCTCGTCTTGACGCTGGGAACTTATGGAGCAGCCAATTGTGCAGCGCCCGGAGGAAACCGTCAGATAACTGTTTCGGGAGGAAGCGGGCCGGGGAATTACCAGTATCTATGGACCGGGAGTGGATGGACTGATGGTGCTAATACCATTACCATTAATGAAACAGACGATTACCTGGATGGAGATTTTCCTAGTGGTGGAACGTTTGGTGTTCCCGGAGGAATCTATGTATATAAAGTAACTGATATAATCACTGGCTGTGATACCACGATGGTGGTGGTGATCGGCAACCAGGCTGGACTTACTACGGAAGGAGCGACCCCCGATGTAGCAGTGAATACAACTGCCTCCTGCGGGGGTGGAAGTGATGGCGACATTGAAGTCTCGGTACCTGCTGACTTGGATGAATATCTGGTTCGGTATTACGATAGTTTGGGGGCAATGCTGTATGAGTCAAATAGCTTTATTGCGCCAGTCACCTCAAAATTCTCGGATAATGGTGGGGCAGGATTATCTGCTGGTACCTATTATATTGAAGTAGAGAATGTAACCAGCCTCGGAAAATGTCGGGTAGGAGATACGGTAACCATTGCCGAGGTCGCCACCCCGATTGACATCACGGTAAATAGTTTCACTGATCCCAGTTGTGTGGGTGAAGACGATGGAAGTATTGACGTCACCGTATCCGGTGGTAGTGGTACTTATACCACTTACGAATGGTTAAGATCAGGCGTTCCTGTAGGAGCCACCGAGGATATTACCAACCTGGAAGCAGGAGACTATCAGTTGCGTGTGACCGACAGCAACAATTGCAGTGCCCTGTCCGAAGTCATAACATTAACCGATCCACCAGTGGCTGCCGGACCAGTTGCTCGCGATCCTATATTGACGACTGTTAGTTGTAGTGCTTTTACCGCCCGCTGGGATGAGATCCCAGGAAATACTTACGAAGTAGACGTGGCTGAAGATAATGGCTTTGCTACACTGGTAGCTGGCTACACCGCAGTTCCGGTAGCGGCTGGCACCTTTGAGTTGGATGTTAACGGACTAACTACCGGGCAAACTTACTTCTATCGGGTTCGGGCTATTAGTGCAGGTTGCGTCTCGGATTACTCCAATATCATCAGTGTAACAACCGAAATAGCTCCGGCCACGACGGCCCAACTGGCAACGGGAATTGCTTGCGATGCTTTTACGGCCAATTGGATAGAAGTAACGGGAGCCGATTATAGAGTAGATGTTGCCGAAGACAATGGCTTTGCCACGATGGTAGCTACGGATGTATTGGTAAGCGCGGGAACCTTTGAGCTAGAAGTAACCCCATTAACTGCCGGACAAACGTACTTCTATCGGGTTCGGGCTATTACAGCTTGCGGTACCTCTGCCAATTCTAATACAGAAACAGTAACCCTGTCCGGAACCCCAGTGACCGCGCCAACGAACGTTTTGGCTGACAATGCCACCTGTACCGGCTTTGATCTTTCCTGGAATGCAGTAACAAATACTGCTACCTATTTAGTGGAAGCAGAAGATCCTGTTTCTGGAACCGTCGACGAGACACAGGTAGTGAGTGATACCAGTTACACCTTTACCAGTTTATCCGCCGGGGTAAATTATAATTACCGCATCACCCCCGCTAATAACTGCGGGGATGGTCTGGCGGCTACCGGTAATTTCTCTACGCTGAATCCGCCTATCGCGCTGGATCAGACACCGGACGTTTGTGAAGATGCTTTCGGCACTGGTGTCGCTACCGTAGATCTGACCGAACAGAATGATGACGTTGATGGCAGCGCAAGTAATACCGTCAGATGGTTTACCGATGCTGGACTGACTAATCCGGTAGCTGATCCAACGAATGTGACAGTAAATAATGGTGATATATTCCATGCCCAGGTAGATGATGGAACATGTACCAACTCGGCGGAGGTAACCTACACCGTTAACAGCCTGGATGATGCATCTTTCAATTATGCCTCACCGGATTATTGTAAAGGCGATACCAACCCTGCTCCTGCAATAACAACTTCGGGTGGTACATTTACCCTGCTGCCAGGATTGGCCTTTGACGATGCAGTAGGAACGATTGATCTGGCAAACTCTGATGCTGGTTCCTACAATATTGAGTATACGGTAGGTACCTGCGGTGCTACAAGCACATTCAGTATTACCATCCATGATCAGCCCGAAGTGATCGATCAGCTCCCTCCTTCGGTATGTGAAGATGTTTCAGGTACCGGGCAGGCGGTAGTAGATCTTACTGCGCTGGAAAGTGATATTGATAACGGAGCAGGCCTTACGGTTAACTGGTACGAAGACTACGATGGCGTGACGCTTAGCAACCCCATTGCGGCTCCTGGTACCTACAATGTTAGCGATGGAGAAATTTTGTATGCCGAAGTAGTTGGCCCCACCTGTACAAATGTAGCAACGGTCACTTATACCGTAACGCCGGTCATCAGCGCAGTTCCAGCAGTGGTAGCGTCTACTCCTACTTGTGATGGTTTTACATTGAGTTGGAATACCATCGCCGGAGCGGATGATTATCTGATAGAAATCTCAGACGACGGGTTTGCAACTACATTGGTAAAAGACTCTACCACGAATCTGTCCTTTGATGTTACAGGATTAACCATTGGAAGCTACAGTTACCGGGTTACTCCTGGAAATGCCGGTTGTGGGAGAAATAGCGCTACGGCATTTACCGACATAACGGAAACCCTTCCCGCCGAACAGTGCGGTTGCGGGTTTGATCAGGCATCATTTAATGTAGTGCCTACCGATGCCAGTTGCATTGGGGCTAACGATGGACAGATTCAGGTCTTTACCTCTACCTCTTCTACCGCCCCCCCTTCCCGGTTCCGTTACAAGTTTCGCTCTTTGAGCAGTACTGATAGCTCTGATTGGCAGACTACCTCAGTAACGCTTACCGGCATAGGAATAGTGGTATTTGACCCTGACACGCTTACGGCGGGACAATACGAAATTATTATTGAGGATATAAATGCCAGCCCCTCATGTTTGCTGGCGGATACCATTCCGGTGCAGATAGGGGTACAGAATGATATTGCGGTGAATGTGCAGGCTGAAACCTGTGATGTATTAGGAGCAGTAACAATCAGCAATCCTGGTAGTTGTGAATCGCTCGATACGTATGATATTTACCCGTATCTGATTGGTGAGGATGGCACGGAAACAGCCGCGGCGTATATCAGAGACAATCAGGCAAATGGCTCGGTAAAGCTGGGAGGTCTGTTAGCGGGTAGCTATCGTATTATCATTGAGCGTTTCAATGCTACTACCGGAGACTTTGACTCCCTGACTACCCTACAGACCATTATACCAAATAACTGTAGCAATAGTGGAGGAGAAGTATCTCTGCTGTGTAACCTGGGCGATAAAACCGTGAGCGTGGATGCTACAGATGTGAGTTGCGACACCGGTGAAGGTGAAGTCACGCTCACTGTGATCGGAGGTGAGGATACGAATTATATCTTCACAGTGGTAGATCAGGCTGGAGCAGTGAATGAAACAATCACTGCCCAGGGCGCTGCTACTTTTGTGGGATTACCAGCCGGGCTGTATGATTACACTGTGACCGATGCCGCGGGCACGCCTCGTTGTCAGTCACGCTTCACCATTGCAGAAAAGATTGTGGTACTGTCTTCGTTTGACTATACATTACCCGGATGCGAAGCGCCTGAGCAGGTAGCAGAACTCAGTATCGTTGTGGATACGCTGCGCTCTACGGCCTCAGCCCCCTACGACGTATTTGCCATCCAGGGTACAGATACCGTCAGCACCACTTTCATCGACCTTGGGCTGGCGACGGCTACTTTAACTGGTCTGCCTACCGGAGAGGAATATAAGGTAGTGGTACAATCGCGGGCCGCAGAAACCTGCCCTGGCACGCAGACCGTCAGTATTCCCGAAACCGGTGAGATTGATATCAGCTTTGATTTCGTGGCGCAGAACATTATGTGCTTTGGTGATGGTGCTGCGGTGACCATTAATAACATTGTGGTGGCTGAAGATGAACCGTTTAGCATCTCGCTGTACCGTTCAGACCAGACCGAGCCGTATGCCACGCGTTTGTTCTCCATTGTACCGACCAGTTATACCTTTGCCGACCTGGAGATTGGTGATTATCAGATCCAGGTAGAGCAGCAGCAGAGCACCTGTGGTATTCTAAGTACTGGCCGTTCGGAAACTTTTAACCTGGAAGGCCCGGTTGCTCCGCTGAATGCTGAAGTGGAAGAAATTGTTCGGGTATCCGTCAATGATCCGGTTGGTGATATTGCGATCAATAATATTACCGGGGGCGGAGTGGACTACGAAGTGCGGATTGCCGTAGACCCCGAAGGAAATACCCAGGATTGGATCGAAGTGGTGAATGATAATCCGGCCATTAATCCATATGAGCATGTGTTCACCGAACAGGAGAGAGGCTTTTATGTAATTGAAGTTCGCGATCGGTTTGGCTGCACGCTTCAGTACACCGTGGAAGTTCGGTACACCGAGGAACTGTACATCCCGAATATTTTCACGCCGAACGGAGATGGGGAAAATGATACTTTTCGTATTGTGAATCTGGATGATTTGGGAGATGAGAACGGAGCCAAGATGATCATTACCAGCCGTTGGGGAAGAATTATTTATCGGTCGGATCATTATACCAACGCCGAGGCCTGGGATGGGGAAGAATATCCGGATGGTATTTATTTCTATCAGTTGATCTTACCTTCGGGTGAGAAAAACAGTGGCTGGGTAGAAATCTGGCGAGGTCGGACTCCCTAATCGTCTACGGAAACAGTTAAAAAAAAACCGCTCAGGTCCATTCCCTGAGCGGTTTTTTTTTAGGCTAATGTAGCATCCAGGGTAATTTCCGGACCAGTCAATGCCTTTGATACCGGACAATTTTCCTTGGCACCTTTGGCCTGCTGCTGAAAATCATCTTCGCTGATGTCCGGAATCTTGGCTTCCGTCACCAAATCAATTTTGTTGATAGCGAACCCTTCACCGTCTTTAGAGAGATGTACCCTAGCTTCGGTTTTTACGTATTCCGGCTGAAAACCAGCTTTTTCCAATGCTGCGGAGAGGGCCATGCTGTAACATCCGGCGTGGGCGGCGGCAATCAGTTCTTCCGGGTTGGTGCCGTTACCTTCTTCAAATCGGGATTGGAAGCTATAGTTGCCCTCAAAGGCTCCGCTGCCTAATGATAAATTTCCTTTTCCGTCCTTCAGTCCGCCTTGCCATTGGGCGTTTGATTTTCTTACTGCCATAGTGGTCGTGTGTTTAAAATGTAAAAAATAGTTTCTCTGTTAACCCATAAGTCAGAATAAAGTTACTAAACCAAGGATCGTATGTGTTCGTACATTGAAGGAACGTATTTCAATGTATTCACCGTTTATACCAAAAGCATAACTACGTATTTTATACATGGAAAAATCAGAAAACAAAAAGACGATAGAGCAACATTTATTAATACTAAGAACATTAGCGCTCAGCGATTACAACGCCATTAAAGACATTATGAAGGTGGTATATGCTGATGCCGGAGGGGCCTGGACCAAGCGTGAATTTAAAAATCAATTATCACAATTCCCCGAAGGTCAGATTGGGATTGAAGTAGACGGAAAGATTGTGGCCGCTGCACTGAGCCTGATTGTTGAATACGGGAAGTTTGGTGATAGCCATACTTACGAAGATATTACCGGGAACGGAAAGTTCAATACCCATGATTATAACGGAGATACCCTTTACGGTACCGACTTGTTTGTAGATCCTGAGTATCGGGATATGCGTTTGGGCCGACGACTGTACGATGCCCGGAAGGAGATGTGTGAAAACCTGAATTTACGGGCCATTATCGTGGGCGGGCGGATTCCCGGCTATCGCAAGTATCGGGAGGGGCTTACTCCCCGGCAGTATCTGGAAGAAGTGAAAAACAAGGAAATTTACGATCCGGTACTGACCTTCCAACTGGCGAATGATTTTCATGTTCGGAAACTGATTCCTCGTTATTCTTACGAGGATAAAAGCTCCATGCAATATGCTACCTTGTTGGAGTGGATCAACATTGCTTACGAAGCAGAAACGGAGTCGCTGATTGGTGGTACCAAATCTATCGTACGACTGGGAGCGGTACAATGGCAAATGCGGCCGGTCGACTCTCTGGAAGATTTATTGCAGCAGATGGAGTTCTTCGTAGATACGGTTTCCAGCTACGCTGCTGATTTTGTGGTATTTCCTGAGTTCTTTAATGCGCCATTAATGGCTTTGGCAAAAGATGTTGATGCGGCTTCGGATGCGGTACGCCAGCTGGCAGAATATACCGTGCCCGTGCGCGAAAAAATGCAGGAGCTGGCCATTTCCTACAATATCAATATTATTGCCGGGTCCATGCCCGTGTATGAAGACCATAAGTTATACAACGTGAGTTTCCTGTTGCACCGCGATGGAAACATCGATAGTCAGTACAAACTGCATATCACTCCCGATGAGCAGAGCTACTGGGGGTTGCAGGGAGGCAATGATGTGCGGGTATTTGAAACCGATGCCGGACGCGTTGGAGTACTGGTTTGTTATGACGTGGAGTTTCCCGAGTTGAGCCGGATTCTGGCTGAGCAGAAAATGGATATTCTCTTTGTCCCTTACTGGACGGATACTAAGAATGCTTACCTGCGGGTACGCTGTTGCGCTCAGGCCCGGGCGATTGAAAATGAGTGCTATGTCGTGATCACTGGTAGTGTAGGAAACCTGCCCCGGGTAGAAAATATGGATATTCAATACTCTCAGTCGGCGGTTTTCTCGCCTTCTGATTTTTCTTTCCCCCACGATGCCATTGTTGCTGAGGCTACTCCCAATACGGAAACTACGCTAATCACTGACCTGGATTTGGAATTACTGAAAAAACTCCGCACTCAGGGCAGTGTACGTAATCTACAACAGCGACGCAAAGATTTATACGAAGTACTCTTGAAGAAACCCCGGAAGAAAGACAAGGAGGTTACCCAGCCACTGGTAGAAGTGCAGATTTAATTTGCATTCTTAGGCCTGGGCTACACTTTGCACAAATTCCAGCGTATTGACTTCATCTGCATAATCCCAAAGCTCAGGTTGCTGGGCTTTTCCAAACGAAACCTGATTAGTCTGGTTGGGGTAAAGCGGTTGCTTTGCTACCACACATTGCATTTTTGGTTCATTGCGCACTAGCTTTTGCTGTAGATCTTCCTGGTTTTGGTAAGTTTCGTAATATACTACAGAGATGGGGGAGACTAACTGATCACTTTGCCGGAACATGGCAAAACCGGTGTCCAGAAAGGGTTCGCGGTTTACCAGGTAGATCGATTTATTATAATCGTAGTTATTATTGTATTTGTGGTGATTAGCAACAGTCTCGTATGGCTGAATGGCCTCAAAAAGTGGCGGAAAAGCATATTTTTCCGGTACAAAAATCTTGGACACGTTCCGGCAGCCTAACCCAAAATACTGAAAAATATCCTGACCCAAGGCTTGTAGTTCTTCGCCGGATTCGTGCCCGGTCAGCACAGCTACACTGCTACGGTTTTTGCGGATAATGTGAGGGTACTTGGAGAAATAATATTCAAAGTAGCGGGCGGAGTTATCACTGCCGGTGGCAATAATGGCTTCAGCAGTATTCAGTTTGTCTATGAAGGTGATGTACGGTTCAAACTGAGGCTCTAACTCGGTAATGATGTTGGCCACATATTTCATGAGGAACGTATCCTGGGCGCTGGGCTTGGCCAGTACGTGCTGCCCACTGATCAGCACCGTTAGGAAATCATGAAACCCTACCCAGGGAATATTACCGGCCATGACCAGTCCGATTTTTTTTACAGACGCTGGTTGCGGAGGTAGACCGGCCGTCCAGCGGCGTAGTTTTTCTTCGTTCAGGTATTGCTCCAATCCCTGTTTGGCGGCCATGATACTTTCTTTCGTGAACCAGGAATTTTCAGATTGGGCCCGGGTTACTATTTCTGCCTGTTCGCGCTCACTCAAATTCTTCAGGACTGTGCCCAAAGAAGCAAATACCCGGATGCGATCGTTTAATGCTAACATACTGCTATTTTCTGTATCTTCTCTTGTATGAGTAAAACCAAAGCTTTACTACTTCGTTACAAAGTTATGTCAGGATTGGCTCGATTGAAAAATAATGAGCCAATAATCGAACGATTTGCCAGAAATCATGGTAAGTTTGTAACCTAGTAAACATAAGTACTACATTTAACAAGGAGAGATCTTATGGCAATTATGATTACCGACGAGTGCATCAATTGCGGTGCATGCGAGCCGGAATGCCCAAATACTGCTATTTATGAGGGAGGCGTAGAATGGAGTTGGTCGGATGGTACTGACCTGAAGGAGATTGAACTGGAAGATGGCACCGTGGTAGATGCTACCGAATCCGAAGAACCTGTATCTGATGAATTTTATTATATCGTTACTGGTAAGTGTACCGAGTGTACGGGGTTTCATGAAGAACCCCAGTGTGCCGCGGTATGCCCGGTTGATTGCTGCGTAGAGGATCCGGATGCCCGGGAAAGCGAGGAGGAGTTAGTCGCCAAAAAAGAGTGGATGCACGTATAATAAAAAGCTACAGGTTTCATGGTTTCTTAAATTTTTAACTTGAAACCTGTGGCTGTATCCTTATCATCTATAGTATTTTATTTCATACTGGCTCTTTTTCCCAGGTAGGTGCGTAGTACCTGATCAAAACCTCGGTTAATATCAGCTTCAATAAAATCTATTTTGGCCTGTCCACAGCGAATCTCCAATTCGTGGAAGTATTCTTTCATGTGCTTCTGGTAAGCATCGCGTACCTGAGATGGTTGTAATTTCAGGCGATCTCCGCGTTCAATATCAATAAATTCGTACGGCCGTTCATCAAACTCAAAGTTGAGTTCGGTTTTGTGGTCCGTCACATGAAACAGCAGCACTTCGTGTCGGTTATGCTTCAGGTGTTGCAGGGCGCTAAAGATATGCTCCGCCTCATCCTGGTTTTCGAACATATCGCTGAAAATAATGACCAGCGAGCGCTTGTGTATTTTCTCTGCCACCTGATGCAGCACACTGGCTACCGATGTTTTGCGGGAAGAGACTTCCTCTTTCAGAAGGTTTTCCAGAATTAAGAATAATTTATGCAAATGCGATGAGGTAGACTTCACCTGAGTTTGCTGATCAATATCCTCTGAGAATACACAAAGCCCGACGGCATCTCGCTGCTTTTGCAGTAAAAAAGACAAAGCCGCAGCCGCCATCGCACTAAAGGTAATCTTACCCCTATTCTCCTGTGGGTAATACATAGACGACGAATTGTCCACTATTAGCTGGCAACGAAGGTTGGTTTCTTCCTCATAGCGCTTGGTATAAAGGCGGTCAGTTTTGGCAAACACTTTCCAGTCAATGTGGCGGGTACTTTCTCCGGTATTGTACAGTCGGTGTTCTGCAAACTCCACGGAAAACCCATGATACGGTGATTTGTGCAATCCTGTAATAAACCCTTCTACCAACTGCTTGGCAAGGAGTTCTATGTTTCCAAACTCGCGAATTTCAGACAGCTTGAGCATAGGCAATCAATAATTATTTTTGGTAAGTAGTATGGTAAAACGGGGGAACCTCTGCTAAGGTTAAACTTGCTTTTACCCCGATCGTTAGGAGGGTTCTGAGAGGAATGAAAACCAAGGTTTAAAAACTGAATTTAAGAGGGAATGTTTAATTAGATGTTTTTTCCTTGTAATATTTCTTGCATTTATGCTATATTTAGTACAGTTTAGTGGCACAAAGTTTTGTAAAAATCTATAAAACGTTTTACGTTACATTTTAAATTTTGGTCGTTGTGGAAGACAATCAAGGAAAAGACAGAGCAGAAATTTACTCTCAACGGGTACGAGCCGGGAAACGCACGTATTTCTTCGATGTGAAATCAACGCGCTCTAATGACTACTACCTAACCATTACCGAAAGCAGAAGACGGTACAAAGATGACGGGTACTTTTACGAGAAACATAAAATTTTCCTATATAAGGAAGATTTTAATAAGTTTATGAATGCTTTACAGGAAACAGTAGGGCATGTGAAAGAAGAGTTGATGCCGGAGTATGACTTCAATCAGTTTGAAAACAACGAGCAGTTTGAAAACAGCGGAAGCAACGAAAGTAATGACAGCGAAGAAGCAACTGCTACCAGTAGTGTTGACGATGAGCTGAAGTGGGAATAGTCCGCGCCTAACACATTAAAGCCCTCTTCGGAGGGCTTTTCTTTTTGCTACACTATACTTCCTGGCTATTTTCTGGCATTTTTTAGTCATATCTTACAGGCATGCTTAATAGACGCGTTCTGTATTTTTTGCTGGCTTTGGCAGGCATGATACTGCTGGCCTGGATCTTTTCAAATATTTTCTCTTACCTGGCAATCAGTCTGGTACTGTCAGCTATTTTTTCTCCTCTCACCAATTACATCCACCGTTTTCAGTTCTACGGTCTTCATATGCCCCGTTTGGTAGCGGTTATTGCCTCTTTTGTGATTATCATTGGCGTTATCTCGCTCTTTGTCGTCTTATTTATTCCACTAATTCGCGATCAGACTGATATTATTTCCAATATCAATTACGAAAATCTGTATGAGCGAGCGAGTGTTCCACTGCAACGTATTGAGCAATTTATGCTGAGCCATAATATTACAGAAGAAGCTCCCGGTTTTCTGGTAGAAAATCTGCGCAACAGCCTGCTGGGGTTTGTTACCCGGGTGGATATTCAGGAAATGATCAATAGCCTGATCTCCTTTACGGGCAACTTTTTCGTTGGTATGCTGGCCGTAGTTTTCATTACCTTTATTTTTATGTATGAGAAGGGGATTGTGCGCCGGCAAGTCATTAAGCTCATTCCCAATCAGTATTTTGAAGTATTTATTGCCGCTATTTATAAAATAGAGACTTTATTGTCTAACTATCTGATTGGGCTCTCATTTCAGGTATTTTCTATTTTTTGCATTGCCTCTCTGGGGTTAAGTGTGCTGGAAGTAAGGTATGCTCTATCAATCGCTATCTTCGCGGCACTAGCCAACCTGATTCCCTACGCCGGACCTATTCTCGGGGCCGCTTTTGGGATTGTTATCGGGCTGTCTACCATGGTGGTTGACGGTCACACACAGGAAATGGTGCTTTTGGTAATCAAAATCATCTCAGTATTTGCCGTGGTCCAATTGATGGATAATTTGCTGTTACAGCCCCTTATTTTCTCAAAAAGCGTAAAAGCGCATCCTTTAGAAATTTTTATTGTTATTTTTGCGGGCGCGACCATTGCGGGCGTAGTAGGTATGATTGCAGCCATCCCGGTGTATACCATTTTGCGGGTGGTTTCCATGGAGTTATACACCGGATATAAGCAGTACCATGTGTTTAAAAATTAATGAAGTTGTTGTATGAGTTTACAGTGTGGTATCGTCGGGTTACCCAATGTTGGAAAGTCCACTTTGTTTAATGCCATCTCCAGTGCCAAAGCTGAAGCCGCCAATTTTCCTTTTTGTACAATTGAGCCAAACGTCGGGGTGGTTTCTGTGCCGGATAGCCGATTGAAGACATTGGAAAAATTAGTGAATCCCCAAAAGGTGATTCCCACCACCATTGAGTTCGTGGATATTGCCGGGTTGGTAAAAGGTGCCAGCAAAGGTGAAGGGTTAGGTAATAAATTTCTAGCAAATATCCGTGAGGTAGATGCCATCATTCACGTCATTCGCTGTTTTTCAGATGATAACGTAGTGCATGTAGCGGGTGGTGTCGACCCGGTCTTCGATAAAGAAGTGATAGACACGGAGTTACAATTGAAAGACATAGAGTCGGTAGAGAAGAAGATTTTGCGTCTTGAGAAAATTGCCAAGTCGGGGGATGCGAAAGCAAGAAAGCAGCTTGGAACATTGCAAACCTATAAAAAGCATTTGGAGGAAGGAAAGAATGCGCGATCTATTGACGTGCCTGAGGAGGATAAAGAGGCGGTGGCCGACCTGTTTTTACTTACGGGTAAACCAGTAATTTATGTGGCCAATGTAGATGAAGACTCTATTCTTACAGGCAATGACTTTGTTACTGCTTTGAAGGAATCAGTAAGCCAGGAGGAATCGGAGGTGCTGCTGATCAGTGCCGCGATCGAGTCGCAAATTGCTGAGCTGGATCTTGAGGAGCGGGCATTGTTTCTGGAAGAATACGGTTTGCAGGAGTCTGGGTTGAACCAGCTTATCCGGGCTTCATATAGTTTACTGAATTTGATTACCTATTTCACGGCCGGAGAGAAAGAAGTGCGGGCCTGGACAATCGTAAGAGGGTGGAAGGCGCCCCAAGCTGCTGGAGTCATTCATACCGATTTTGAAAAAGGGTTTATCAAAGCAGAGGTCATTAAGCTAAGCGATTACGAACAGTATGGGTCAGAACTGGCGGTGAAAGAAGCCGGGAAAATGGCAATAGAAGGCAAAGAATATACCGTGAAAGACGGCGATATCATGCATTTTCGGTTCAATGTGTAAAAAATATTCAACAAAAAGTTTTAAATTTTGCACTATAAGCAGTATGTTTTTTTTACCTTAGTGAATAACTGAGTATTTTTACATAAATTTTTAGTTATTAGTAAACAATTTTTCATATTGTTCATTCTCTTGTAATGGATAATTCTATGTTTTTTAAACTTTTACTTTAAAACACTAAACTGAAGTATTTTTGAGGGTTCGCATTGTTTTCATATTGAAAAATAAAGGTTCCTACGTTCCGTTTCACCATCAATATCTACTGGCTCAATTGATCAAGGGTATTTTGGTGCGAGGTGGGGAAGAGCGATTTATTAATACCAATGTCTACAATTTTTCAGGCCTGAAAGGGCAGACGAAAATTAGCCGTAACGGGCTGCATTTTTATTCCAGCCGGGTCACCCTGGTTTTCTCCGCTACTAGTCGGGAGTTGATTGACTACTTTCTAAAGCATTTGTTTTCTTTTCCCCAAATCGATGTAGGTACCATGATGCTCATTCCTGAGGGAGTGGAAGTGGAAGGAAAACCCGAACTGAACGATGTGATGAAGTTTGTGTGCATCTCGCCTTTGGTGCTGGTCAAACCCTCATTTAACGATGACCGGGGTAAACGGTTTATTTTGCCGACAACAGATACGTTTTCGGATCTGTTGTATGAGTCGCTGATGATTCGTATGGAGAAATCAGAGCAGTTTACCGCCGAAGAGCTAGAGCAGTTTTATAAGTTTCAGCTGGTGCCGGATAAGAATTATCTGATGCGCATCCGGGAACAGCAGAAAAAGTTTGCCCGCATTTACCCGCTTTACGATCAGGATGTGAAATATGAAGTGCGAGGTTATACCTTTCCATTTACGTTGTACGCAGCTCCGGAGGTGCAGGAATTCATTTTCACCAATGGCCTAGGCTTGTATACTCATAAAGGGTTTGGTATGCTGGATACGGTGGGGGCTGATCCCGGGAAGAAAACCCAGAAATACGAATTTGATACTTCCATAGCTTACCAGTCTAACCGATAAGCTAAGGTCGTCGGTCAGATCCACCTGAATACACGCTGGTATACCCTACCAATAGATCACCCCGCGCCCCAATTGGGCGGGTATATACTAAAATCTCATACTGATTCTCAGTCTCGAAAAAACTTCCCTCAAACCGGTAAGGGTTTTTTGCCTGATCTCCGGCCACATAATACTGGTAATTATAAAACCCCTGTTTCAGCAGTAAATCGGCCGTATATCCCTTTATGGCAGCATCGTACGTCATGCGGTTTTCGGCCGTCAGGGCTCGATTGTTAAAAGCGCCTACCACGTATACGTCTCCGTTTACCGAGGTTTCTGACTCTAGGAAAAAATGGGTTTTTACATAATCTGCATTGAGCTCTCCTCCTTGGTTATCCAGGTTTCCCACGATATAGGCTCCGTCCAGGTCCTCGTATTGGCTGTATACCTGCGTGCCGCGGTCGCGGTCAGGCAGTAAATAAACCTGTATCGGAACTTCGTCCTGCCGGATTTCACCTACATTCTGACCCAGAGCATCCAGAGTTCGCAGATCAAAGTAGCGGTATTCCGCTCCGGCACGAAAGTTATTTTGCAGATCGAAGTGCAGGTATTCCAGTTGCGTGCGATCATCCCGGATGAACGTCGGCTTTATGCCGCTAATGGCATTGAACCAGCGGTTATTTTGCCGGATGACCACGTAGATATCCTGAAGCGGATTGGGTACATTGATGCCTCCGTAATCTACCACAAATTCAAGTTGATGGTTGGTCATACGCTCGGCTACTCCACTAGACCGCTTGACTTCAGCACTAACGCTCACCCGCTGGTCGTAGACCATAAAGCGTTTGGTAAACACCACGTTAGACTCGTTTCCTCCCTCAAATACCCAGACGATGTAATTGCCCGGCAATTTGAGTTGCGGAAGCGGCATCCGGTATTGCGTGAAGGGCACCTGGGTGTTGTACGAGAACGCTTCGTTGGTAATTCGAAACTCATTGTATTCGTACAGAAAATCCATATTCGAAAGGTTGGATTCTCGCCAGTCGGCATTGCAATGAATGATCTTCGCGCGATAGTCACTGCCACTGTTTTCATTGCCCAGTTCCAACACATCATACACCAACGTAACCGGAGTAGCGTCGCCAATCCGCACGGCAGCAGATAGTAACTCTTCATCGGGTAGCAACAGGCGAATGGATTTTATATTGTTTTGGAAAGCCTGATCCTTCAGCACCGCATTTTGCCCGATGCCAGTAGATGAATTTGCCGTTGAACTACTGGTGGAACTTACCGGAACACAGGCCGTTAACGCAAGGCTCATGCCCAGTACCGAAATAATGAAACAAAGGAACCGGAAGCGTAACATAGGCATAGGTAACGCAGTCAATGGCTATTCATTGTTTAGCTGTTCTTCTAATTCTTCAATCTGTACTGCCAGCGATTCCCATTGCTGGTTGGCATTCGCCAGTTGTTTTTCAATGCTTTCAAACGCTGAGGTTTCTTCCGCCAGTCGGTCTACGTTACCGAATACGGCAGGATCAGCCAGGGTTTGCTCTGCGGCTTTCTTTTTCTGCTCCAGTTGGGTAATCGTTGCTTCGGTGGTTTCCAGCTCCTGTTGTAGTTTTTTCAGGTCACGCTGTAACTCTCGTTGCGCATCAGATGAACGGGGAGTCGTGGTTTTCTTGGGTTTGGGAGCTGCTTCCGGTTTTTTATTTTCGGCAGAAAAGCCATTGGATTTCATCTGTGCCTCACGTTGCGACTGCCAGTAGGCATATTCATCATAGGTGCCCGGATATTCTTTGACCTCCTGATCTTCAATATACCAGATTTTGTTGGCCACCTGCGAGATGAAACGACGGTCGTGGGAAACGATCAGGAACGTACCCTGATACTGTTGCAGGGCCTGCACCAGAATATTCACCGACTGAATGTCCAGGTGGTTGGTCGGCTCATCGAGCAGCAGAAAGTTAGATTCGCTGATCAGCGTTCGGGCCAAAGCCACCCGGGACTTTTCTCCCCCGGAGAGCACTTTGATTTTTTTGAAAACCTCCTCATCCATGAATAAAAAGCAGCCCAGCACATTGCGCAATTCCTGTTCGGTTTTATCGCTGCCCGCCTGCTTCAACTCTTCCAGAATCTCATTTTCCAGCGAAAGCGATTCCAACTGGTGCTGCGCGTAAAAGGCCATGTCTACATTGTAGCCCCAGTCACGTTCGCCTTCGAAAGGTTCGGTGCCTGCTACCATGCGCAGCAGAGTTGATTTTCCCTTCCCGTTGGCCCCGATCAGCGCAATCTTATCGCCTCGCTCAATGGTGCAGTAACTGTTTCTAAGAATGGTGAGGTCGCCGTAGGCTTTGGTAGCATCTTTAATAGCGATCACCTGTCGGCCAGAAGATTTTTGAAAGGTGAACTTGAAATTGACCGCCGCATTTTCGTCTATCACATCACTCACCTTATCCATCCGGTTCAGCATCTTTACCCGCGACTGCACCTGCTTGGCTTTGGTGGCTTTGGAGCGAAAACGCTCGATGAAGCGCTCGGTCTGCTTGATCTTCTGCTGCTGATTCTCAAAGGCATTGCGCTGAATCTCCCGGCGCAGCTCCCGCTCTTCCAGGTAAAAAGAGTAATTGCCTGCATAAGGAGTAAGTTGCTCATGGGCCACTTCTACAATCATTTCTACTGTATTGTCCAGGAATTGCTGATCGTGCGAGACGATGATAAATGCCCCTTCGTAGGTACGCAGGTAGTTTTCTACCCACTGTATGGAAGGCAGATCTAAGTGGTTGGTCGGCTCATCGAGCATCAGCAGGGAGGGTTTCTCCAGCAGCAGTTTGGCCAGCATCACCCGCATACGCCATCCCCCGGAAAACTCTCGTAGCGGCCGCTTCAGGTCTGCAGTGCTGAAGCCAATCCCTTCCAGTATTTCTTCGGCCCGGGCCTGCAGCGTGTAACCTTCCAGTATCTCGAACTGCTCCTGTAAGCGGGTGAGCTGATTTACCAGTTTATCTTCGTAGTCGGTTTCCATCTTTTTGAGCACTTTCTCAATCTTATGCTCAATCTCCAGGGCTTCTTCAAACGCTTGCATGGCCACATTCAGTATGCTATCGTCCGACTGAAACGAGAGTAAATCCTGGTTCAGAAAACCGATGGTACAATCGTTGGCTTTGCTAATCTCGCCGCCGTCGGGCTGGTACTCACCGTCGATCAGCCGCAGCAGGGTGGATTTTCCCGTGCCGTTGAGGCCAATCAGGCCAATTTTGTCTTTGGGCTTGATGTGTAGGTTGGCATCTTCATACAAAGCCCTTCCTCCAATATGGTATGATAAATTATTGATCGCTAGCATAATGTCACAAAAATAGAAAATCTGTCAGAGGAACATAACACTTGTTGCCCGGAAAACATTTGCTAACGCGATGAAATTAAGGATATGCCTGGTATTCTACACGAAAATCAGAGCGGGAAAACGAGCAGAAATCGAAGAATCTGCTACTCAGACTAACGACAGGCAGGTTTTGCTAAAAGTTTGCAAGTTGCTATATTAGAATATAAGGTTGCCAATGCATTATCTGCCAGATTCCCTTTTGTAATATGAAATCATGACAGCGGTAACGATTAAAAAACTCGGCAAGCAAGATTTTGATCAATTCATAGCAGTCATCAAACTTTTTGAAGAGGTGTTTGAAATGGAAAACTTTTCCATGCCGCAATCAAATCACCTGCAAAGGCTGCTCAGCCGGTCTGATTTTTTCGTATTTGTTGCCTTGCTGGACAATAAGGTGGTTGGTGGTTTAACAGCCTATGTTCTTGAACAGTATTACTCAGAAAAACCGCTGGCCTATATCTACGATCTGGCAGTGGCTACTATCCATCAGAGACAGGGCATTGGTAGAAAACTCATCGCTGGAATAAACGATTATTGTGATAAAAAAGGCTTTGAAGAAGTTTTCGTCCAGGCGGATAAAGTGGACGATTATGCCATAGATTTTTATCGTTCGACCCAACCCACCGGGGAAGAAGAAGTGATGCATTTTTATTATTTACTAGGCAGGTAGTAAGGGATTTCAAACAAATTGTAGATAGGAAAAGAACAACTACCGCTACCTCCTCGGGGGTAACCTAAAAATAAAAATATGAAATACATTGCCAGAGCCATCCGTACGTTTATCGGAGCCAAAAATTTTAATAAACCCATCGGAGAGCAGCATACAATTTTTTCAATACGTGGTGCTGTCTCGCAACTCTAAAGCCCTCACCAGGGTTGAATAAACAAATTACCCTCGCAACATGCTGTAAATCATCCCAGCGGCATATGCAAAAACAAATAAAAGCTTCAGGGATGAAGCAGTACAGTAAATAACACATACATGAATGTAAACTTAGCCGTCCTGATTGACGGAGATAATATACCCTCAGCTCCGGTAAAAGAGATGATGGAAGAAATTGCCAAATACGGCAACCCAACCATCAAAAGAATCTACGGCGACTGGACCAAACCCAATTTGGCAAAATGGAAAAATCTGCTACTTGAAAACGCCATCACCCCAATTCAGCAATATGGCTATACCACGGGAAAGAATGCGACCGACTCGGCCATGATCATCGACGCGATGGACATCCTGTATTCCGAGAAGGTAAGTGGTTTTTGCCTGGTATCCAGCGACAGTGATTTTACCCGGTTGGCCACTCGATTAAGAGAAGCGGGTATGCAGGTGATTGGCATTGGAGAAAAGAAAACTCCCAACCCCTTTATTGTGGCCTGTGATAAATTCATTTACATCGAGATTCTGAAAAACCAGGCGGAAAAGCAAGTAGATGAGAATGAAAACGGAAATAATTCGGGTAAGGATGACGTAGATAAAATTACGCGAAAGGAAATCAAACTGATTAGCACCACCATATCGGATTTATCGGATGACGATGGCTGGGCCTTTCTGGGCGACGTAGGCAGCCTGTTGCAGAAAAAACAACCCAACTTCGATTCGCGGAATTACGGCTTTGAAAAACTCACGCCCCTGATTAAATCCATTGGTGCTTTTGACCTGGAACAACGGGAAAACCCCAAGAGTCGGCATAAACTGATTTTTGTAAGAAATAAGGAAAAACGTACCTCTCGGGCTAAAAAATCCTAGTGATTCTTTGCATTCATGTTACCCAATTCCAACGTATTGCTTGGCAATTGAGTCTAAAGAATAAAGTGGCAAAAACTAAAATTGTGTAACATGAAAAACATATTTTTCGGATTGCTGGTATTGGGCGCATTGGCCTCCTGCTCTGGCAATGAAGGAATTGAACCGAAAAGCTTAAATGCTCGGGCTGATGCTGAGCAAGATCTTCAGAAATGGCAACTGGTAGAAATGTCGGGAAGTATTGCCAATGTTCCTCCATCTACCGGAAGTGATATGGCCTGGCAAGAGTATTATTTGCTGTACGCGGATAGCACGTTTGTAAAATCTCGCGAACAGGACGGTACCATAACCGAAGCCAGCGGGACCTACGCTTTGGTTACATTGCCCGACGGAGAGTATCTGGAACTAACCTATGACTCAGACAATAATCTTATCGGCAACTGTACTGCCGAAGCAAAAGAGCTTCTTTTCTTTCAATCTGCCAACAAATTGATCGGAACCTGGCAGGCTTGCGACGGACCAGGATTGGTATACGATAAGGTAGAAGGAGATGCTTCTGATGATCTTTAATAGCAATAAGAGTTGTTAAACTGCCTTCGCTTCTCAGGCTATATTAATTCTCATTGTTTTTTAACAAGATTCAATAACTCTATTATCTTCTCATAAGGAGTTTCTGGGCTGTTTCCAAATTCATAGTTGGGTGTTAACGAACTAACTAATATTTCAAAATTTGTTTCTTTGAAGCCAGAGCTAAAAAGCATCAGAGCATCAGCTCTTGCATCATAATAATTTGCGAGCCTTATGCAATACCTATACTGAGGTATAATAATCTTAACAAAGAACAAGATTAACAGGATTGAACCAAATCGAGTGATATTAATCTGAATCAAGCGAGTATAAGGAATGTCTTTTTCGTCTTTCAAGTCAGCTATTCCCACGGCTACCTCCCTTCTTTTCTTTTGCACTAAATCTAAATCAGTTCTATTTTCCTGTTGCAACTCTAAGATTGAATCGTGTGGTATAACTAAACTTTCTATAGAAAAAATGAACTCTGTAGGTAAATATAAATCTTCCTGAGATACATCAAACATATTGAAAATTTCTCTTACTCTTTCTTCTAATGATTGATAATCTTTTAACCTATTGATTATATTACGGTACATTTTGGTTTAGGAGTAGTTTTTGATTTTCCGAACGCTTAGTCAAGTACCTCAGGTATTGAGCGAGGTATTCTAGGAATACTACAAAACTCTGTAGATGGTTTTGCCATTTGTCTAGACCGTAGCGAA
>JAVKCN010000098.1:0-106541 GCA_040222715.1 Cyclobacteriaceae bacterium | reverse complement strand
TCAGCCTGATCATTTACGGAACTTATGAGCTAATTGCGTATCTGGCTACCTTTCAAGTAGGATAGCCGGCGGATAAACAAGTGGCCATACTTGCGTGTTGTATCCTCAGTATATTTTTAGAGGCTGTTTAAGTTTTCGCCATAAAGGCGAAAACTTAAACAGCCTCTTAACAACCCAAATTTTTTGATATGAATACGAATGAGCAAGTATCCCAGGCTTTAAAAAAGATAACATACGGTTTTTATATTGTTACCACCCGAAAGTCCAGTGAAGAAATGTCTACCCGAGACCAGGACTATGTGGCCGCGGCTACTGTCAGTTGGGTTAGTCAGGCGTCTTTTGATCCGCCCTTGGTCACACTGGCGGTACGGAAGCAATCTGATTTGCACGAAACCATCGAGAAGAGCCGCATCTTTGCCGTCAATATTGTTGGAAAGGACGACCAGGATATGCTGAAGCCCTTTGCAAAGAAAAGCCAGGTAGAAGGAAATACGATCAATGGATATACTTTTCAGGATGGTGAAACCGGGGCTCCGGTATTAGATAAAGTTCCAGCCTATTTTGAGTGCAAAGTGGTGGAAGATATCACGCACGGTGACCACAGTATTTTTGTGGGCGAGGTTGTGGCTGGCGGCACCCGCGATGCCCATGCTGTACCGCTCATTGAGTGGGAAACAAACATGCACTACGGCGGTTAGACTTTCTATGAAGCATTTAAATCAGAAAAGCCGTTGGCAATAGAATTCTATTGCCAACGGCTTTATAATGTTTATTCAATCTCCTTAACGAAGCTCATTGCTGGGAATAGGCACTACCGGAAGTGAAGAGCTTCCACCAGATTGAGCAGCATCGACACTCTTATTAGCATCCATTTTTTTGATTGCGGGCAATGTCTTAATGGGAGCTGAGACTTCCTGCGTAGCTGACTCCTCTGTATCACCATCTTCTGATTTCTCAAGGGTGGCTACTTTCTTCAGCGGCGCTGGTTTTTCTCTGGTTATTTCTTCCTGCTCGGTAGCTTCGGGGACTACCGTAGTCGGTGTTTTGGGTTCTTCTTTCTTTGCGACTTCCTGTTTTGCAGGTTGCGTTTCCGGTTTTACCACTGGTTTGGTGGTAGTTGGGGCAACTTTAGCTGCAACTTTCTTTGTAGGAGCTTCTTTCGTTTTAGAAGTTTTGGTGACAGCGGAATGCTTGCTGGTGGTAGATTTAGGTTGATGGTTTTCCGCCAGACGTTTATCGATTTTTTCCTCGATAACTTTCTCAGTATTTTTGTTTTTTAATGGCTTTTTCTGACTGACCGGAGCCGCCTTTTTTTGGACCTGCACCGTCTTGCCATCCGCCTGGTAATTGTCTACTTCTTTGTTAATAATGGTTTTTACTCCAAAAAACGAAAATATCAACAATGCAACAACTGCCGCAGTAGCGCGTAGCGCCCGTACCTGGAAAGAGGATAGCAAAGTGCGCTTGGCAATTTTCTGTTCTTTTAACTTACCATGCAACCGCTTGGCGTAGGTGTTATACTGATCGGGTTCTTCCGATTCAATATAATTCACTAATGTAGCAGAGCATTGAGCGCAGTGGGCTAAATGAACTTCTACCTGACGGGTTTCCTCTTTCCCAAGCTGCTCGTGCAAATAACGGCGCATCCGGGACCGGGAAAGGTGGGTACTAAACTCTGTGGTGTTGGGCGTAAGGTTCATTGAATACGAATTTTAGAAATCGTGAAACTGTTTTCTGTAGAGCAGTAATTCAATTTTTATACCTTTTCCGAATATTAGGCATCGGGATTATCTCTTTACGCTGAATACTGTTGTAAGACTCAGTAAAGTTTTAGCAGGATTCGCAGAAAAATCCAAATGTAAAATATATTACAGTTAATTATTAGATAGGTGCAAAAATTATTTTGCATTAGAAAAAGAATATTTTTAAATGTATAATTATCTATAAATCAATACTATACATTTTTGTATAATTTAATAATTCAAATTTTTAACGACTCAATCTCTTGTTTCCGGTACGAGCGTGCTTTTTTTAGAGTTTTGTCTATTTCAACCGGTCATGTATAATGCAATATAAATGCTAAGGCGGCTCAGGAATTAGAGATATTCCGTACAAAAAGCGGTTTTACCGATCATGACATCGGTCAAAAGGCCAGTTACATCGTTAAAAGTCTACGCTTCATAGATCATTTTCACAGTCATACCACCGTCAATAATGATATTCTGGCCAGTGATAAATCCTGCCTCACCTGAGCAGAGAAATACCGCAGTCTGCCCCACATCTTCCGGGGTACCCACCCTCCCCACCGGATGCTGCTGACGATCAGCTTCAGAATGATCCACCGCTTCCCGTTCCGAGGTCTTCTTCCAATCCCGCACTTCAATCCAGCCGGGACTGATGGCATTTACGCGTACTTCGGAGCCCAGGCTCACCGCCAAGGCATGTGTTAAGGCTACTAACCCGCCTTTACTGGCAGCATATGCTTCGGAATCAGGCTCTGACATCAGCGCACGGGTAGAGGCGATGTTAATAATAGCACCCCGCTGTTGTTGTAGGTGAGGAGCCGCAAATTTGGCACTGATAAAAGCGCTACGTAGGTTAATGGATAGTACTTCGTCGAATTCCTCCACGGCCAGTTCGTGCATGGGTTTGAAGCGGGATACTCCGGCATTGTTGATCAGGAAATCGAGCCGATGGTATCGGGCAATGGTTTGTTCAATAAGCGATTTGATGGAGGTAGTGTCAGCCACATCACAGTATATGAAGGTAGCCTTACCACCTTTCGCTTTAATCCACTGCTCGCATTCTTGTCCGGCTTCCTCATCGCGGTCAGCAATTACTACCCGGACTTCGTGGTGGGAGAAAGCCTGTACAATGGCTTTGCCGATACCCTGAGCCCCTCCGGTAACCAGGGCTACTTTATCATGAAAAGAATTCATAACAGCTTAACCTCAGCCAAAGGGTTCTGTTTCAGAATTTAGAGCATCAGGGCTGGCGTAAAGAAAAAAGCTATCCGATGCTCTTTTGAAAATTACGCGCAAGTTTCCGGTGATCCTCTTCATTTTGTACTTCATCGTATAGCTTTACCGCAGTTTCCCAGCCCTGAGCATAGCTACGCTGGATAAGCCGGACAAATTGCTGAGCAGTATGTCTTCTTCTCATAATTCTTTAATTTATCTTATTGATTTAAAAACGAAGTCCTACCTGGAAACCCGCCCACATCTGTAGGTTTGTCTTTTCGTTGTAGGTTTGGTCAAAAAAGGTGTAAGGAGCCAGATCGCTTCCAATACTTCCGTCTTCTCTCTCTACTTCTGATACGAATACATGGAAGGTAGGTGCAGCAAATAAGCCAAAATGTTGAGAAAATTGTTTGGAAACCCCCAAACGGAAAGTATTAAGCAGATTGAGTCGGTTGTTGTTCCTGAAAATAGGGTTATCGCCTTCGTAAATCTGCTGGGCCAGTAAATCTATCGAAAAGTCAATGGTAGGGGCCAGGGCAGTCACCGTCCCGATTCCGTACCCTAATCCGTAGCGGAAGTCCGTATCCGCAAACTGAGAACCGAAAGAAAAGATATTGTAGAACTTCCGTACTCCAATCTTCAGGGCGGCATTGGCGTGAAGGGTTTCACCACCCCAGACCTCTAAAGCGCGGTAACCGTTTTTGCGAACGATGCTCAGAAAGCCAATAGGCACTCCCTCTATACTGTCTGCCACGTTAAACACCCCAAGCTGCACTCCTTTCACGGTGCGCGCTACATTAATAAACCCGCTTCCCTGAAAACCCTCTACATGATCGGTAGCAATATTGGCAAATCCGGCAAACTGAGCACCTTTTACCTGATGGGCATAGTTGCCAAAGCCGGCAAACTGGGCTCCTTTTAAGCTGCTGGTGGCGATATTGGCAAATCCAGCTCCCTGCAAGGCTTCTGCCTCATGGGTAATGATATTGCTAAATCCGGCTAGTTGCCCGCCCTGGGTGTACCCGGTGGATAGGTTGAGAAAACCCGAGCCCTGCAATCCTTCCATTGTACCGGCATGGGTATTCAGAAAACCTGCCAGCTGGGCACCTTCCAGTTCACCACCGCTGACATTCAGAAACCCGGCACCCTGTACTCCATCTACCCGATTTTTCACCACATTAAAAAACCCGGCGAACTGCACTCCGTCTACAAAATCGTTTTCCACATTTCCCAAAGCCGAAGCCTCAAACCCATTCAATCCAGCGGCATAACCCACCAGCAGATGAAATGAGAGCTGATTGACGTACTGGCCAGCCTCGATACCATTGCTGCTAATAGGGTAAATAAGTCCTATGTGAATCGGGCTTTCTTTGTAAGGAGACTCATCCGGCAGATGATCAAAAAGAGCAAAATTCAGCCCCTCGTCAATGGCCTGGGATATTTTTCCGGAGATGGTAGGTCCTTTAGACTCTGCCCGAACAATCGAGGTTTTTTTCTGAACTTCGGGTAATACATCCAGCTGCCCTTCCGCTCTGTTCAGCGAATCTTCTAAGGGGGGCTGCGCAATCACTTTAGTTTCGGGTTCAGGCCCTCGTTGTTCAGTTTCCTCTTGCTTGTTCTCCATGCGGGTAGCTATTGAGTCATCTTGCGCTGCTTTGGTCTCTTGAGACTTTTCTTCCGAGAGTACCGTCATATCAGTAGAAGCGGTAGGTTCGGATGTGGTGGGTGATGGAACTGTTTTGGTAGATTCGGAGGGCTGAGTGACAGGCGGTAATGGTTCAGTGTCTGATTCCTTCTCTACGGATCGCTTCGCCTGCTTTGGCTTTTTCGTCAGCACGATCTGACCGCTCATTACCTGGTATGATAAGGGGGTATCTTCCAGAATAATATCCAGCACTTCGCGCAAAGGAGCGTTTCGGAAGTTCAGGGTCAGATGTTGATTCAAAGGCAACTCATTATTGAGATACGCAAATTTGAGATCGTATTGCTCCCGAAGATCCGCCAGCACTTCGGCCAGGGTAGCGTTTTGGTAGGTAGCCGATATTTTTTTCTCAAGAATATCAAGCTGGGGAGGATACAGGCTGGTAAGACATAGCAGTAGCAGCCCTCCAAAGAGAGAATGTATTTTCATCATCGTTTCGTTTAATACTGGTTAAATTACGGGCAACCGGGTCCGCTCAGAACGTAGCGGTTGCCTTGCTGTTGGTACGATAGTTCGCCAATGACCGACAAAGTAGTGAGAACGTCTTTTAAAGATGCATTATCAAATGAGGCCGTATAGCGACAGTTGGCCAGGGCTGGCTCCGCCAGTTCCACGCTAATGTCATACTGTTCTTCCATCTGACGAGCAATTTCTGTAAGACTGGTATTATCAAAGCGTAAGACCTTATTCTGCCAGGCCCTGAAATTTGGGTTGGTAATAAACTGTTTACGCGCCGGTTCTGTATCCTGGGTAATCGTGGCTTCTTCGCCCGGCTCCAGAAAGATGGCATCATCTTCATTGGCCGGGGAAAAGGCCACTCGCCCGGTGACAACCTGCACCCGTACCGAATCTCCTTTGTAAGCCCGCAAGTTGAAAGACGTTCCAATGACTTCGGTTTTAGCTGGTCCACTGAAAATGGTGAATCGTTGTCCTTCCGCTTTCTTCACTTCAAAAAAAGCTTCTCCATCCAGATACACCACTCGGTGATTCACATCAAATTCCGAGGTATATCGCAGAGTACTGAGGCTATTCAACCATACCTGACTGCTGTCGGGCAGGGTAACCAGCCGGGTTTCTCCTTCCACCGTCGCAAACTGCTCCCAATCGGCTTCAGTAGCCACATTCTGCCACAGAAAAGCAATCGTCGCCAGCAAAGCCAGAGATGCCGCTACGCCCGACCACCAGACCAGGGTCCGGGTTTTGGGCGAGGGTGCTGACTTAAACACGACTGAGCGATCATTTCCATAAACATCCTCATCCCGACGGAATACAAAGCGTTGCCAACCTTCTTCTACATCCGGTTCATAAGATGATTTACCCTCCTTACTTCGTTGCCAAACGTTTTGCGCCTGCTCAACTGTTGTCTGATTTTCCGGGCGTTCCTGTTGCCAATCCGCCAATTTCTTAGCTTCGGCTTCGGTCAGTTCTCCCGTCAGCTGTTTCGCGACTAGTGTCCAGATATCGTCATTGGACTCTCCCATATATCGTACAAACTATTACTAATACCGATGAATAGAACAATACCCTACCTCCGGTCAGAAAAAAATTTCAAACAGTATGCTGAATATAATCTTTTAATTGATCCCGAAGGGTTTTGAGGGCTTTGCCCATATGTTTTTCTACTGCTTTCACCGAAATATCAAGGGTGCGAGCAATTTCGGCGTAGCTCTGTTCTTCAAACCGGCTTAGCATGAAGACCACCTTGCATTTGGGAGGAAGCGTATCAATGGCCGCCTGTATTCGCTGTTCTGTTTCCTGATATGCAATGGCTTCATCGGTATCATTCGTACTCCAGGTATGCTCAGGGGTATCGTCCAGGGAGGCACTGGGTTTTGATTTTTCCAGATAATTGAGCGCGGTATTAATTGCAGCCCGGTACAAATAGGCTTTTACCGACTGCTGATGGTCTAGTTGCGCTCGGTTGCGCCATACTTTCAGAAAAACATCCTGCACAATGTCTTCGGCAATGGCCGAACTGCGCACCATTTTATGCACAGTTTTACAGAGTGGAGCATAGTAAGTACGAAAATATGTTTCTATGCGAGGTTCAAGGGAAGAATGATCAGAAGAGGAAGCCGGGGTAGCCGAGGCCAATGGCTCAGGTTCTCCTTTGCCTTGCATCAGCCAGTAAGAAGCCCGCCAGAGCGCCTTGTGCCATGTAGTGCTAGCGATGAGCATATCGTTATAGGGTCAGTTATCGCCGATATTGCAAGTTATATGCCAGTAGCCATTTCTGTATATAAAGATACAAATCTACCTGAGAATTGTACGAGATCGGGCAAAGCTGTTCGTTATCGGACATAAAAAAAGCAGCCAAGTGGCTGCTTTTTTATTTTCTTGTCTTGTTTCTATTTAAGAAGTCTTCCGACGGCCCCGACGAGGTTTTGGCTCTTCTACTATTTCTTCTTCTTCCACATCGGCCAGTATACGCCCGGAGTATTCGTCAAAAATAAGGCGCTTACGTTCTTTGATCTCTACAATACGCTGGGGAGGAATGATGATGTTACAACCTTCGGCCGCGCCTCGCACTACTTTCACAACTGCCAGCCCGTTAGACAGACTATTGCGTAGTTTTTCGTAGTAATTCAGCAGTTTACGATCTGCCGCACCAATATCTTCAGCAACCTTCTCACGTTCGTCCAACAGTTTTTTCTCGTCTTCTTCGCTTTCGGCTACAATTTTTTCCAGCTCTTGTCGCTTGCTTTCCAAATCTTTCTGCCGCTGATCAATGAGCTCTTTGGTAGCTTCTACCTGCTCTTTGGTTTGCTCAATCTTAGCATAAGCCTCTTTGGTGCGTTTTTCAGAAATCTGGATTTCCAGGTTCTGTAGCTCCACTTCTTTGGTGATCGCATCGTACTCGCGGTTGTTCCGCACGTTCATTTGCTGCTCTTCGTACTTACGAATCAGGCCTTCAGCTTCCTTGATAGCAGACTTATTATTCTCAATATCTTGCTCCAATTGCTCAACGTCACCCACGTATTTATCGTGGCGGGTCTGGTAACCGGCAATCTCGTCTTCCAGATCGCTAACTTCTTCGGGCAGGGCCCCTCGAATTTTCTTTATCTCATCCAGTTCCAGATCAATATTCTGTAGCTCCATCAAAACGTCCAATTTCTCGGCTACGGTTTTTTGCTGCGTGGTAGTACTTTCCATACGTAATGTTAAAAGTAAAAAACAGGATTGGTGTTGGCTTTTGCCAAACGGATTGCAAAATTAACAAATTTTTCGCATAAAAAATCCCGTAATAGCTCTTTTGTGTATACCTCACTCTCATAATGACCAATATCAGCAATAATAAGCTGCCCATCCGCATCAAAAAACTCGTGATATTTAAAATCTGCGGTTACAAAAGCGTCGGCTTGCTGCCTCAGGGCCGAGGGTAAGAGAAAGCTTCCGGCACCTCCACAAACCGCTACGGTCTGCACAGGCCGGTCGGGCAGGGCCGTATGGCGAATCATCGGTAAGTCCATTTGCTCCTTCAGGTAGGCTAAAAAATCAGGGGCGGACAGGGCTTCCGGTAACTGCCCGATCATACCAGAGCCAACTTCCTGATTTTCATTCTCCAGATTGTGCAGATAATACGCCACTTCTTCGTAAGGGTGCGCCGCTTGCAAAGCACGCAACACGCTACTAGTTTGGTGACTCGGAAAAATCACTTCAATACGTTGCTCTTCTACCCGCTCCAGCTTTCCGGCTTCGCCAATGTGGGGGTTGGCCAGTGCATTAGGCTGGAAAGTTCCGGTGCCGCTTACCTGAAAACTACAGTTTTTATAATTGCCAATATGCCCTGCTCCGGCCGCACTCAGCGCATTCAGTACGGTTTCGGCATCTTTTTGGGGAACAAAGGTGGTAAGTTTGCTTAACGTCTGCCGCTTGGGTGCCAGCACCCGGGTTTGCTGCAAGGCCAGTTTCTCGGCAATCTTCGCATTGACCCCATTGTATACACTATCCAGATTGGTGTGGATGGCGTAGAGCGCAATGTCGTGTTTGATGGCCTTGATAATAGTACGTTCCACGTAGTTACGTCCGGTCAGGCTTTTCAAACCCCGAAAAATAATAGGATGGTGGGCCACCACCAGATTGCACCCCTCTTCAATGGCTTCGTCTAACACGCTTTCAATGGCATCCAGACTGACCAGGATGCCGCGCACTTCTGCCTGAGGGTCGCCCGTCAGCAACCCGGCATTGTCGTAAGATTCCTGGTAGGAACGGGGAGCGATGGTTTCCAGATAAGCGGTGACGTCCTGCACTCGGATCATGACAAGGTTGGTTATACGATGAGCATTCGTTTACTTCGCGTAAAGTTAGCAGCGTATACATCATTTGGCAAATTCCACGCACCCAGAAAAAACATTCATCACCCAGACCGGACAGGTACTGCTCTGGCCGCTGGCAACCCTGTACGATGGTATTACCCGTTTTCGCAACCATTTATACAATGTTGGTTACCAAAAAAGCCTGGCATTTACTCCCTTTATTATCAGTGTAGGCAACCTGAGCGTGGGAGGTACCGGGAAAACACCCATGATTGAATACCTGGCCAGTTGGCTGACGGAAGCGTCATACCGCACCGCCATGCTGAGCCGGGGATACGGGCGAAAAACCCGAGGAGTGCGACTGGCCACTTCGGAAGATACTGCCGAGACGTTGGGCGACGAGCCGTACCAGTTTTATCTGAAATACCGGCAGCAATCGGTAGCCGTGGCCGTGGCAGAAGAACGGGTGCTGGGAGTACCCGAAATTATGCACCACTACCCGGAGACTCAGGTGATTTTACTGGATGATGCCTACCAGCACCGGGCGATTGCCCGCGATCTGAATTTGCTGCTTACCCGTTATTCCCGCCCCTTTTACCAGGACTGGGTGCTGCCCGCTGGTCGACTGCGGGAATCACGGGCCGGGGCCAAACGGGCCGATGCCGTAATCGTAACCAAGTGCCCGGATGATCTGCCCCCCGCTCAGCAGGAAACCATGATCCAAAACATCAGAAAATATACTAATGCCGAAACCCCGGTTTTCTTTACTGGCATACGCTATGCAGCCCCCCAACCGGTGTTTCCTGATACGCCCAAGCATGAGCAGACCGTAGCATTTTCGGGAATTGCTCACCCGGAACTCTTTCAACAGTATGTTCGTCAGCATTTTCTTACGAAAGAATGTATTACTTTTGCCGATCATCACCGTTATACGGAAAAAGATATTAAAAACCTGAGCGAGCACGCCCGAAAGGAACCGGGGCAGGTATGCTTTATGACGACTGAAAAGGATATGGTAAAAATGATCAATGGCCCCCTCACCGAACAGTGGAAAGCGCTGCCCTTGTTTTATCTTCCCATGCAGACCTATTTTTTACAAAACGAAGCCGCCTTCCAGAGCTGGGTTGTTCGTCAAATACCAACATCTACTCAATCGTAAAAGTCATTATGCCTTATAAGTTGTGGGTAATACTATTTTTTGGGCTGGCGATGATGCTGGTCGGCCTCAATGAGAGTGTGGCGCAACGCCCGGGCGGACCGGGAAAAGTACGTATACCCACCGACACTACCGGCCAGAACAAAGAGGATACGGTTACCTATGGCCCGAAAACATCGCAGTACATTCTGCAATCTGACCTGAAATATAACCGCGTGCGCTACCAGGCGGTGGATACCTTCTTAACCGGAGTGCATCAGTACAGCCGGGTAGAAAAGTTTCTTAATTATCAGCAGTATTTGGGCACCATTGGCATGGCCAGCCGCTCGATCTACCCTACTGTTCCCAAAACCATCGGGACGGATATTGGGCTGGATGCCTACGATATATACGTAGAGGAACCCGAGGAAGTGCGCTATTACGATACCAAGTCGCCCTTTACCCAGATGTTTATCACCTTTGGCGGACAGGGGCGCGATGTGGTAGACGTCACATTCTCCCGCAATATTGGTCCTAACCTGAATTTTGGCCTTCATGTGCGCACCCTCAGTGTAGACAAGCAATTGGGCGCGATCCGCAGCCAGGGCGATAAGGCGGTACGATCCAGTTCCATTAATCTTTTTACCCACTACCGCAGTGAAAACAAGAAATACCAGCTCATGGCCAATGCCACCCGCTTCGGGCATACGGTGTACGAATCGGGTGGCATTGTGGAAGATACTACTGCCGATAGCGGACTGAGTGAATTTTTTCTTTATCAGAATGCTGCGATCTCGCTTCGGGAGTTTGAGGCCAAAGAATTTCGTTTTAATTACCACCTCTACCAACAGTACGAGCTCAGCGAGTTATTGCAGGTATACCATGAGTTTACCCGAAAACACCAAAATAACCTGTTTTACTACCAGCTGGGCTCCGATGTGATTGATACGGATTCGACTACCCGATATTTCCAGCGCGTGCTGATTGATACTGCCCAAACGGCAGACCGGGTCGACTACGATGTGTGGGATAATGAGGTTGGCTTAAAAGGAAGTCTGGGCAATTTGTTTTACGGTATCCATTACCGTATCCGTCGCCCCATTGTTCATTATAATCATTACGAGCTGGACTCCACCCTGATACTCCCTGTTTACGGAGTAAGCCGGGTAGCAGACCAGGCCGCCACCGAACTGTACGCCGGGTTTGACTTACGGTTTGATCTGGGCGAGAATACCTACTTCGGCGGTGGGATAGATTACATGAATACGCAGAGCTATCAGTTGGAAGCGGAGTTCAACAATCCCATTTTGAAGGCTAAATTCACCCGGTCTCGGGTGCTACCGACTTATACCGACCGGCAGTTTGTGGGTAACCATAACTACTGGCAACAATCGCTGGAGCCTACCGCCATCGACCAGTTATCGGGTTCTATAGCGTACCAGTTTCCGGGCATCTACCTGCGTCCTTTTGCTTCGTTATCGAACATCAATCGCCACATATACTATCAGCGCGATACGGTGCTGGACAGCCGGCAGGCTTATCCGGTACAAGCCGGTGGTGCCGTGCAAATTCTGTCTCCGGGAGCGGAAGTACGCATTGATTTTCTGAAAAAGCTTCATCTGCAAGGCCAGGCCATCTATACCCTGAAAAGCGGACGGGCCGCCAATGTATTTCCCGTGCCCGAGCTAACTGCCTTTGCCCGCTTATACTACGAAAATATCTTTCTGGATGGTAAAATCATCCTTCAGATCGGTACCGATATCCATTATACCAGTTCCTACGACGGATATGATTATGATGTAGCCACGCAACAGTTCTTCCTCCAGCCCAATGGATTAGACAACACGGGGTTGATCGGCAATTTCCCATTACCCCTACCCAATGGGCGAAGCTACCCGGTGGCTGACCTGTTCGTAGACCTGAAAGTGCGCACCGCTCGTGTATTCCTCCGCATTCCTCAGATAAGTGAAGGACTTTTCTCAGACGGATACTTCACCACTCCCTTTTACACAGGGCAGCCGCTCGTGATAGATCTCGGTATTAAGTGGCAGTTTTTCGACTAGGGGTAAAGTTGCCTCTCCTGAATTAGCCTTGATTTACCGGTGTTCGGTACTGTACAGTTTCTGGCCGGAATCGAACGGTATTTCCCTTATAACGCCTCTATTTTCCCATAAATTCGCCCTGGCACAACCCTTGTCTTTAGATATATAGACAAAGGTGAAACAAATGAATCAACGAAGCCATTTGGGTGAATTTGAAGAAGTCGTCTTACTCACCGTCGGCATCCTGTACGATGATGCTTACGGTCTGGCCATTACCGATGAGATTGAGCAGCGCACCGAACGCAATGTCAAGCTGAGTTCGGTGCATAAAACCCTCATGCGACTGGAACAAAAAGGTTATCTACATTCCTACATGGGGGGAGCCACTGACGAGCGGGGTGGCCGCCAGAAAAGGTTGTTCACCATTACTAACTCAGGCAAAGAAGTGTTGCACGAAGCCCGGCAGCAACGCAATGCCATGTGGCAGGCCATTCCTCGCATTGTGTGGGAAGGAGGGTCTAACACCTAGACCAGTTTGAAGAAATTTTTGTATAGCACCTCATCCATCGTGGTGGGCTGAAAGATAAATGTATAGATGAGCGAGGGCTTTCAGATCATTACAGAGGTTAGTACAGACCCAATACTGTATTTTAAAGTTGCATGAGCAAAATTTATGGAGGATAATTTTCACTACAGAACCCTTAACTAACATTTTTATGAAAGCTCTTCTCACCAATCTCTTTTTCCTATTCTCTCTGGAAATTCTGCTAACTGTAAGGCTTTTCGCCCAACCCGTACCCTACGGATATAATGATGATGTCGGTCAATACATAGATGTGGGAAATAACACTCAACTTTACTATGAGATCTACGGCAGTGGCGATCCTTTACTGATGCTACACGGTGGGGTGTACGGCTACATAGACGAGTTTTCAGGGCTCATTCCAAAGCTCTCAGAAAAATACCAGGTCATCTGCCTAGGTACCCGAGGTCATGTTAAGTCTGATATTGGACATGCTCCCTTTACCTATGATCAGCGAGCCTCAGACGCTCACCAGCTTATCAAACATTTAGGGCTGTCTAACGTCAGCGTGGTTGGCTTTAGCGATGGGGGAATGAGTGCCTACAAGCTAGCAGCAAACTATCCTGAGGTAGTGGCCCAGATGATTGTAATCGGAGCAGGCGACCTTCCTATCAAGAGAATAGACACAGGGCCTATGCGCTACTCAGCCGAAAGTTTGATGCAAGCTAGTGCAGAATACTTTGAACATAGACTTAATCATATGCCAGAGCCTGACCGCTGGAACGAAAGTTTAAGTATGATCACAGATATGTACAATAATAGCATTATTAGCAAAGAAACCTTTACTAAAATTACCTGCCCGGTGCTACTTATCGCCGGAGAGAAAGATGAATACTTTAGCCAGCAGTCTTTGCAAAAAGCTCACGAATATATCCCTGACGCTCATTTGGAGGTCATTCAGGGCTGTGGGCATGTGGTCTTCTTCTGTAATTTTCAGGAAGTATGGAAATTAACTACTGAATTTTTAAAGCTTGATGTTGCTAAAGGTTAAAGGCCTTGCTGATCGTACACAAGCCATGAATTGCCTTTTTAAGTTATTACGCAATGAATAAAGAAGAAAGCAAACATAGCGAACCCCCACCGCTCCTGGTCTCCCGTTTCCTGCGCTGGTACTGCCGCCCTGAACTGTTGGATGAAGTGGAAGGCGATCTGTACGAACTCTTCCAACGCAGAGTGGAAACGCAAGGAAAGTGGCGAGCCAAGATGCTTTACTGCCTCAATGTGTTGATGTTTCTGCATCCTGATTATATCCGAAAAAGAAAATATAACCCAACGAATCCTATTGCTATGTATAAAAGTTATTTCAAAATTGGCTGGCGCAATCTCAAAAAGCAGAAAATGTACTCGGCCATTAATATTGGTGGCCTGGCCCTGGGACTGGCAGCCTGTTTGCTCATTGCACTGTTTATCCAACACGAACTTAGTTACGACCAGCAGTACCCGGACTCCGCTCGTATCTACCGGGTGATAGGTGCCTTTAATGACCGTGGGGAGATTCAGAGAGGTGCGCATTTTCCGGCACCCTTGGCCCGAGCACTGGAGGACGATTTTCCGGAGGTGGAAGCGGCCGGGCACTTTCTGGCCAGTGGGCTATTCGGCGCGGGAAACAAAGAACTTCAGCGAGCCGATAAAACCGAAACCCTATACGAAGAAGGTTTTGTATATGCCGATCAGGGTTTGCTAGATATTATGCAACCGCACTTTGTAAGCGGCGACCCAAAGCACATCCTTGACCAACCCAATACGATTGCTATCGCTAAGAGCAAGGCGGATAAGTACTTTCCTGATGAAGATCCGCTGGGTAAAACGCTGATTCTGGATAACAATGAAGAAAAACCTTATAAAATAAGCGGAGTGTTTGAGGACTTTCCGTCAACCTCTCACCTTCAGGCGTATGACTTTCTGATGTCCATTGTGGGGGCCAACTTTTATCCCGGCGAGCAAACCAACTGGGGTGCTAACAACTACTACACCTACATCAGGGTACAACCAGGAACGGAAGCCGAACCCTTAGCAGCAAAATTTACCGAAGGAATTATCAAGCAGTATTTGTTGCCCACCCTATTGGAAACAGGCAGGGCCGATGCTGAAGAAATGGCGAATAGTATTAGCCTCCAGCTACAGCCCGTTAGCGATATCCACCTTCGGTCGGTTGGCATTCAAGATGGATTAAGCCATAGTGACATTCGTTTTGTGTGGTTGTTTGGTGCCATTGCCGGATTTATCCTCATCATTGCCTGTATTAACTTTGTCAATCTTTCCACGGCCAAGTCGGCCAACCGGGCTACCGAAGTAGGTTTGCGAAAAGTGGTAGGGTCGGGCCGATCCCAGTTGGTCAAGCAGTTTCTGACCGAGTCAGTCCTGTTCAGCGTATTGGCATTTCTGTTAAGCCTCTTGTTAGCCCAGGGACTACTGCCTTATTTTAATGATCTGGCGGGCAAAACATTGTCTTTTCCCTGGAGTAGCTGGTGGTTGGTTCCGCTCATTGCCCTGACGACCTTGCTTATCGGAGTGCTTGCTGGCGTTTATCCCGCTTTCTACCTGTCGCGTTTCAAGCCCGCTCAGGTATTGAAAGGTGGCCTAAGCCGGGGAAGCAAAAGCTCCCGGCTGCGCAGCCTGCTGGTCATTTTTCAGTTTGCCACCTCCATTGTGCTGATCATCGGCACTCTCATTATCTATCGGCAGATGAATTTTATTCTGAATAAAGAAGTCGGTTTTAATAAAGATCAGGTATTGTTAATCCAGGGTGCTAACACCATTGGTGAGCAGTTGCCTACTTTCAAAAATGAACTCTTGGCCTTGTCGGGAGTAGAGAACGTATCGCTGAGTGACTACCTGCCTATTGAAGGTACCAAAAGAAATCAGAACCCTTTCTGGAAAGAGGGAAAAGTCAATGAAGATGCCGCAATAGGCGGACAGATCTGGCGGGTAGATACTGATTATATCCCTACTATGGGAATGAACATCGTAGAGGGACGAAACTTCAAGGTAGAAATGGCGAGCGATTCCCAGGCGGTCATCATCAACCAGAAAATGGCTGGCAAACTTGGTCTGGTTGATCCGGTGGGTCAGCGGATTGTGAATGGCCGGGAAGGCTGGCAGGTAATCGGCGTAGTGGAAGACTTTAACTTTGAATCGCTGAAGGACGATATCCAGCCGTTGTGTTTGGTTTTGGGCCGTCAGCAATCATTGGTGTTAGCCAAAGTTCGCTCTGATGATATGTCTGGCCTGCTGGCTGAAGTCACCTCTCTCTGGAATCAGTTTTTGCCCAATCAAGCCATTCGCTATACCTTCCTGGACGAGAGCTTTGCGCTGATGTATGACGATGTACAACGGATGGGACGAATTTTTACCAGCTTTGCCGCACTGGCTATCATCGTAGCCTGTCTGGGCTTGTTCGCCCTGTCGGCCTTCATGGTAGAGCAACGTAGTAAGGAGATTAGCATCCGGCTGGTATTGGGAGCTTCGTTTAACAATGTCTTCCGTTTACTCACTCAAAATTTCCTGTTCCTAATCCTGATTTCGCTCTTCGTAGCCGTTCCGGTTGCCTGGTACCTAATGCAGCAGTGGCTGAAAGATTACGAGTACCGAATACCCATCCGTTGGGATGTGTTTGTACTGGCCGGTGTGGCAGCCACCGTCATTGCTTTGTTGACTATCAGTTTTCAATCGATCAAAGCCGCTTTGGCCAATCCGGTAGACTCTCTGCGCAGTGAGTGATAACTGCTCAGGAAATAGGGAAGATCAAACGTAGTAATGAAGGGTTCCGGCAAAAAAATATACATTACACAAGAACTGCCAGATTTTTGAAACCTGGCAGTTCTCTTTCTACGTTTACCCGCAATCTTTTATTTACTTTGCTATGTTATTCAGGAGCATTCGCGCCGATATCTCCCTGCGCGACAATCGTACCCAACACTTCCGGGCTTAGATGCACATTGATGTAGCCATCAAACACAATGAGTTCTTCGTAGGTAATCGGCACATTATTGTTCGTCTCCATCACCGAGGTTTTGCTGAGGCCGGTCAGGCCATTGATATTGGCCAGGTCAATGGCAATAGCTCCTCCTTCTTCGGCTGAATTATAATGAATATGCGCCGGATGATTTCCAATAGCGGACGTTCCGTCTAACATAATGGTGATCAGCGTACTATTATTCATACGTTGCGCAAAGGTAGCAGTCCCGCTTACTCCTGACATACTCACATCATTCAGCGCATAGACTACTGATTCTCCCGTCAGGGCATTTGCGCCAATATCTCCCTGCCCGATAATAGTACTCAGATCATCGGCACTGTAATGTACATTGATGTAGCCATCGTAACCCACCAGTTCTTCATAGGTAATGGGTGTTCCGTCATTGAAAGCACTTACCTGGGTACGGCTTACTCCGGTTGCCCCGTCAACCGTCGTTAAGTCGATCACAATGCCTCCGCTTTCAGCCGCAGTATTGGCATGGATATGAGCCGGATGCATTTCATCCTCAATAGTATTTTCCAGCATCAGTTCTACAAGTGTAGTGCCATTGTTCCGTTGGTAAAAAACAGCTTCCCCTTTGATGCTGGGCACCGCTACCGAATCCAGTGCATAGGTCATCATTTCGCCAGTAAAAGCATTCTGTCCCATATCGCCCTGAGCAACGATGGTCCCTAAATTAGCAGCACTCAGATGCACATTCACGTAACCGTTGTAATTCAGTAAACTATCATAGGTAATGGCCATACCGTCATCGGTCATCGCAACATTTGTCATACTCATACCAGTGGTACCATTCACCGGAGTAAAAGTAACGACAATGCCCCCGCCCTCTGCCGCCGTATTGGCGTGGATATGGGCCGGATGCTCTCCTCCTTCGGGCGTTCCTTCCAGAGAGAGAGTTACCAGAGTTTCTCCGTTCTGGCGCTCTTCAAAAACAGCTTCTCCCATGATGCCCTCCACGGCTCTTTCCATCAGCGGATAGGTGACTGACTCTCCGGTAAGCTCATTGGCTCCAATATCTCCCTGCACGATCAGTGTTCCCAGGTTATCAGCACTTTGATGCACATTGACGTATCCGTCAAATTCCAACAGTCCCTCGTAGGTAATGGCTGTGCCGTTGTTGGTTGCTTCAATATGCGTTACACTCGTACCCGATTCGCCATCTATCGGATTAAAATCAATGGCAATGCCACCACCTTCCGCCGCAGTATTATTATGAATATGGGCCGGGTGGCTGCCTCCTGCCGACAGGTTTTGCAAGCTGTCCAGCGTAAGCGTAGCCAAAGTATTCCCATTTTTGCGTTCTGCCAGTAGTAGCGATCCGGTGTTGCCAGAATTGGCACGTTCACTTAAAGTATAGGCTTTAGAAGTTCCGGTGAGCTCATTTCCGCCAATATCAGTCTGGGCCACTACGGTCAGGTCATCGGCACTGCGGTGTACGTTCACGTATCCGTCATAGTCCAGTAGCTGTTCGTAAGTGATACTGCCTCCGGCATCGGTCTGTGTAATGGTGGTGGTGCTTTGTCCGGTAGCTCCGTCAACCGGCTCAAAAGAGATCACAATATCTCCGCCTTCGGCAGCAGAGTTGGCGTGAATGTGAGCCGGATAGGTATTTCCTGCTTCGGTACCGGCTAAAAAGATCAGGGCTTCGATCGAGTTATCGTCATTTTGGTTAAACCTGACATACCCTGCCAGTCCGGAATTATTTAGCTCCTTGAATACGTAGGATTCGCTGGGGCCGTCAGGAGTGGGCGGGGTGAATCCTTCATCATCATCGCAACTACTCAGAAAAAGTAATCCTATACTGGCCAGAAAGAAAAATGTGGCATACATGCCCGGAAACTTAAAAGTGTTCATAGTTGGTAGGTTGTTTGTGTCAAATTTCGCTAATTTCTAAATATTAACTGTTAATTAACTTTTATGTTAACGGATATATGTTTTTTGCAGTATTTAATAAATAAATTTTAAGTCTTCCAGAAGACTTATACCCTATATTTCCTATAAGATAAATGCCTTCTTATGGCTATCGAGTGAATGATTTTGTAGTCTTATAGCCCGTAAGTACGTAATTCAAGTAGAGGTTATATTTTCTTATGCTATACTTTCCCCCTTGAATAATATCTCCGAGCAAAGTTCCTAATCGAGTAAACCGAAAGGACAGTAAAAGCTAACTGGTATATTCTTTTAAATAAATTTTTCTGATATCTCGAAGCCTTAGCAGAAAAAAACGTGGGAATTTGTTTTATCCACGCACTTTATGCTAAGAAACAGCAATTGCTGACAAATGAGCTTTTATTAAATGAGTGGTCAAAAAAACAGGTATTTTAACCTATAATTCTATGGTTAGTGAAAACAATTGCGGTAAAATACTGTCCTTACTTTGAATAATTAAAGCTGTGGCTTATGTCATTGTATACTACACCGACTGTTTACCATGTAGATGACAGCTCGGTAGATCGATTGGTAATAAAAAAAATGTTGCAACAGGAGGCGCCGCATCTGGAAATCCAGCAGTTCTCCTCGATATCAAAAGCAAGCACCGCCCTGTTCGCCAACGATCAGCCTTTACCCCACTTGTTAATCATTAATCTTTATCTGCCGCAGGTAATGGGATGGAACCTGCTGGAAGCGCTAGAACGTATTCAGATTCTACCGGTAAAAATAGTCATCGTAACCAGTTCTATCTTTCCCTGGGACCAGCAGCGGGCGCGCCGGTTTTCTATTGTCAGCGATTATAAGATAAAACCTCTTTCCCGCCAGGATATTCGCGATCTGCTGGTGTATCTTCCCTAATACCGCATTAACTGATTGTCAACATAGCACCAAGCCCACTGCTCACCTGTTTCGGCAGAGATCACTACCGGATGCTGGGTAGCCATAAAGTGCTTGGTCGCATGCCGGTTGGGCGAACTATCGCAACAATGCACTCCTCCGCAGGTTTGACACACCCGCAGGTGTACCCAGCTATCGCCGGTTTTTATACATTCCTGACAGACGGGCTGGTCTGCTTTTTTTAAGTGAGTAGTATCAAAATGTTCGCAAGGTATGGCCATGACCTAAAAATAAAATAATTGTTAGTGTTATTAAGCTTATTGTATCTGACGCTGCACATCACGGGCAAGCTTTACCCGCAGAGAAGAACCCTCATCACTGACCACAATCACCTTTTCCCCTTTTTCAATATATTCTCCCCGGGTGTAGGCGTCCAGCAGCTCGTCGCCAATCACGATTTTCCCGCTCGGACGGAGTATCGTGTAGGCCTCGCCTTCTTTACCAATAAACGTCCCGACCCTGAAATTAGAGGTATAGCCCTCGGCACTGGCCTGGGTCCCCTGCAATGCCACCCGCCTGAAGAATTGCGTATTTGTAAGCCGGACTCCTCCGAAAAACATCAGCAGCACCCCTCCGAACAGTCCGGCCAGAGCCGTAGCGGCGGCCTGAGTAATCTCATCCAAATCAACAAAGAAGAAATCAAAATCATTATTATTAAGCATGATCAGTATGAGCGCACTGATGACCAGGAAAATACCACTAATACCGGCAATACCAAACCCGGGAATAACAAACACCTCCAGAGCAATCAGCACCACTCCCAGAAAAAGTGCTGCAATTTCCCAGTGAGTCGCCAGCCCATTGAGGTAATGAGGGGTGAGGTATAGGATCAATGCAATGAAAGAAGCCAGAATAGGAAAGCCGACTCCGGGCGTTTGCAACTCGAAGTAAAGTCCGCCAATCATGATTAAGATCAGTAAGCCACTGACAAAAGGGCTGAGAAAGAAGGCAATAATCTCCTCGGTCACGCTTTTTGTAAAGACTTTCAACTTATAATCTTCTACTCCGGCCCGATCCAGCAATTCTTCAATACTGCTTACCTGGGCTTCGCAATACCCATGCGCCAGGGCTTCGGAGGTAGAAAAGGTAATCACTTCTCCTGCTTCAGAAACACCTTCTACTTCCAGATCTTCATCCACCATGGCCTCGGCAATTTTAGGATCACGCCCTTTTGCTTCGGCGGTAGAGCGCATGATGGATCGCATGTACGATTGGTACTTATCGGGAGCCGCTTCTCCGGTACCTCCATTCACCACCGTTGCTGCTCCAATGCTGGCACCCGGCGCCATATAAATACTATCGCAGGCAATGGAAATCAACGCTCCGGCCGAAGCCGCGTCTTTGTTGATGAATACGTACACTGGCTTGTCATACTCCAGCATGCTAGTACGAATATCGTCGGCATCGTAGAGCGCCCCCCCGTAGGTATCCATATCAATCACAATGTAGTCGGCCTCGATTTTATCGGCTTCTTCCAGCGCCAGGTCTACATAGTGGCTGGTACGGGCATCAATCTCTGAGCGAATCTCCATCACCAGCACCTGGGGTTTGTCAACCGTATCAGACTGAGCCCGAAGGGTAAGGGTCAGGGTCAGCACACTCAGGGCAATGCTGCCAATCAGCGAGAAACATATCGTATTCTTCATAAATCCAGATATCCTTTTTTCAAACCATACCAGCTCGAGTAGTTAATAAGGCAGTTTCTTTTTCGTTTACAATCCTTCTTCTAACTTGACCCTCATCTCTAGTATAAGTCTACCTAGTATACGTAAAAAACCCAAGTCTTGCTAAAAAAGTTGAGTCCAGTTTTTTCCTTCACGTTTGAAGAGGCGGTATGGAAAATAGAAGTTACCCCTACTGCCAGCCAGCTTTTCCTGGAGCTGCGCGATGCCGATCAACATCAGGTACAATTTGCAGCGGTTGATCTTTCCACCGCTCGATTGCTGTGGCAGCATCTCCGGCTGGATGAACCCTGGTGGGTGACCCTGGCCATGGCAAATGAACGATATTTATTACTCCAATCGTTTACCGACACCCACAACCCTGAAGAAAAATCCTCCTTCGCCGTAGCAGTGGATAGCCAGGAAATGGTCTGGCAATCCGATCATTTTCAGGTAATTCGCCTCGAAGACCACCAGTTGTTCGGCTATGATGTACGAGACGAGTCAAGAAATTTGGTTCAGATCAGGTTGCCGGAAGGAGCGGTCGAGCCAGTTGATACAACCCAAAAAGTAGGGAAAGGAAAAAATAAAGACGTGCGCTCACCGTTTTTTTATTCAGAAAGTCAGCCATACTTTACCACAGTTGCCGACTTTGTAGAATCTTTGGATTTACCCCGTCCCACGGGTGGATGCGAGTACCTGGAATATGGCACTTACGTATGCATTGCTTATTATGTGCCCAACGAAAATGCCAATGATGCCGGATTGGCGAACTATTTGCTTATACTAGACCAGGATGGAACGATACTACTACATGAATGTTTGGAAGTATCGGTACCCAAAACAGGGTTGGGCACCTTTTTCATTGCCCGGGATCAGCTTATTGTTGTTCAACACAAACTCCAATTGGTGAGTTATGCTTTATCGTAAATTGTATTTTCTGTTACTGACTGGCTTTGGCTGTCTGCTATCAATCGCCTCATCTGCCGCATTACCTGCGGCCCTTGATTCGGTCGGAGTAGAGCGGCACGACGGAGAGATCTTCGTGCAGCATATGATTGACCAGGGAGAAACCTTATTCTCGGTTTCCCGGCAGTACGATGTATCCATTCAGGAGATCAAAGCACTGAACCCGGAGCGGGATGTGAATAAGCTCTCCATCGGAGATACGCTGCGGATACCGATGTTTCCGGCACTGAGCCGGGGGCAGAAAGTCCTGCATACCGTACAGGAAGGCGAGACGCTCTACCGCCTGGCCAAACAATACGAAGTAACTACTGACGATATTAAAACCTGGAATGCCCTGGGGCTGGAGCCATTAAAGATTAATCAAACCATTGTTATCTACCAGCCTTTACCAGAAAAGGAACTTCCTGACCCCGAACGTTACCTGACCCATGAGGTTCGCGAAGGAGAAACCTTATACGCCATCTCCCGGGCCTATCAGGAACCGTTGGTGGATGTGATGAGGCGGAACGAACTTGAGACCGAGAATATCAAGCTGGGACAAATCCTCATCATCCGGGAGAAAAACCCGATACCCATGCCCCAGGTGAAGGTGGAACCCACCGCCAGCACAGTGTCTACTCCCCCTACCCGCATCAGCCGTTCGGAAGCCCTGCGTCAGGAACGGGAACGGTATGAGGGTATCCGCCGGGAAGAGGCTGAAACAATTGCCTCCTACGAAAAAGTCTCCAGCAACGGCTTTGCCTCGGTAATTGAGGGCAATCTGAATACCAAGAAGTACCTGGCACTGCATCGTTCTGCTCCCGTAGGTACCATCCTGCGCGTACGTAATGAGATGAACGATATCAGCATTTTTGTGCGAGTGGTTGGCAAACTTCCCGATACGGGTGTCAACAACAAGCTGGAGATCCGCCTTACCCAATCAGCTTACGACAAGATGGGTGGCATCAACGAGCGCTTTCCCGTAGAGATCACCTACATTGAATAAACCATCCCCATTGTTCAATGGTTAAATTGTTCAATTGCTAATTTGACTGACCAAACAGCCATCAAACAATAGGAATCTCAAGCCATTGAGCCATCGGTCAATTGAACCATCAGGAATTTATTAGGTTGTATTTTTGTATGTTCAATACATTCTACAACTCATTTGCATTCATTTATGTCGCAAACTCCTATTACCTTTAAAAAAGTACTTGGCTGGATCTGGACCGGGCTTTTCGCGGTCTTTTATCCGATCATCATGGCGTTTTCACTGCTGTTTGTGGGCCTTGTCTGGATTTTTTCCACCTTATCCTGGGCATTTTCCTGGGTCATCCTGAAAATCCGCCCGGTACAACAGGAGGAGGAGGCTACGCAGACTACTCCCCGATGGCAATCATTTTTCAGCAACGACAACCTCCGCATTGAACGGCTGCTGAAAGAAGAAATCATGTTCGGCCCGGCTTATTACCGTTTGCGAGCGATTTCTAATAGCGTTTCCGACAGCGTTCCTACCAATGTAGAATCCCTGGCCAAAGATTTCTTTGGTGATTTTAAGTATCCCTGCTTTGATGGAGTACTCCTACAAAAGTTCAATACCATCATTCCTAAAGAATTACCTGACTTTGATCTGGTTTTCTTAAACCTTAAAACCGGACAGCTCAAGTATATTGAGACCATTAAGTCTTTTAGCTGGCGAGTGGAAGAACTGGGGCGGGGCATCATCATTACCTGGCAGGATGGAAAAGAGCCGTTTGAACTTCGTCTGACTCAGGAACAACTATTGCATGCCTGATCAGGAAGCTTTACGCGACTTTCTGGAAGAACAAGCAGACACCTACAACCGCCCGGCTTTCATCGAGAGCGACCCTATCAGTATTCCGCATCAGTACCAAAAGAAGCAGGATATTGAAATTAGCGGCTTGATTGCGGCTATCCTGGCCTGGGGGCAGCGGAAAACGATCATCAATAAGTGTCAGGAGTTTTTCTCTTATATGGATCATACTCCCCATGATTTCATCCTGCATCATCAGGAAGATGACCTCAAACCTTTTCTCCATTTCAAGCATCGTACCTTCAACGCCACCGATGCGCTCTACTTCATCGAGTTCCTCCACCACTTTTACCAGCAACATGATTCGCTGGAAGAAGCCTTCTGTCAGGGTGTGGCTTCGGATGCACCAACCATAGAAGCCGGATTGATAAACTTCCGCCATTTATTCTTCAGCCTACCTGATTTTCCTGAGCGAACGCGGAAACATGTAGCTACTCCCGAACGCAATTCGGCCTGCAAACGGCTCAACATGTTCCTCCGCTGGATGGTCCGCCACGACGATCGGGGTGTAGACTTTGGCATCTGGCATACCCTAAGACCCGATCAGCTTATATGCCCCTGCGATGTACACGTAGACCGCGTGGCCCGCCAGCTAGGCCTGATCACCCGCAAACCCACGGACTGGCATACTGCCCTGGAGCTCACCCAAAACCTGAAAACCTTTGACCCAACCGACCCGGTGAAGTACGATTTTGCTTTATTCGGCCTGGGCAGTGATTTTAAGATGTAGTTTGATAGCACTGCCCGGACCAATTGAATTGCTGATTGCTAATGTTTCCTGTAACTTCGTGCACCAACGCCTTCTATCATTCAATACTTTTTAACCCTTCAAACTTTAAACATTTATGCCCTTTAATACCGTAATTTTTGACCTGGGCGGAGTGCTGATCGACTGGAACCCGGAATATTTGTATCGCAAGATTTTCTCGGAGGAAGCGGAGATGCGGCAATTCCTACAGGAGGTATGCCATTCCGACTGGAACCGGGAGCAGGACCGCGGACGCCTGTTTACCGAAGCCGTGAAAGAACTCGTAGCCGTTCATCCAGCGTACGAAAATGAAATCCGGGCTTACCACGAACGCTGGAATGAAATGCTGGGCGGAGCCATTGCTGAAAATGTAGCAGTGCTGGAAGACCTTCAGCAAAAGCCTGATATTAATCTGTATGCCATCACAAACTGGTCGGCCGAAACATTTCCTATTGCCCAGCAGGAATACCCGTTCCTGCAACACTTTCAGGATACCGTGGTATCTGGCGAGCTTAAGATTGTGAAACCAGATGCCAAAATTTATCAGACATTGCTAGATCGCCAGCCTATCGTGCCCGAGCAATCCATCTTCATCGATGATGTGTTGGAGAACATAGACGGAGCCCGGGCATTAGGCATTCACGGCATCCACCTCACACCAGACACCGATCTAAGAAAGGAACTGGAAGCTTTACACGTGCTACCTTAATCCCCGAAGAAGTATCATTCGTGATATTCCCGACTGGAACGGGAAAACGTTCGGATGTGCCGGGTAATGGCCTGATACACCTCAGTATACGCTGGATCGTAGGCGTTCAACTGGTTTACATGGTGGGAGATGGTTTTTTCATCATTCCGAAGTGCCGGGCCAGTCTGAGCCTGGGTGGGCCCTACCGCCCGGGCTTTTGCCACGGTTTCTTCAATCAACGGGTACAACAGCGAAAAATCCAGTTGATGGTCATGCATCAGCTGTTCTGCCATGCGTAGCAAATGGTTGGTAAAATTATTCGCAAATACGGCTGATACATGCAGCAGCGCCCGCTCTTTGGAGTTGATCAGCTTTACCTGCCGGCTGAGGCTTCTGGCCAGTTTGATCAGCCGATGCAGCACATCACTATCGTTGGCTTCTAGGCAAATCGGAATCTCTCGAAAAGACACAGAACGCCGTTGAGAAAACGTTTGCAAAGGGTAAAACACTCCGATATGCTCGGTAGAGGCCTTGGCCAATGCTTCCAGGGGCTGACCACCTGATGTATGCACGATCAATGCCTCCGAGGGCAATTTCATTTGCTGAACCACCTTCGTAATGGCATCATCTGATACCGCCACAATAAATAGTTCAGCCTCACTTTCCGAGAAATCCAGATGGGTTTGCGCTTTCGCCTGATACAGATGACGGGCCAGCTGCTCCGCTTTTGCGGCTTGTCTACTGTATACCTGGGTAATCTGATGGCCGCCCGCTTCCAGCGCCGGAGCCAGGTGCCAGGCAACATTACCCGCACCAATCATCGCTATTTTCTCATGCTGCTTCATTCTACAAAGGCTTTCATTTACGAAATTACAAAAACCTACCCATCAATCCAGAGAATTACGGTTGCAAAACCGCCTGATGGTTACTCACCCGTATTACCAGAGACCGGAAGTTAGCGTCAGACTTTGAAATCGGTTCCTGTACTGATACCTTTGCACCAAATATGGTAGCAAGCGAGTAGACATTTCAATATTCACGCTATCATTCAAACCTTCAAGCCTTGTTTACAGATGAACGAAAAGATAGAAGCGCTTAAGCAGGAGATTATCGGATACGAAGTAAGCAACGCCGATGCGTTGGAAGCGTATCGGCTTCGCTTTATCAGCCGGAAAAGTGTCATCGGTGATTTGTTTGGTGAGATGAAAACCGTGGCTCCCGAAGAACGCAAAGCCATGGGCGTTCGCCTCAATGACCTTAAAAATGCCGCGCAGGATAAGTTTAAAGAACTGATTGCCTCACTGGAAAATCAAAAAGGCGGTCAGCCGGACGATGTGCCGGATCTTACCCTTCCCCCAGTGCCAGATGGTTTGGGCGCTATTCATCCGCTTACCCAGATTCGTAACCGGGTGGTAGAGATCTTTGAGCGAATGGGCTTCAACGTGGCGGAGGGCCCGGAGATTGAAGATGACTGGCATAACTTCACCGCACTGAACTTTCCCCCCAATCACCCGGCCCGGGAGATGCAGGATACCTTCTTCATTGAGAAAGACCGCGCGGAGAACCGTCCGGACATCGTATTACGCACGCACACCTCGTCGGTGCAGGTGCGATTGATGGAAACCCAGAAGCCGCCTATCCGGGCCATTATGCCAGGCCGGGTATACCGCAATGAAGCTATTTCCGCTCGTGCTCACTGTGTATTCCACCAGGTAGAAGGCTTGTATATTGACCGCAACGTAAGTTTTGCCGATTTAAAGCAAACACTCTTGCACTTTGCGAAAGAACTCTTTGGCCAAGAATCTAAAATCCGGCTGCGCCCTTCTTACTTTCCGTTCACCGAACCCAGTGCCGAGCTGGATGTATGGTGGGGCACTGAAACCGAGGCCGACCGACGGGTGACCAAGGGCACGGGCTGGCTCGAGATCGGCGGCTGCGGCATGGTCGACCCCAACGTGCTGGAAAATTGCGGCATTGATTCTGAAGAATTCACCGGTTTTGCTTTCGGTATGGGTATTGAACGCTTTGCCATGATCAAGTACCAGATCAAAGACCTGCGGCTTTTCACTGAGAATGATGTACGTTTCCTGAAGCAGTTTGCGGCATTTAACTGATACTGATGGCGCAATTGCTGAAGGTTAAATTGTTGAGTATATTTAGCTTTCAGGTATCTTATTGCTGTTGATGAGCAAAACTCCGGAACACAAGACTGAAGAAGCCCCTGAAGCGAAAGCTGTAAAAAATGCAGTACCGTTGCGTAACTCGACTACCAGAAAGAAATTCTGGAGCGCTGATAAGTTTCTGAGCTTACTCGCCTTTCTGATTAGTCTAGGTACATTTGTCACGTTTGCCTACCAAACCTACCTCATTCAAAAACAGCAGTATGCCAACGTCATGCCTTATTTACTGTTGAGGATAGAGGAAGATCGGCAGAACAACCGAATTAATAGTTCAGCATTAAAGCTAGTTAATAATGGTATTGGGCCAGCATTCATTCGCGATATCAGCATATGGTATCAGGACTCCATGTACTACCAAGACCCTGCTGCATTTTTCAACAACTTTACCGACCCCGATAGCACTAACTATAGCACGCTGACCATTGGTTTTGGAGATGTGATACCCGCTGGAGGCGAGGTATTTTTGATAGAAACTAAAAATGAATATTCAGCTGCTCTATTGGACAATATTAGCAGAGAGGCAATATTAGAGATCACTTATGCATCCATCTACGATGAAATGTGGAAGATTACTTCTGATGCTGCAACTCCCAAAAAGATAGAATAATGTTGAACACCCAGGATTTTCTAAAAAACTGCCCTGTGGAAATCTGGCCAACACACTACGCTGTAGTGAAAGCCAAGTATATTCCCGATAGCTTCGTAGCAGTTTTTAGGGATCAGCAGGAAATCACTGTAGTGACGAAAGAGGATGAATTGAGCAATGATTGGGTACTGGCCGCCGAGCGAAACTGGCGGATACTCTCGTTCCGGGTGACGTTACCGTTTGAGTTGGTGGGTTTTCTGGCAGTGGTCGCTCAGGCTTTGGCCGAAGCACAAATCTCCATTTTTGCACTTTCAGCCTACTCCACCGATCACCTTTTAATCAAGCAGGGTGATTTGTCTGAAGCCATTCATATTCTGCAATCTTTAGGCTGTGTAGTAAAGGAGACATCTTAATGCACTTTCCCAACTTTTTCAGCGTTGAGAAAAAAATGCGTTTATCAGGAAAGATGCACATGTTTCAACCCAACCTACAACGGCTATTTGTTTTTCTTGGCAAAGGATTATTCCTTCTGTGCATTTTCTGCTACCTATCAGCTTGTGAGAGTGATGCCCTCTACGATACCATTCCGTACGTTTTTGTGGATGAGACCATCAACCTGAATAACCAGGAATATCTGGCCCTGCAACGGGATGGAGGTTTTGTTGAGATTATTGGCGGCTGGAAAGGCATTCTGATTTACCGGGAAAATGCCAATACATACCGGGCTTTTGAGAAGGCCAGTCCGCATCGTACGGATGAAGTGTGCGCGGAAATCTTTGTGGACCCCTCCGGGTTTTTCTTAAAAGAAGGCTGCGATAATTCGGTATACGATTTTCAGGGCAATCCCGCAGGGGGAGTGTCCCAGCTTCCTCTACGCCAGTACGCTACGCAACTGGAGGGCCGGTTTCTGCATATTTTTACTCCCTAACATCCTGACCGTTTCCATAGGACATACAATTCCGTTGCAATCTATCTATTCGAAAGTACAGTTGGATTCTAATACCTTAGAGTAATTTCTTGATAATATCATCCACGGTCATGCCTTCGGCTTCTGCCTTAAAGTTGCGGACAATCCGGTGACGTAAGATGGGTTGCGCCACGGCCTGCACATCTTCGGTATCCGGAGAGTACTTACCATTGAGTAACGCGTTGCACTTGGCAGCCAGCACCAAATATTGCGAAGCCCGGGGACCTGCGCCCCAATCCAGGAAATTATTAGCTACTTCGCTGGCTTTGGCCGTAAAAGGACGGGTTTTATTAACCAGCCCTACGGCATATTCCACCACGTTATCAGCAATGGGCACCCTGCGCACCAAATGCTGGTACTCAACGATCTGCTCACCTGTCAGCACTTCCTGTACCTTATATTCCGTATCGGTAGTCGTTGCCTTCACAATATCCACTTCCGACTCATACGTGGGATAAGTGAGTTGAATATCAAACATGAAACGGTCTAACTGGGCTTCGGGTAGGGGGTAGGTACCTTCCTGCTCAATGGGATTTTGCGTAGCCAGCACAAAGAAGGGGCGATCCAGGGGATAATCTTCACCGGCCACCGTCACTTTATATTCCTGCATGGCTTCCAGCAAAGCCGCCTGGGTTTTAGGAGGAGTACGGTTGATCTCATCCGCCAGAATGATGTTAGAAAAGATCGGCCCCTTAATAAATTTAAAATTCCGGTCTTTATCAATGGTTTCCGCCCCGATGATGTCCGAGGGCATCAGGTCGGGAGTGAACTGAATACGGCTGAAATCCAGGTTAATGGCCGATGCAATGGTATGAATGAGCAGGGTTTTGGCCAGGCCAGGCACCCCGATCAGCAGACTATGCCCCCGACAGAACAGCGAAGTGATCAGCAACTTTACCACTTCATCCTGTCCGATAACAACCTTACTAATTTCGTCTTTTAAGCGATGATAATCCTCGTTCAAGCGGTCAGCGAGGGTAACTTCCGATTGGGTGGAATCCATAAAAATGCGTGTGATTTAAGGTTTATAGCTGTGTGCCGGGCATCCCGGGCACATTGAAAGAGTAAACGCTTTGAGCAGAAAATGGTTATAGCACGAGATGTCTATATATTACTGCCCACATTGCAATGATCATATTCCGGATCAATCTCAATATATACCTGCTTGCGGGCATCGGTAAACCATTCTTTCAGTAGCCTTCCCCGCTTTTCCTGTAATGCAGCATTGTATATTTTCTGGTAGTCTTCCCTCAGATTCGCCAGGTGCGGCTTAGACTTGGATTTAAGATACAATATACGCACGGCCTGTTCCCCGGTGCTCATACGGTATACCAATGGCTGGGTAATGGACCCTACGTTCATGGTATCGATGGTAAAGAAGATCACCGGATCAAGGTCTTCGGTAGAAACGCGGTTAGAACCGTCGGCACTAATGAAAAACCCTCCGCTGCCCGGGCCACCGGATTCTGCTTTTTCATCGGATTCTTCTTTTGCAGCTTTCTCAAAGGTAACGGTATCTCCAATAATTTTGGATCGCAAGCTGTCCAGAAACTCTTCAGCCGCCTGCACATCCAGCTCTGAGGAGTTGGGTTTGAGCAGAATATGGCGACTGCTGTAGCGGTTGCCTCGTCGTTCCAGCAATTCAATCAGGTGAAAGCCAAAATCGGACTCAATAGGCTGCGAGAGGTCACCGGGCTGCATTTTAAGGGCGGCCGCTTCAAATTCCGGCACAAACTGCCCCCGTTCCACAAAGCCCAGTTCTCCGCCGTATTGGGCCGAGCCCGGGTCATCGGAATATTCCTTGGCCAATTCACCGAAATCTTCTCCGTTGACAACCCGCTCCCGGATATCCAGTAATTTTTTGCGGGTAATTTCTTTCTGGCTCCGGCTCACCGTTGGTTTCTTGACGATCTGCGCCACGGCTACCTCAGAAGAATAGAAAGGAAGGCTGTCTGTGGGAATGGCATTGAAGAATTTACGCACTTCGGCCGGAGTTACTTCAATGCCCTGGGTAATGGTTTGCTGCATTTCCTGCACCACCAGCTGGTCGCGAATGTCATCGCGCATTTCTTCTTTCAGTTCTTCAACCGTTTTGCCAAACTGTTCTTCAATGGTTTCTTCTCCGTAATTACCGATCATATACTGCATCCGACGATCCAGGTCTATCGCTACGCGGTCATCACCCACCACCACCGAATCTATTTCAGCTTTGGCTAACAGAAGCTTTTCAATAACCAGTTGTTCTAATATCTGGCACCGGGTAATATTGCCCATCCGGTTGGCGGCCTGGGCTTCTCGGTAAGCGCCCTCCAGGTCAGACTGAAGCACAATAAAATTGTCTACTTTGGCTACGATCTTATCGATCATCACATCTTCGCTACCCTGGGCTTGTCCGGGAACAGCATTGAGGCAGAGCAGGAAGGCGATGCTTCCCAACAGGGTCAGCCGTCTACTGCGGTGTTTGTGCTTTAGCGGTTGGAATGGGAGTCGAGGGGTTCGGGTAGGTAGTAGCTTTGAATACCTCGAAATGGTCATTATCTTTTGCATCTTGGTATATTTCTTCCTCAAGTTCTTGGGTCAGGGCAACTTTGCGCTGGTTGGTGATGATTTTGGTAATGTCGTCTCGTACAAATTCTAACGGCGAAATCTGATCGCTTATTTTATAATCCATTACCTTAACAAAATACACATACAAATCGTCCGAGGTTTCAATAAACTCATTTTTCTGCAAAAACTGCACTTTATTCGGAATGCTCACCAATGGTGTGTTGGCAATAATATCCTCAAAGTTGTACCAGGTAGAATCATCCAGCGAGTAAGAAGTGGCAAAGCTCAGGCAGTACGACTTGATCTCCTCCCGCACATCCTCGGTCAAACCTCCCTGAAACAAAGAACGCAAACGCCCGGTTCGGGGGGCTTCCTGAGGTACTTTGGCAAAAATGCCTTTGATAATATTATTCTTCAACTCAAAATTCTGCTTATTCTCCTGGTAATAATCTTCAATAGCCTGCTCAGACACTGCTGTTTCCACCCGTTGGTTTACGTAATTCTTTTCAAACTCATACACAATCAGGGCGTAACGGTAATCCAGAATTTTACGCTCCAGCTCGGCCTCATCAATTTTCATCTGCGCCGCCGCTTCGGCAATCAGCAACTGTTTCTTGATCCAACTGTCAATGTAACGGTTGATGATATCCGCACTATCCGAAGGGGTAGAGTTATCATCAGCGATTCCATCCAGATCCTGCAAATACAGGTAATTATCGTACACCCGGGCAATGGGTTGTAAAACAATCCCCTCATCGGCTTCCTGGTTTTTAAATCGCAGAAAATCGGGCAAACCCGCTTCCTTGCAGGCCGAAACCAACCCTATGATAGCAATTAAAATAGATAAACGGCTAAGGTTCCGTTTGCTGAACCACGTATTGTAACACATCTTCATGAACTTCTACCGGGTATTTTTCTCGTAATGCAGTAATCCACTGCTCGTCTAAATCATTCTGGTAGTCTGCAATTACAATGCCTTTTATCTCGTCTAATTCTTTTAATTTAGGGGGTAACACGTCATGGATAAGAATATAATAAAATCTACCGTTTTCTTCCAGGGTATAATTACCCGGTGCCCAACTCACTTTATCGATAATCGCCTCTACTGATCCTCGCTCTTCTCCCCGTTCGTATAATTCCTGATGAATCTGTAATGCCAGAGGGGATTTTTTATTCAGCGCACGTTCTATTTGCGCTATTTTTTCGTCGCTCAACGGCCCATCCACTTCGCCCACCTGCTGCTTCGCCTGGTTCAGGATCATTTCACTCTGGGCATCCAGAATGGTGGCTTCTACCCGCTCTTTCCAGCGGTAATCTTCGCGATGGCTCTCAAAATACTGCTGTAACCCCACGCTGTCTTCTACCGCCCGGGACCATACCTTTTCTTCCATGATATCAAACAGCAGGATGCCATCCCGGTATTCGCGGAGGATACGGCGATAGTCTTCGTACTTATCCTCTAAATGATTTTTCTCGTACGCAATCAGGCTTTCACCCTCAAACGTTTGATAAAGCTGATGCGCCACCGCGCTATCAGCAGTCAGTGCGCCCTGTTTTTCCCGAACAAAAGCATAGAAGTTACTCACTTCCAAGGTGGTATCGGAAACGGTGAACAACACGGCACCCGGGTCGGGAGCCGTAACTTCGGCCTGATCTCCGGCATACAAATAGTAGATGGCCTGCTCAATATTTCCCTGATTGGCCTGAAAATCACTTTCGGCTTTCAGCGTCGCAATCATTTCGCTCTGTCGTACTTCTGCGTGGATGCTCGATTCAATCTGCCGTTCCAAAGCCGGTCGCAGTTTACTGAGGGGTTCCAGCTCCTGTCGGTCAATCAGTTTGATGATGTGCCAGCCAAAGCGGGTTTTTACCGGACGGGAGATATCACCGGGATTGGCCAGAGCAAACGCCGCATCCTCAAAACTTTCAATCATATTGCCGGTGCCAAAATAGGGCAACTCACCTCCATTGGATTTGGTCGATACATCTTCGGAAAAACGCTCGGTCATTTCATTCCAATCCGCTCCCATCTGCAATTGCTCGTACACCTGCATCGCTTTCTGATGCACTGCCGAATCGCTTTCCGTGCTTGAGCGAATCATGATATGCGCTACTTTCACCTTTCCCTGTGAGCTGCGTTTATCGTGTACTTTAATAATATGGTAGCCAAACTGGGTGCGGACTGGCGGAGAAATTTCTCCGATCGGAGTACGGTAAGCGGTTTTTTCAAACGGATAGACCATTTGCAGTGCCGAAAAGTAACCCAGGTCACCGCCATTGGCGGCAGCGGAGGGGTCGTTAGAATATTGTTCGGCCAGCATGGAAAATGAGGCCCCGTTTTGGGCCAGCGTACGCAGGCTATCAGCCAGTTGGTAGGCCTGCAGGGTATCGGCTGGGGAAGCATCTTCCGGCACTTCAATCAGGATGTGCGATGCCCGAACTTCCTGCTTCATACGCTCATACGCTTCTTCAATCAGTTGCTCGGTGACCCGGTTTTCTATCAGGTAAGGCTTCGCCAGTTGCTTCTGGTACTGGGCCAGTTCCTGCTTAAAGCTGCTGCGCTGGTGCAACCCTTCTTCTTCGGCAGCCTTCACCTTCATCCGGAAATTAACGTACAGATCCAGGTAATCTTCCATCGCCTGGGTTTTGCTTTCGGGCGTACGTTCCGCCACGCTATCGGTGACCCGGTTCTTCTGGTATACATACAAAAACTCATCCGCAAACACCGTATCCGTTCCTGAAGTGAACAGTACTGCCTCGTTGAGTGGATAGGCCACCGGATCATTACTTGCGGTCTTCTTGGTTGCAGCACAACCGGCCAGTCCCCAAAGCAATGCCATGCAAATAGCTCGTGGTACCCATGATTCAGTTTTCATCACGGTCATTTCACTAAATTTTTCAAGCTGCAATGTTACGAATTTTTCAGCGTAGATTCGTATACTGACACCAAGTGCTGCCAATTTTCCGCTAAGTAACGCCAGAACGGGTAATAAAATTCGATAGGCATTAGGTTTGATTAGGGAATCCGTAAAGCGGGGACTGGAAGGCGTACCACTTCGGTCTTCGGACCCCGGACTCCGTTTTCCGCTCAATACTTCTATTCTTCAATCCTTGTACGTAACTTTGCCGACCGAATAAATAAATACGTATGCCTTTAAGCGAACAAGAATTACACCGCCGGGAAGAACGGCAGCGATTGCTGGATATGGGAATTGAGCCGTATCCTTCCGAATTATTTGAGATCACAACCAATACCCGGGATATTAAACAAAATTTTAAGCAGACCCCTACCCGTTTTCAGCAGGTGAGTCTGGCGGGCCGAATGTTACGCCGCCGGATTATGGGAAAAGCCTCTTTTGCCGAAATTCAGGATGAGGCAGGGCGCATTCAGCTATATATTGCCCGAGACGAAATTTGCCCCGAAGACGACAAAACCCTGTACAACACTGTGTTCAAGCAACTGCTGGATATGGGAGACATCATCGGGGTGAAAGGCTTTGTCTTCACTACCCAAACGGGAGAGACCACCGTGCACGTGAAGGAGCTGAAAGTACTGACCAAATCGCTGCGGCCACTGCCGTTGCCCAAAGAAGCAAAAGACGAAGCCGGTAATACCACCACCTACGATGCTTTCACCGATCCTGAGCAGCGTTACCGCCAACGGTACGTCGATTTGATCGTCAACCCGAAGGTGCGGGAGACTTTTCGCAAGCGAACCAAACTGGTCAGTTCCATCCGTACGTTCCTGGACGAACACGGATACCTGGAAGTGGAAACCCCGGTACTGCAACCGTTGTACGGCGGAGCGGCCGCTCGCCCGTTCAAAACGCACCACAATACGCTGGACATGACGCTTTATCTGCGGATTGCCAACGAACTCTACCTGAAGCGATTGATCGTAGGTGGCTTCGACGGAGTGTATGAGTTTAGCAAGGATTTCCGCAACGAAGGCATGTCGCGCTTTCATAATCCCGAGTTTACGCAGATCGAACTCTACGTGGCCTACAAAGACTACGAGTGGATGATGGACCTGGTAGAGGAGATGATTGAACGGGTAGCCCTCGATTTGCACGACACCACCGAGGTGCAGGTAGGCGAAAACACCATCAACTTCCAACGCCCCTGGCAGCGGTTTACCATGTTTGAAGCCATCCAGCACTATACGGATATCGACATCAGCGAAATGGACGAAGCCCAGCTGCGGGAAACGGCCCACCAGCTGAATGTGCCGATTGATGATACCATGGGCAAAGGTAAGCTGATTGACGAGATTTTCGGGGAAACCTGCGAGCCCAAGCTTATCCAGCCTACATTCATCACAGATTATCCGGTAGAAATGTCGCCCCTGGCCAAAAAGCATCGCAGCAAGCCCGGACTGGTAGAACGCTTTGAGGCCATCTGTAATGGAAAAGAAATTTGCAATGCTTTCTCTGAGCTAAACGACCCCATTGATCAGCGTGAGCGTTTCGAGGAACAGATCAAACTGGGCAAACGAGGAGATGAGGAAGCCATGACGCTGGATGAAGATTTCCTGCGTGCCCTGGAATACGGCATGCCTCCTACCGCCGGGCTGGGCGTAGGCATCGATCGCCTTACCATGATTATGACCAATCAACCCTCTATCCAGGAAGTCCTCTTCTTCCCGCAGATGAAGCCGGAAGCTAAGAAAGAGGAATCTTCCGAACAGGACTTTATTGATTTGGGAGTGCGCCCGGAACTGTTACCCATACTGCAAAAGCTTGGCATCGTTACCGTAGCACAATTGCAGGAAGCTTCGCCTAATAAGTTGCACAACGACGTTTCCGGTATGCGGAAGAAAATGAAGCTCAAGGAGGTGACCAACCCGACCAAAGAAGAAGTGGAAGGCTGGATTTCTGCCGCATCCTGATATAAAGATAAGCGCAGGGATTTATATTACTGCGCTTGCATATTTTCCTGATCAGTACAAGGTTTGTCAATAAAGAATCTTAGACTGACCGGTTTCAACAATTTGACTACTTCACTTTTTAGGAAACCACTTTGCGTTTCACCGAACGGTTGTATTGCCGCACTGCCAGAAATATATAAACCTCTCCTACAAACAGGGAAAAACCAGCGGCTACTGTATGAGCCATGAAAATGAAACTGTTGGTAATAATGGGTTGCAGCAGTACCGAAGAGAAGAACTGTCCCAGAAAACAGCAGTGGTCAGGCCGCTAATGGCTTTCTCCCGCGCCTCGGCCGGGTAATCTGAATGATCCACAAATTCCCATTGGGCGTCAGGAAGCCTGCTCCGAACCCTGCAATCAACGTTCCGGTCAGTATCAACCAGAAATTGGAGGTGAGCACAATCAACCCGAAGCCTACGACGATCAGTACAAAACTGGAGTCGTCAGTACCAGACGCGTGAGAAAATCCGCGTGTTCTACGTCTGAAAAGTGATCAGCCATAATTGGCAATGCCGGGGCAATCAAAGCGCCCGACATGACGGTGAGACTACTGGCAAGTAATAAGGTGATTTTCACCCGACGAGAAGATTCCATAGGCGGGGAGTACGCAGGGGCTGGAAGATAGTTAACTTATACTAATAAGATAACCTCCCAGTGATACCACGTATTTTCCCGCAAAAATAGTGATAGCGCGGCAACCAATAGTTTTCTATCTTTAGGTATTACTACCCCTAATCTCATTTCATCATGCGTAGTTTTCTCTGTATCCTGTGCTGGTTACCGCTGCTAGCCGTAGCCCAAGAGCGCGAAAATCCTTTGTGGATGCGCTACCCCGCCATTTCTCCGGATGGGCAAACCATTGTATTCAGCTATCAGGGAGATCTGTATTCGGTACCTCGCACCGGAGGCGAGGCGGTTCCCCTCACCCTGCACGATGCCCACGATTACCAACCCGTCTGGTCGCCTGACGGTCAACAGATCGCTTTTGCCTCCGACCGTTTCGGTAATTTTGATGTCTACCTGATGCCTGCCCAGGGCGGAAAAGCCGAACGCCTTACCTATCACTCAGCCGGCGACCACCCTTCAGATTTCACCGCTGATGGGCAAGCGGTTTTATTTACTTCCATCCGCACCCCCAGTGCGGAGAGTGCGCTCTTTCCATACGGGCGGTTCAATCAGTTGTACCGCATTTCCATTGACGGGGAGCGGCCTACTCAGGAACTGTCTTTACCGATGGATCACGCTCATCTGTCGGCTTCGGGCGAACAGATGCTGTATCAGGACCTGAAAGGTTACGAAGACATCTGGCGAAAGCACCATACTTCCTCCATCGCCCGCGATGTCTGGCATTATGACGCCACCTCCGGAGAGCATACCCAGCTTACTACCTTCAACGGAGAAGACCGCGATCCCTGGTGGAGTGCCGATGAACAGTCGGTATATTACCTGAGCGAGGAAAGCGGGAGTTTTAATGTCTGGAAGATGGCCGTTGATACCCCTACCCGTAAAACCCAGCTGACCAGTTTCGATACACATCCGGTGCGCTTTCTGTCCGTAGCTGAAGATGAAACGCTGTGCTTTGGTTACCACGGAGAGATTTTTACCCTGCGCGAAGGCGAAGAACCTAAGCAGGTACCCATCACCATCCGGGCCGATGACAAATACAATGCCCGGGTACTCAAACCCTTCACGGATGAAGCAACCGAGATGGCCCTTTCCCCCAACGGTAAAGAAATTGCCTTCGTTGTACGCGGTGAGGTATTTGTCACTGCCGTAGAAAATGGCCTCACCAAGCGGGTAACCAATACTCCGGAGCAGGAACGATCCATTAGCTTTGATCCCGAAGGACGAAAGATTTTGTACGCCAGCGAACGTGATCATAGTTGGAATCTCTACGAAACCCATATCGCCCGCGACGAAGAACCTTATTTTTATGCAGCCACCGTACTGGAGGAAACCCCCATCCTGGTGACCGATGCCGAAACTTTTCAGCCTTCGTATTCACCAGATGGCAAAGAAGTAGCCTTTCTGGAAGAACGTACCACACTGAAAGTTGTCAATTTGGATAGCAAGAAAGTGCGAACCATTTTGGCAGGCGACAAAAATTATTCCTACGCCGATGGCGATCAGTGGTACCAGTGGTCGCCGGACGGAAAGTGGTTTCTGGCCCAGTTTTTAGACCGGGGCCGCTGGATTGATGAGGTAGGTTTGATTCCGGCCTCCGGGGAGGGTGAAGTGGTAAACCTTACGAACAGTGGCTACACGGATGTGTTGCCCAAATGGCAGCGGGAAGGGCAGATGATGATCTGGTTCACCGACCGCAATGGCATGCGCTCGCACGGAAGCTGGGGTTCCCAATTGGATATACACGCCATGTTCTTCGATCCCCAAGCCTGGGAGCGATACAACCTGAGCAAAGAAGAGTACGCCCTGATTAAGGAAAAAGAAGACGAGGCAAAAGAAAAAATGTCTAAAGAGGAAAAAGAAGCCCAAAAGAAGCAAAAAGTAGCCGACCCGATCAATATAGTGCTGGAGGATGTGGAAGACCGCACGGCCCGACTCACCATTCACTCATCTGACTTAGCCGATGCTCTGCTTTCGCCCGATGGCGAGAAACTGTACTACCTCAGTAGCTTCGAGAAAGGCCACGACGTGTGGGGCACCGACCTGCGCGAACGCTCTACCGAAATTCTGGTCAAACTGGAAGAACAGGGAGGACAACTGGCCATGGATCAGGAAGGCAAAAACCTCTTTGTGATGAACGGCGGGAAGATCGTTAAAGTAGATATTGAGAAGAAGGAGAAAAAGCCAGTGGCCTTTCGGGCAGAAATGGATCTCAAACCATTGTCGGAACGGGAATACCTGTACGAACACATGTGGCGGCAGGTGCAGAAGAAGTTTTATGTGCAAGATTTGCACGGCGTTAAATGGGATAGCCTGAAATCGGCCTATGAACCATTTCTTGCGCATATTAATAACAATTATGACTTTGCCGAAATGATGAGCGAACTGCTCGGGGAACTCAATGCCTCCCACACCGGCTGCCGCTACTACCCCGATGATGAAGGAGCCGATGAAACTGCCTCACTGGCGGCATTCTACGACGACTCGTACCAGGGCGATGGACTGAAGATTCGGGAGATCATGGACAAAAGCCCCCTGGATGATCCTGAGTACAATATTGAAGCAGGCCATATTATTGAGAAAATAGACGGAGAAGCCATCACGGCTAATATGAATGTGGCTCCGCTGCTCAACCGCAAAAAAGATAAATTCACCCTCTTGTCCATGTACGACCCGGACGAAGACGAACGCTGGGATGTGCGGGTGAAGCCGATCAGCACGGGAGAAGAATACGAGCTGCTGTACGAACGCTGGGTGAAGTTGCGACGAGCCGAAACTGAAAAGCTATCCAACGGAAAGGTGGGCTACGTACACGTACGCGGTATGAATGATGCCAGCTTCCGCGAAGTATTCAGTGAGTTGCTGGGTCGTTATTCCGACAAAGAATCGGTGGTGGTGGACACCCGCTTCAACGGCGGCGGCTGGTTGCACGACGATCTGGTAACCTTCCTCAATGGCACCGAATACCTTACCTTCCTGCCCCGCGGGCAAAAGCTGGGAGCCGAACCGCAGTTCAAGTGGACCCGTCCTTCTTCGGTGATCATGGGCGAAGGCAATTACTCGGATGCCCACATGTTCCCCTTTGCCTACAAAGCCCTGGGCACCGGCGAAACGGTCGGCATGCCCGTACCCGGCACCGGCACGGCCGTTTGGTGGGAGCGACAGATTGACCCAAGCCTCGTCTTCGGCATCCCGCAGGTCGGCATGGTGGATACGAAGGGTAACTTTCTGGAAAACCAGCAGTTAGAGCCCGATCACCTCGTTAAAAATGAGCCTAAGTCTGTATTGGAAGGAGAAGATCAGCAACTGAAGAAAGCCGTGGAGGTATTGTATCATCCTACAACCATTCCGAGGGGAAATGAGTAATTGTGCTATGGCTATGTAATTGAAGACAAAAACAAAGGGTTTTGAGGCGATACGAGGCACTTGGGCGCGTAAGTGCCTTGTATAAGGTACACCAAATACCATCTAATTACCAATACCCACCGGTTATTTTACAGCCTTTGGAAATACATAAGAGATTGCTTAAAACGGACTCCATTGGAAATAGATAAAAGTGCCTACACAACTTAAAAAGCTTTATAGCATATCTATTTTTAGATGAAGTTTAATTCATTATCACTTTCCCATCAAAATTTAAATGCCCTCCAATTATTACTTTTCCTTCTTCATATCTAACAGCGGTCATTATTTTTGAGCCATCAGAATATAAAACAGTCACTTGTGGTTCATAGTCATATGGGTGCTCAAAAATAACTTCTGATGGTCCTGATCCTTGTGCAACAAAGGTCTTGATTACTTTTCTTGGGAGTTCTTCCTTTTTCCTTGTCAAAAGAACTTCAATCTGTTTTTGAATTTGAAAAACGCTTGGGCCAATTGCTGCTTGTATGTTATTGTCTCCTCTATTGCTATTATAATTCCCAAAGGTAATTCCATATAGGTCAGTTGGAATATGAAAATTTTCTATATCTCTGGGATGAATTGCAAAAACTCGTTCTTTACCAATTATACCGCAAGCTAATCCAAGCTCAAAAATTAGATTATCTCTGACAGTTTGCATTTCTTCACCCCGAATTTTAGTCGAATCATCGGGCGTAAAAACAAATATTGCAAAGTCAGAATTTTTAAATACCTCGATTAAATCATCAATTGTGGTATTTGTAAGATTAAATATTCCCTGTGTCCAGACTGTGGGGTCTGTAGCGTACTCTAGCTGCGATTGAACTGAATAAGCTACTGCTAAGCTTTCTACAGAGCTACCAATAAAAACACTGGTTTTTTTACTCATAAATTATTCGATAACAACTAAATACTATAATTGCACTACCAGCTTGAATTTACTACGTAGCCAGCTATTTTTTTCCTAATTTAACTATTCTTGTTATTAAAAATTTTGGCATAATATTCTTCTTTTGAGCTTATATGGGGATAAAGAATGCTATAACTATCTTCACGTGAAAACTTATTAACCGTAATTTCATTTCCATAAGGCTGTATCAATGTACCTGGTACACTATTAAAAACATCCCAGAATTCATTTGTCATTATGTCTTCTGCAATTTTTTCTTCATTGGAAATTACTATGTAAAAGTAATATGAATTTACTGAAAGTACTCTTAAGATAAAGTTATCACTTTTTTTGCCTATACTAAATGTCCCGCATCGAGCTGCACTTGGATATATTTTTACGTCATTAATTATAGAAGGAGTAATAATATCTATTTTAACTATTACGTCTTCTCGAATCTCGTTACCGGATAAAATATAATTTCTAAATCTCTCAAGATCGTTGTTCTCACGAGAAACAGTTCTTGAGGAATTATATGTTATTTTCAAGAAACTCCTTAATAAGAGATCGTAGTTGTAAGTGAATTTTAGTGGTTTCTTTTCCTCGACAAAATCTTTGAAATAACTATCATATAACGAGCAGAAATAACTGTCTAAAAGCGATAATTTTTCATTGTTACATTCACTACAAACATCAGAAATTACCAATTCTGAGCTTGTTATAATATTTCTACTATCTAAATACTTAAGCTCAAGTTCAGGCATTTTTTTTACTATGCATTTTGGCCATATGTGCTCTTTGGTGAGTCTTTTTTCTTCATGACAAAATGCACACCTCCTTCCAATTTTCTTCATTTAAATAGATGCTTAATCCTTTTTGAAATATAAAATATGTTCACTATATATCGTAAGAAAATGCGATAATTCATCAATCCATAATTACGAAAAGCCCTGTACCCTCCCCCTATAGAAACTCTTATTAACATAAGGTGACTTATAAAAACTCGGAGGGGGGTAAAACCTTGCCATTATGCAAAACTTACACCTTTAAGCTTATCAAGTATTTGCTATAGTACAGGGAGGCATGAGATTTATCAATAAAGAAAAAAGCCGCCACCCAGGCTTCACAAATCTTCTTCCATGAATCAGATCATTCGTGGCGCAATGCCTGGGTGGGGTTTACTCGAGTGGCCTTAATGGTTAGAGAGCCGACCGTCAACAGGACGATAGGAAGCAGCAGGAGGAAAGGGAGTAAAAATACTACAACCCCCAGTTCAATACGGAAGGTGTAGTTTTGCGGCACTGGTGCAGGGGCCTGTTTGAGGATGATCGCCTCCTCGTCGGTCTTGAAATCACAGGAGAAGTTTCTTCCCCGAAGGGTATTCAGTTCGTAAGTGTCCAGATAGTCGCAGTCGGTGCGGAGCATCTCATAGAGTTTGTTCTTAGTTGCTCTTTACACCGTACTTGTTTACTGAATAGCCTTGGTAGTTGCTTCGTTATTTTTTTATGAGTTCAGGAAGTAGTTTTTCCGGAATGCCAAAGGCTTCTACCAGTCCGGCAGCTTCCTTTCTCAGCTCCCAACAGAGCTGATTGATCTCCCTACGGATGGCTTTCGTTTTAATACCCTCCATATAGCCATTTTCCAAATACCAGCCTTTATGCTGCTCAATCTGAGATAAGGCAAAGAGCTGGCAAACCTGGGTCAGTACTTCTCGACTGGCCTCATCCTCCACCTGCTGTATGCCTTCCAGAAACTGCTCCAGGATCACCCGCTCCATATAGGCATAGCCTACCTGAAGCATATGGTACTGAGTTTGGTTGAAAGCGTCAAAGGAATCCATGCCTTCATCAAGATAATACTTGAACCTGGTAGCAGCACTTTTCAGTATCCTCGCCTCACGATACTGAAAAGCCTTTGTATGAAAGGTAGGATCTAATAAATGGTCACGACTCGTTTCGCGGATGGCGATTGGGTTTTTCTCTGCTAGATTGATCCGGGCTTTATCGGCGATGTAGTTGACCATGCCGAAAAAATTGATGTCGGCGAACGCCTTTTTGAACTCCGCCAACCGGCTTTTGGCTACCAGTTGCATCAGCACCGTATTGTCCCCCTCAAAAGTGGTGTAGATGTCTGTATCGTTCTTTAAGCGATCAATCCGGTTCTCCGAAAGGTAGCCTTTGCCACCCAGGGCCTCCCGGCATTCCTGGAGTGTGTGGGTCGTGTTCCAGGTGGACCAGGCTTTCAGTCCGGCAGCCAGCGCCTCTACTTCCTTCATGTCGGCCTCCGTCCGGTCCAGGAAACGCCGGGTGAGGTAGCGCAGGGCAAAGTGGCCCGCATAGGCATTAGCCAGCCGGGGAAGCAATCGGCGCTGGTGGGTACGGTAATTGAGGATGGGGACCTCCTGCCCATTTTCCGGGCCAAATTGTCGCCGCTGGCCCGCATATCGGATGGCAATAGTCAGCCCCGATTTGGCTGCACTCAGCGCCGAGCGGGCAATTCCGACCCGGCCCCCGACCAGCGTACCCAGCATGGTAAAGAACCGGCGACTGTCGCTACTGATCGGACTATTAAACTTCCCCTCATCGTCTATGGAGGCGTACTTGTCCAGCATGGCATCCCGGGGTATTTTCACCCGGTCAAACCAGATACGTCCGTTATCTACTCCGTTCAGGCCCATTTTATGCCCATTGTCCTCAATCCGGATGCCGGAGAGCAATTCCCCCTGTTGATCCCGCAGGGGAACGATAAAGGCATTGACGCCATAGTCGGTACCCTCGATCACCAACTTGGCAAATACCGTAGCCATCTGCCCGTGGAGCGCAGCATTGCCAATGTATTCCTTCCCTGCCCGTTCATGGGGTGTGTGGATGGTAATCATTCCTTCCTGCTGATCGTAGGTGGCCGTGGTTTCCAGCCCTTTCACATTGGACCCATGCCCGGTTTCAGTCATGGCAAAGCAGCCGGGCAGCTCCAGCTGCCCAATGGGCCGGAGGTATTGGTCATGGTGCTTCTTGGTGCCCAGATACAGCACACTCATGCCCCATAAGCCAAACTGCACCCCAAACTTGATCACCATACTCAGGTCGTGATACGAAAGGGTTTCCATCACGGCAAAGTACTTTTGAATATCCTCCTCTCCCCCGTACTCGGTGGGATAAGCCGTATTGCCCAGGCCCTGATCCGCCAGCAGTTTACACCAATTCAACACCTGCTCTCGATACTCCGGGACGGTTGCGTAAGGAGAAGCAAAAGCAAATTCTTCCCCGACCAACAGGGCTTTGACCCTGGTAATGGTAGCTCGCTCATCGCCATCCAAAAAAGCGTTGATGATCTGTGGATCAAAACTTTGAGTGGCGGTTTGCTCATGGGTATCGGTCAGATGGGCCTGGCGCTGAATATGATAGGGCGATTCACGGGCCAGTACCCCCAGCTTAGACTCAATCAGTTCCAGGGCTTCTTTCATCGATGCCGAGGGCGAATCGCTCGGGGTATGTACGTTGGCCAACTTCAGGCCGGTGGAGGCCAGGTTGCTCTTCAGTGCATCCGGCAGCGCATCGGAGTGCTGCCGGATGATCCGTTGCCATTCCTTCAAGGTATTGGGTGAAGGGGCTTGTTCCGGATGAAGGTGCGCAGAAAGGTATTCCCGCTCCGAGTCGGTAAGCCAGGAAATGGTCATGATGGCTTCTCTGAGGTCATGGATTTCCTGATCCGTCAGGTCAGCATCCGCCCAGGCAAGGTACAGAAAAGGAATAAAGGCAATGAGGTTGGGATTTTCCAGGGGGCGATTAGTAGCTTGCATAGTCGTTTTTTTATTAACCTGCTGGGAACTCAGGAAGTTTTACAAAAGCATGGGCATTTTAGACGCTTACCAATAATGAGTTTGCCAAACAATCACTCGTGTTTTCTTCAACCCCTAACGATGATAGTCCCAGAATATTGATGAGGGAGAAGTCAGATTCAACACCTCATCTTAAACCTGTCGGGTGTTTTTTTGTCCGAACGATAGCTAAGATAGAAAATTCCTTGTATCCAGGGCATACTGCATGATTGAGAATTTTCTCCAGGCAAATGGTATCCGAAGAGTACTACGCTCGACTGCCCTTTTCCGAGTCATCGGATTATTATCAGGGAATACTCGATGATCTGTTAGTTTGTCGTAATCATCCCCAAATATGTCGCATTTGCCCCTCTAAAAAGTGGGTTAGTAATAATAACTTTGTTTCGTACCGATGTGCTTCCTGAGAAGGGATAGCGCACCGGTTAATAATGATCTACCTAACTCTTTGCTAACAACCTACCTATGACGCAAGTACGGGTATTAGTCGGAACCCAAAAAGGCGCATTTATCCTTACCTCTGACGGTAAACGCGAAAAGTGGGATGTCAGCGGTCCTCATTTTGCCGGCTGGGAAATGTACCACCTGAAAGGCTCGCCGGTCGACCCGGATCGCATCTATGCCTCCCAGTCCAGTGGGTGGTTTGGTCAACTCATCCAGCGCTCCGACGATGGCGGAAAAACCTGGATAACTCCTGGCGGTGAGAAGTTGCCCGAAGCTACCGATCTCCCCAGCGGCATCAGTAATAAGTTCGCCTACGATACCTCTTCCGAAACGGGTAAACCCCTGACTACCCACCAGTGGTACGACGGTACCCAGCGCCCCTGGGAGTTCAAACGGGTCTGGCATCTGGAGCCTTCTCTGACCGACCCGGACGTAGTGTATGCTGGCGCGGAGGATGCGGCTCTGTTCTGCACCAAGGATGGAGCGCAATCCTGGCAGGAACTTTCCGGGCTGCGAGGGCATGTTTCCGGTCCTCAGTGGCAACCGGGAGCCGGAGGGATGTGCCTGCATACCATCCTGCTTGATCCGAAAAACCCTCAACGGATGTATATCGCCATTTCTGCGGCCGGAGCATTTCGTACCGATGATGGCGGCCAGACCTGGCAACCCATCAACCGGGGGTTACAATCGGAGTACATCCCTGATCCCGATGCGGAAGTAGGGCACTGTGTGCACCGGATTGCGTTTCATGCTTCCAACCCGGATGTACTGTTCATGCAAAAGCACTGGGATGTGATGCGCTCTGATAATGCCGGTGATCAGTGGACCGAAATCAGCGGCAACCTGCCCAGCGACTTTGGGTTTGTGGTGGACGTGCACGCCCACGAACCGGAAACCGTATATGTAATTCCCATCAAAAGTGATGCGGAACATTATCCCCCGGAAGGAAAGCTCCGGGTCTATCGCAGCCGGACCGGCGGGAATGAATGGGAGCCCCTGACCAATGGACTACCGCAAAGCAATTGCTACGTCAATGTGCTCCGGGATGCGATGGCCGTAGACTCCCTGGATTCCTGTGGGATCTATTTTGGCACCACCGGAGGGCAGGTGTACTGTTCCGCTGATTCCGGGGATCGTTGGAATGCCATCGTGCACGACCTTCCCAAAGTGCTCTCCGTGGAAGTACAAACCATTCCCTGATATGGTTAGGGTTAAGCTTCCGGTCCCGCTTCGAAAGCTGGCCCAGGCAGAGCCTGAGGTCGTACTTGAGATTGAGGGTACAGTTACGCAAAGTTCCGTCCTGGATGCCCTGGAAGCCCGTTACCCCATGCTTTGTGGGACGATCCGCGACCATACGACCAAAAAGCGAAGAGCCTTTTTGCGATTTTTTGTCGGAGAGGAAGACCTCTCCCACGAATCCCCGGAGGCCCCGCTCCCCGAGGCAGTGGCCTCAGGAAAAGAACTCTATTACATCGTCGCGGCCATTGCCGGGGGTTAATCTGATGAAGTAACAACAGTAATATTGAACACTACTCTCGATTGGTATATGTTACTGTTTATATGTTGATAACCAGCCTTTTGCAGGTGTATTATTTTATATTTTTTGTGATTATCTTGCATAAATATCCCCCAAACATCGGTAGATGCTTTCCGGGAATTATCGTTAATTTTCGATTTTATCCTGTGTCTGCTTATGCTACGAAATTACCTGAAAATTGCAAGCCGCTACCTGGCCAAATACCGGGTATTTACCTTCATCAACGTAGCAGGCCTGGGTGTAGGCATGGCCTGCTGCCTGTTCATCTTTCTGTTCGTACGCCACGAGCTGAGCTACGATCAGTTTTACCCGGACAAAGACCGGCTCTATCGGGTGATCTATCACGCTACCAATGCGTTTGACTATGCGCAGGTACCCCCGCCCATCGCTCTGCTGATGCCCGACTTCTTTCCAGAGGTGGAAGCAGCGGCCCGGGCCTACAATCGCAGCATCAGCGTACAGATACCGGATGCTCAAAGTGAAACTACTCACTTCGAGGAAAACCAGGCGTTCTTCGTAGATTCTACCTTTCTGGATATTTTCTCACTGGAGTTCATCGCTGGCAATGCCCAAACCCGCCTGACCCAGCCCAATGAGGTTATTCTTAACCGGGAAATGGCGGAAAAGTATTTTGGTGCCGAAGCAGTCGAGCAGGGCACAGCAGTTGGAAAGTCGCTGCTGCTGGAAGGAAACCATCCTTACCAGGTGGCAGCCGTAGCCGAGGATTTCCCGGACAATGCCCACCTGCACTTTTCACTACTGCTACCTTACGAGAGCATGTTCACCCTGGCTCCGGCCGAACGGGACTCAGTAATGCGCAAGAACCTGGCTCAGAATTGGGTGATCTCCCACTCGCATACCTACGTCCGGCTGCGGGAAGGGACTGAGGCTAGCCAGGTAGACCAGCGCTTTGCCAGCCTGGTGGACCAGCATGCGCCTGAACAGCTTAACATCGGACAAAGCTTTTCGCTGCAACCTATCACCGATATTCACCTTAACGCTGACGTACAGTTGAGTCCGGAAAGCACCAATGACCGACGGTACGTGTATATTTTCTCAGTCATCGCCCTGCTTACGCTGCTGATTGCCTGCTTCAACTTCATCAATATTGCCACGGCCCAATCGGTACGGCGGGTAAAAGAAGTAGGGATGCGAAAAGTCATGGGTGCCCGAAAGATTCATCTGTTCGGGCAGTTTATCAGCGAATCACTCTGGGTGAGCTTTCTGGGCTTTCTGCTGGCGTTGCTTATCATCGCCATGGGCTTGCCAGAATTTAATCAACTCACCCAAAAGGATTTCACCTGGCAGAACCTGCTGGAGTGGCCTGTAGTGCTGACCTTTATCGGGGTGTTTATAATCACCGGGTTGCTGGGCGGTAGTTATCCGGCGCTGTACATCAGCCAGTGGCAGGTAATGCGCGCTCTGCGCAATGCGGTTTCCACGGTACGTCCGGGGCAACGCTGGTCGCTACGTCATGTGCTGGTAGTATTGCAGTTTACGGCTTCCATCGCCCTCATTTCCGGAACGGTCGTCATCTTTCGTCAGCTTCATTACCTGGAAAACCAGCCAGTGGGCTACGACCGCGAAGCCATTGTGACCGTACCGATCTTTAGCCAGGACCTGAATAATGTTTTTGGGGGAGTAGATGGCAGCATGCGGAGCCGATTGACGGCTTTTGAGAACGATCTTGCTACTCATCCCGGCATTGAGAGTAGTACTTTATCCAATAACGTGCTGGGCATCGGAGTGGTATCTCGGCGAGTGGACCCGGAAGGTGGGGAAAACGAAGATCATCCGTTTGCTCCTTCCTTTTCGGTAGATTACGATTTTCTGGAAACCTACGGACTGGAGCTGGTGGCGGGGCGCACCTTCAGCCGCGAAGCCGGTACTGACCATACCGAAGCCTTCATCGTGAACGAGACGGCTGTGCAGGAATTTAACTGGGGCACTCCCGAAGAAGCCCTGGGGAAAAAGATTACCCTGGAAGGTAAAGAGGGTTCGGTGATCGGGGTGGTTCGGGATGTACACTATGCCTCGCTTTACTTGCCCATCGGACCTATGGTGCTGGATGTAGGAGTACCCATGTTCACGACTCTTTCGCTCCGGCTGCAGGGGGATCAGTTTCAGGAGGCCATTGCCTTTGCCGAGGCCAAATGGCAGAAGCATTTTCCGGAAAAAACATTTGAGTATTCTTTCCTGGACGAGAGCCTGAGCAATCTGTACCAGAATGACAGTCGGATCGGGCAGATCATCGGCATCTTCGCTGTCCTTGCCATTCTGGTATCCTGCCTGGGCTCCTACGGTCTGGCCATGCTGCTGGCCCGGCAAAAGGAAAAGGAAATCAGTATTCGTAAGGTGCTGGGTGCTTCACTCGTTCAGATCATCAGCATTCTGACCCGTAATTATTTTTTACTGATCCTGATTGCCAGCGTGCTGGCCATTCCACTGGCGTACTGGGCGATGAATGAGTGGCTTACCAACTTTGCTTACCGGATTCCGCTGAGTGCCGGGCTGTTTCTGCTGACCATTGCCGCCGTGCTACTTATCGCTGCCCTCACCATCAGTTACCAGACCATGAAAGCGGCATTTGTCAACCCGGCCCGTACGCTGAAAAATGAATAAGCCAGACCGGTTAAGAAGTATAGCAAAGTAAAAGTATTTGATACATTTCTCTCTGGCTCAGACAGTAGCTCGAGTACAAAAGGGATGATAAGAAGGTCAATGAATTGATCTTCTTATCGTTACACTAAGTGTAAAAAGGGCCTATGTGCTATAAATAGGGGGGTATGAGTAGAATACTTTAGGTGAGAGCTGACCGAAGTGACTAAAAATTTTTCAATATCTACCAAAGCTCGTATCTTGAACCCCCAACATTTGACAACCCACTATGCCTACGGCTTATTTACTTGGATACGATATTGGTAGTTCTTCCATCAAAGCCTGTCTTGTGCAGGCTGATTCGGGCCAGATTATAGCATCGGCCACCTCGCCTAATCAGGAGCTGCCTATGGAGGCCCCCAAGGAGGGTTGGGCTGAACAGCATCCTGACCTGTGGTGGAAACATCTGGTTGCGGCAACTATACAGCTTCGACAGATTCAGCCAGATGCCCTAAAACAGATAACCGCCATTGGCATCTCTTATCAGATGCACGGACTGGTGGTGGTTGACCAGCAACAGCAGGTGCTACGCCCATCCATCATCTGGTGCGACAGTCGGGCGGTGTCTATCGGTCAGGAAGCCTTTGAAGGACTGGGCCACGACTGGTGCTTATCGCATTTGCTGAACTCACCGGGTAACTTTACTGCTTCCAAGCTAAAGTGGGTGCAGGAAAACGAACCCCAGGTTTACGAGAAAATTCACAAAATTATGCTTCCCGGTGACTACATCGCCATGAAGCTAACCGGTGAAATTACTACCACTGTGTCGGGCCTCTCGGAAGGAGTATTCTGGGATTTTCGGTCGCATGCCTTATCCAAAGAACTACTAGAATACTTTAAGCTGGATGCCTCGCTCATTCCTGATCTGGTGCCTACTTTCGGTCAACAGGGGCTGGTTATGCAATCGGTAACACAAGAGTTGGGCATTCCGGCTGGCATCCCGGTGGCCTACCGGGCGGGCGACCAGCCGAACAATGCTTTATCGCTCAACGTACTGCAACCCGGCGAAGTAGCAACCACCGCCGGTACTTCCGGAGTGATCTACGGAGTAAGTGATCAACTGGAATATGACCCTCAGTCGCGGGTGAATAGCTTTGCGCATGTGAACCATACGCAGGAAACACCTCGCTATGGGATTCTGGCCTGTGTGAACGGAACCGGCATTCTCAATAGCTGGCTTAAAAATCAGATGCTGCTGGGCCACCTCTCTTATGAGCAGATAAACCAGCGGGCGATGGAAGCGCCCATCGGTGCCGATGGAGTGGTGGTGTTGCCTTTTGGGAATGGAGCCGAGCGGCCGCTGGCCAATGCTGAAATCGGGGCGCATTTTGAAGGGATAGAGTTCAATTTGCATACCATGAACCACGTGCTACGGGCCTCGCAGGAGGGCATTGTATTCGCTCTCAAATACAGTCTGGATATTATGAGCGAGATGGGGATGAAGATTGAACGGGTAAAAGCTGGAAAAGCCAATATGTTCCTCAGTCCGCTCTTCCGCGAAGCGTTTGCCAATACCACTGGCACCATAGTAGAATTATACGATACGGACGGAGCCGCCGGAGCCGCCCGTGGCGCAGGCATTGGCGCCGGAGAATACACCAACTCTCAGGAGGCCTTCTCCCGTCTGCAACAGATTGACCAGATTGAACCCGACGAAAACAAGCAATCGGCCTATGCCGAAGCCTACCAACGCTGGCTGGAGGCGCTGGAGCGGTATATTTAAGTTATTTATGAGAATTATTATAATACTTCTTTTAACAAGTGCAACATGCTTTGCGCAAAATGAAGTTTTAAAAAAAGTAAGTGAGGATTTTAAAAAAGAGGATTATCGTCAGGCTATTGTAAGAATTACTGATTATCTAAATGCTTATAAGAACCACGACTCTACTTATCTTGAACTCTTACATTGGAAGCTAAGATCATATGGAATGTTAAATAATCAGGATTCTGTTTTTTTTACATGTGTAGAGATTAATGATAAATTTCCAAGTGATCAAATTGCTTTAATCCAGTTAGGATTCATGTATGGTGAAGCGGAAAATTATGAAAGAGCATTTTATTACTTTCAAAAGTTAAGGCAATATTATCCCAATGATCCTGTGGGTACACAGAACATTTCTTTTTATCTCAATAATACTGGAGAATATGAAACTGCTATCAAGTATGCCGATACTACTTTGGCACTCGCTAATGATTCTATCACTTTAGGAGCGGCATGGAATAATAAATGTTATTCTAATATTAAACTTGGCAACTTTTCTAAAGGAAAGAAAAACCTTAAAGCATCGTTTGAATTTTTTCCAAACAATTCTTATGCATATAGAAACCTAGCATTAATACTCATAGAGGAAAGAAAAATAGAAGAAGCTTGTAATGCTCTAGAAAAAGCAAAACAGCTAGGTGGATTTTATATTACTGAGGAGCTTATAAAAGAGCATTGTAAGTAAAAATCACTAGCAATTGACAAAGATTTATGCATGTTCATAAATTATTTCTGACGTTACACAAAATATTGTTCAAAGTGCTCAAAAACGAAGATAGACCTGCCAGATTTCGGAAATGCGGACGGCTAGTTCTGGCAGATCTTGAGCAACATCACTTATTTATTAGTAATAATTTAGTACTGTTTCAATTAAAAAGTCTAACCCCCATACTGTCATTGCGAGGAATGAAATGACGAAGCAATCTGCTCCTCGAGCAGAAGATTGCCACGCCTATCGGCTCGCAATGACGTTAAATTACTTAATTGACCGTTTATTTAGTTATAAAATAAAGGCGAGAGCTAATACCCTCACTTTGAAATATATCTATTATTCAAAATTAATATTCACACATTCTAACATTCAAATAATTCATTTTTAATTATGACAGGACAGACTTCTGAATTTTTTCCCGAGATCGGCCCCATTCAATACGAAGGGCCGAAAACTGATAATGTGATGGCATTCCGCTACTACGACGAAAAGCGTGAGGTTGGCGGCAAGACCATGAAAGAGCATCTGCGCTTTGCCATTGCCTATTGGCACAGCTTCTGTAACGAAAACAGCGACCCCTTCGGAGCGGGTACCCGCGATTTTCCCTGGAGCAAGCACAGCGACCCGATGGACGTAGCCAAAGACCGCATGGAAGCCGCCTTCGAGTTTTTCATCAAAATTCGTGCTCCCTATTACTGTTTCCACGACCGGGACATTGCGCCAGAAGGCAACTCCGTCAGCCAGTCGGAAAAGAACCTGCAGGAGATTGTAAAGCTGGCCAAAGAGTACCAGCAGACCACCGGAGTAAAATTACTTTGGGGCACCGCCAACCTGTTTTCGCACCCCCGTTATATGAACGGAGCTTCCACCAATCCTGATTTTGCCGTATTGTGCCACGGTGGGGCTCAGGTAAAAGCAGCATTGGAAGCCACTGTAGAACTGGGTGGCGAGAACTATGTATTCTGGGGCGGACGCGAAGGCTACGCGGCACTCATTAACACCAACATGAAACGTGAACTGGACCACCTGGGGCAGTTTCTGCGTATGGCTCGTGACTACGGGCGGAAGATCGGCTTTGAAGGAAATTTCCTGATTGAGCCTAAACCCGCCGAACCCAGCAAGCACCAATACGATTTTGATTCAGCTACCGTAATAGGCTTCCTGCACCGTCAGGGACTGGCTGATGACTTTAAGATCAACGTCGAGCAGAACCACGCCGTGCTGGCCGGGCATACCTTTGCCCACGATTTGCAAACGGCTTCGGATGCCGGCATGCTGGGCAGCGTAGATGCCAATATGGGCGACAATCAGAACGGATGGGACACTGACTATTTCCCCACCAACCTCTACGACTGCATCCACGCCATGATGGTGATCTTGCAGCAGGGCGGCATTGCTCCGGGTGGTCTGAACTTTGATGCCAAAGTACGCCGTACCTCCAGCGATGCGGAAGATTTATTCATTGCCCACATCGTCGGGATGGACACTTTCGCCCGAGGCCTTCTTATTGCCCAGGATATTCTGGAAAACTCTGACTTCCTGAAGATGAAGCAGGAGCGTTACGCTTCATTTGATAGCGGTAAAGGTGCCGATTATGAAAAAGGCAACCTGGGTCTGGAAGATCTGAAAGACCTGGCCGAATCTTATGGCGAGCCGAAGAAGCGTAGTGGTAAGATCGAGTTATTTGAAATGCTGATCAATAACTACATTAAGTAAGTTTTCAGAGAGGCCTGACCGCACTTGGTTCGGCCTCTTTGCACCCGACCCCTTCACTGATAATCCCAAAAATAGTATTATCCTGCCATCGGCTGGTATTAGTAAGTATTCTTACGTGCTTATTTCCGCATCGTGTACGCTGATTTGCATGGCGGGTAGTAGAAAATTACTAAATTACTTCCCAAAACAGGGTCAGCAATCATATTAAAAACTACTTACTTAACTAAATTTACTGCTATGGGATTATTAAAAGAATTTAAATCATTTGCCATGAAAGGCAACATCATTGATCTGGCCGTAGCCGTGATCATTGGTGCTGCCTTTGGCAAGATAGTTTCTTCTTTCGTAAGCGACGTATTAATGCCTCCTATCGGCATGCTGCTGGGGGGAATTGACTTCACAGATATTATGATTCCTCTGAAAGAAGGCGCTACCGAAGAAGAGTCGGTGTATATACGCATCGGTAGTTTTATTCAGAATGTGATTGACTTTATTATCATCGCGTTCAGTGTATTTATGGTAATAAAAGTATATCAGAGGACGCAGAAGAAAGAAGAAGAGAAGCCGGCAGCGCCTCCTATTTCTAATGAGGAGAAAATCCTCGTCGAGATACGGGACCTTTTGAAAGATCGCCCCGTCGGCCCCTAAATTTATTATTTAAAACGCTGACCCGTTTTTTTCTCATTGTATTAATTAACGCATGAAAGACGTAGCACTTGGTATTGATATTGGTGGAACCAACACAAAATTCGGATTTGTAGACCACGACGGCCATATGTATGGCGAAACCTCCGTCTCCACCATCAAAACAGCCCCGGGCGATGTAGAAGCCTATTTGAAGTATGTGTATGAAGAAATTGAGAAACTACGCGATACTATCGACGAAGAACTCAATATTGTAGGATGCGGTATTGGAGCGCCTAACGGCAACTACTTCACCGGAACTATTGAATACGCTCCTAACCTGACTTTCAGAGGTGTAGTACATCTGGTTCGTATGTTCCGGCAGTACTATGACGTGCCCATGGTGCTCACCAATGATGCCAACGCGGCCGCCATTGGTGAGATGATTTACGGCGGTGCCAAAGGCATGAAAAATTTTACCATGATCACGCTTGGCACCGGACTGGGCAGCGGCTTTGTCGCCAATGGCGAACTGATCTACGGACAAGACGGCTTTGCCGGAGAAATGGGGCACCTCATGAACCAGCCCGGCGGGCGAACCTGCGGTTTGGGCCGTAAAGGCTGTCTGGAGGCTTATGTATCGGCCACCGGCATCAAACGCACCGTTTTTAAATTGCTGGCTGACATGAACGACGACAGCCCCCTGCGGGATGTTACCTTTAATGAGCTGACCGCTTCCATGATCACCGAACTGGCACTGAAGGGCGACCCTATTGCCAAGGAAGCGTTTGACTACACTGCCGAATTACTGGGCCGGAAGCTATCGGATATAGTGGCCATCTTCAGCCCGGAGGCCATCTTTCTGCTGGGTGGCCTGGCCAAAGCCGGAGATTTTCTCTTCGACCCCACCAAGAAATACATGGAAGAGCATATGTTCGAGATCTTTAAAAACAAAGTGCCTATCCTTCCCTCAGCCCTGGAAGGACGAAATGCTGCTGTATTGGGGGCCAGTGCGCTGGCCTGGAAAGAAATTGATCCCCTGCCGACAAAGTAGCCAGACCAAACTCACACGTACTGGCGGCAAACCCATGAAAGCATACCACCACCAATGGTATGCTTTTTTGTATCACACAATGCCCTGAGGGGTAACTGATGCTTACTGATCTTTTGTATCTTTAATGCAATGAGTTCATCAGAGATGGGTCAGCATATCATTCGCCACGCGGTGTCTTTTATAGATGCTGGGGTAAAACCAACCATGTCCTTTGTGGAGTCCAAAAAGGTGCGGCTGATTAATATTTGTGCGATTCTGGCCGGTGGCTGCACATTTCCATACCTGTTTCACTTCGCAGATTACAATGCATTGCTGGCAGTGGCCACAAGCCTATCTCTACTGGGTTTTGTAGGCACTATTGCACTGAACCGTCGACAGTGGTATCAAGCGGCCCGTATGGTGTTGATTATTAATGTAAACCTATATCTTTTTACCACCGCCTCCTCACTGGGCAGAGCTGCCGGAGAGCAGATGATCTACTTTCCGGTAATCATTGGGTCGGTGCTGGTTTTTGCCTTCCAGGAGAAGCCGCTTTGGTGGGGAACGGTGGGGCTCAGCCTGTTGTGCCTGTTTGTATTGGAATGGACAAATTATGAATTGTTTTCCATCGCTGTAACCCCTCAAGAACAACACACCTACTATCTGGGAAACCTTATTATTACCGCAGTTTGCACCATTGCCTTATCGTTATTTAGCTTTTCCTTGTACGATAAACAGTATCGGCAAAATCAAAAGTTACTCCACAACCGATGGGAAACAGAAAAGGTCATTAATTATTTCTCTACCTCGCTGTTTGGCAAAAATACCGTAGATGAGATCCTGTGGGATATCGCAAAAAACTGTATTTCCCGGTTAGGGTTGGTTGATTGCGTGATTTACCTGCTGGATACTGACCGGGGAGTGCTGGTGCAGAAAGCCGCCTACGGCTCTAAAAATCCTCAGGATTTTGATATCTATCGACCAATGGAAATTCCAGTAGGCCAGGGGATTGTGGGCAGTGTGGCCCAATCGGGCCTTGCTGAGATTATCACGGATACCTCTCACGATGTCCGCTATATTGCTGACGAAGAAGTGCGGCTGTCAGAAATCACGGTGCCCTTAGCGTACCAGGGGCAGGTACTGGGGGTCATCGATTCGGAACATCCTGAGAAAGGATTTTTTACCGAAGAACACCTGGCCATTCTCACCACCATCGCCTCCTTATGCGCTAATAAAATTATAACAGCGCAGGCTGAGGCTGAACAGCTGGAAGCCGAGGCCGTACGGAGAGAGGCAGAAAAGATCAAAGCTCTGGATGAAGCCAAATCCCGATTTTTCACCAATATTTCGCATGAGTTTCGCACGCCACTTACGCTCATCATTGGGCCGCTGGAGCAAAAACTGTCCACTGCCTTACCCGAAGAAGAGCGACATACGACCGAACGCATGCATCGGCACGCCCAGCGTTTGCTACGGCTGATCAATCAGCTACTGGACTTCGCCAAACTGGAGGCCCGGCAACTTCAATTAAAAGTACAACCGGGCAATATCACTTTATTTCTTCAGCCTTTGTTGGCCTCGTTTCAATCTCAGGCCGACCAACAGTCACTACAGTACCATACTCAATGGCCTAAGCAGGAAATCTCAGGATATTTTGACGCTGATAAGCTCGAGAAAATCATATATAACCTACTATCCAATGCGCTTAAATTTACTCCGTCGGGTGGTACGGTAACGGTCATCGTGGCCAAGAAAAAGCAGTGCCTGGAGCTTCAGGTGCGGGACAGTGGCCGGGGAATTTCCCCGAAAGAGCTTTCCCGTATCTTTGACCGCTTCTACCAAACCGCCGAATCGTCAACTCCCTCGACAGGCGGCACCGGCATTGGTCTGGCCCTAACCCGGGAACTGGTCACCTTACACCACGGAACCATTACAGTAGAAAGTATTTCCGGCAAAGGTGCCCGGTTTACAGTCACCCTGCCATTATCCAAAGATGCTTATCGCCCGGAGGACATTCATACGATAGCTTCCGTCCCCGCCCAACCAGTATTCTCGCCCTTACTTGAGGAAATGCCATCTGCCTCCGCAGCTTCCACATCGGTCGATACCCTTCCCACCCTATTACTGGTGGAAGATCATCAGGATTTGCGCACGTATCTGCGGGAGCAAACAGCTTCAACCTACCAGGTACTGGAAGCTGCCGACGGAGAGGAGGGGTGGGTAGTAGCCTTGGAACACGCTCCTGACCTGATCATCTGCGACTGGATGATGCCCCATCTGGACGGAATAAGTTTGTGTCGTCGTCTGAAAACCGATGTCCGCACCTCGCACATCCCCATCATTATGCTTACTGCCAGGGCCGATCTGGATAGTAAGTTAGCGGGTCTAGAAACCGGGGCCGATGCCTACCTGATTAAACCATTCAATCCGGAAGAGTTGCGTATCCGTTTGCGGAAACTGATAGAGCAGCGAGCGCAGTTACAGGTTCGTTTCCGCAAGAACATGGTGATATCTCCCCAGGAAATTACTGTGAATAGTACTGACGAGCGATTTCTTAAACAGGCTGTAGCGGTGATTGAGCAGCAATTGTCCAACCCAAACTTTACCGTAGAACAGTGGCAACAGACCTTGGGGTTAAGCCGCATGCACCTGCACCGTAAGCTCAAGGCCCTGACAAACCAGTCGGCTACCGAGTTTATCCGTACGTACCGACTGAAGCGGGCAGCTCAACTGCTTACCCAGCATGCCGACCAGGTATCACAGATTGCCTATCAGGTGGGTTTTAGCAGCTTGTCGTATTTCACCAAAAGCTTTAAAGAGCAGTTTGGCTGTACCCCCTCAGAGCACGCAGAAAACGCCAATTAGGCTACTTCTCTTCCTCAGGTTACATAAGAGCAAAAGGATGTTACCATGCAGCAAAAGGTGACCGAGCTGTTTTGATTACATTTAAGGTATGCCGTTAGACTAAATAGCAGGTTAAGACTCGGCTTAACAGCTCCTAGAATATCAGGAAGGAGGGTAGGAGGGTGAGCCGATTAGTGACTCTGGATAATGGACAAAATTACCCAAAAGAGAAAAAAGTCCCCCATAATAAAATGAATACAACAAACAAAAAGAGCAGTCTATTATGTGTAGTTGCCGTTGTTTTCGTAACGGTGTCGGTCGGCTGCCATGATAATGATGATAGCATGAATCCGGAACCGACTCAGATTTCGGCCACGATCTCCGGATCGGTAAAAGATGAAAGTGGCCATGCTTACCCCAAAACACTGGTCAGCATTTCTAAAGGATCTAAAAAACAGGAAAAAACGACAAATTCCGGAGGCTTATTTGATTTCACGCTTCAATACAGTGGAATGTACGAGGTCATGATCGTTCCGCCTTTGGCCACCGAAACCATTACCGAGATACCTGCCGTGGTACATGTTCAGGCCGATCAGACATCGACGGTCGATATCGTAATCCAGCCCCAGGCGTTAACCGCAAATCTGAATTTTGGAGATGCCGATATCTTCGGTGAAGTAAAAGACGAAGACGGAAAACGTTTGGAGCAAGTCATATTCCGGATAAAGAAAATGTAAACCATATGCTGGTGTACTTTCAATAAGTTTTCAATAAAAGCCTCACTATTACGATAACCAATACCCATCTATGAAACTCCCAAACTCTCTAACCAAACCCGCTTCTTTGCCCGTGCTCATCACAATACTAGTACTCAGCTACTTGTTGCCGGGCTGTGGAGAAGATAGTGGCGGCGATGATCCCACTCCGGCGGCTCCGACCATTACGACGATCAACCCAACCAGTGGTATCATAGGAACTGAAGTCACCATTATCGGCTCCAACTTTAGCAGTACTACGGGCGAGAATACGGTGACCTTTAATGGCATAACAGCTACCGTAACATCAGCGTCTTCCACGCAGTTGGTTGTCGAAGTGCCGGAAAATGCCACTACCGGAGCAGTAGCCGTGGTTGTCAACGACCAACGGGTTGAGGGGCCTACGTTCACCGTCATTCCAGCCAACCTCTACGATTGTAACAATGACGAAATCACGGAAAACACCACTTGGGAGGATGTAGAACCGGGCGATGCGGTGGACTACGTGATCCACTGTGCCATTTCGGTGAAGGGAAATGCGTTACTCACGATTGAACCAGGAGTGACCATTGCCTTTGAAGGAGAAGAAAGTGGTATTTTCACCAGCGAAGGCGGCGGGCTCAAAGCCGTCGGAACAGCGAGCAGCCCGATAAAATTCATCGGCAGCAGTGAAAACAAGGGTACTTGGAAAGGAGTATACTTCGCCTCCAATCACCCAGAAAACTGGCTGGAATACGTAACGGTCCAACACGCCGGACGTACCGCCTCCAGTCAGTCAGACGAAAAAGGAGCTGTGCAATTGACCCGAAAGGAGGATTCGAAAGCAGCGATTGTCAACTGTACGATTGACGACAATGACGGGTACGGCATCTTCATTACAGAAGAAAGTGTATTGAGTGAGTTTGCGAACAATGTAATCACTAACAATACCGCAGCTCCCATCGGCCTGTACTTTAATCAATTGGGAGCTCTGGATGCAGCCTCCGATTATCAGGGCAATGGTGAAACGTACGTAGAAGTCCGGGAAAATGCCATTGATGCGGAAGCCATGACCCTGGCTATGCTCAATGTGCCCTATCGCTTCGTGGAAAGCAGTAAATATGATATCAATCAGGCCCTCACAATCAGTCCCGGAAGCATCCTGGAGTTTGGTAATGGAGCGGGGTTTCGACTGGGAGATCAGTCATCCGATTGTGTTACCACGACGGGCTCGTTGAACGCTAGCGGTACCGAAGAAAACCCAATTATCTTCCGGGGCATTGCCGAAGGTAAAGGTTCGTGGTTGGGTATCGGATTTAATTCTTCCAGTCCGAACAACCGCCTGATTTATTGCGAGGTATCGGGAGGTGGCAGCAGCAAGTTATACAATGCGGCTAAGTTCGCGGCCAACATCTCCCTGCAATGCGAAAGTAAGCTCACCATGCAGCATACCACCATCAGCGAAAGCGGCGGATACGGCATTTACCTGCTGGATGAGGATGCTACCCTGGATACGTTTGAAGAAAATGCGTTGATCAATAACGAGCTGGCCCCCATCTACCTCCAACTGCCACAGGTAGCCTACCTAGATGCAGCTTCCGCCTATGCCGAAGGGAATGGACGAGCCTATATTGAAGTAGCGGGAGGCAATGTGGAGGAGGAAGACCTGACCATAGCAAAATTGGAAGTACCGTACCGCATGGCAGTAGATCCCTCTGGAAGACCAACCTACATAGAGAAGGTCCTTACCATCATGCCGGGGGTTACGCTGGAGTTTGAAAATGCCGCTGGTATTATTTTAGGTAGTCCCAGTGTAGACTGTATCGCTACTGCGGGAGGCTTCCATGCGGTAGGTACAGCTGAAGAGCCTATCGTACTGAAAGGCACTACCGAAGGGCAAGGATCATGGCTGGGCATCGGTATTAATTCCAGCACTGCCGACAACCAGCTAATATACTGCAACATCAGCGGAGGAGGCTCCAAAAAAATGTACAATGCCGGCGGGAAAGGCAATATCGTTATTCATTGTAAAGGCAAAGCCGAGGTTAAAAACTGTAGCATTACCAATAGTGGCAGTTGGGGTATTGACTTTGTGCAGGGAGGAAACACCCTGATTGATGAGAATAATAGCTTTGACAACAATGCCGATGGTGAGGTAGCTCCTAACTAGTCGGCAGAATACATATAAATTAACCTGTGCAGGAACGTATGGATACAATTGGTTTACACCCCCAAAATATCGTATATTATGTAGCCGCCAGCAGTCACCTGATCTCCAACGATATTGTACTGGTTCCTCAGTGCTGGCAGGCAGGAGAACCCGAGATCATACGTCAAAAAGACCAGACAGTACTAGCCATTCTCGAGGAACTCTATCCGGACCGAAAAATTCAGGGAATCCATTCGGTAGTGCTAAACTGGGCGGGAGGTGGCATGCACTGCCGCTACCAGCCCCAACCCAAACTCCAATGAAAGCTACACTACTTTGCCTATTCATCTGCTTTAGTATGTGTCCAAGCCTACCCGCTCAGGATGAACAAAAAGTCATCTGGGCCGGAGCCATGCTCAATGTAGTGGAAGGCATCCTGGAAAAAGACGTACTCATCGTGGTAGAGGGCAAAGAGATTATCCGTATTTCTCCCGCGGCTGACCGAGAGCAGTACGATGATGTACTGGACTTATCCCAGTATACCGTTCTTCCGGGCCTGATTGATTGCCATACCCACTTGACTGGCAATTGGTACATGGATCTGGAAGATTTCGACCTTTACACCTTACCCGCTCCTTCCTACGGCATCATCGGAACGGTCAACGCCAGACAAACCCTGGAGGCTGGTTTCACCACGGTGCGGGATGTGGCCAGCTACTTTTTCGCCGATGTGGCCCTGCGGGATGCCATTAACAAAAACTGGATTCCCGGTCCCCGTATGCTGGTCACCGGACCGGGGCTATCCATCACTGGCGGACACGGCGCTATGGGCAACTGGGTGTCGCCCGCCGTAGAGGTTAGCGCCCATAATAATCTGATCGAGGCCGATGGAGTGGATGAGATGCGAAAAATGACCCGGCATCTGCTAAAATACGAGGTGGACTGGATCAAGGTATTCGCTACCGGTGGATTCGGCACCCATGGAACAGTGCCGGGTGCTGCCTCTTATACCGTAGAGGAAATGGCGGTCGCCGTAGACGAAGCCCGCAAGCGGGGTATCTCGGTAGCGGCTCACGCCCACGGAGCCGAAGGCATCAGAAATGCGCTCCTGGCCGGAGTACGCTCCATAGAACATGGTACCTACCTGGATCAGGGCTGTATTGACCTACTCAAAGAGAAGCAGGCCGTGCTGGCGATGGACCTGCTCGCTACCCACTACGACCTGATTGAGACTGAGCAGGATTTCAGTGACAAAGACATAGAAGAACAGGAGCATCAGGAAGCGTATGATTCACTAGCCCGTAACTTCCTACGAGCTTATCAGGCAGGAGTAAAGATGGTTTTTGCCACCGACGCGGGCGTGTACCCTCACGGACGGAACGCTGAACAGTTTGCCCTCATGAAAGCCGCCGGTATGACGGAAATCGACGCCCTACGCACCGCCACGATTAACGCCGCAGAGCTGCTGAGTCTGAGCGAAAAGACGGGGAGCATCGAGATAGGTAAATGGGCCGATATCATTGCCGTCAAGGGAAACCCCTTAGAAGAGATCGAGCTGCTGGAGGAAGTAGCATTTGTGATGAAGGAAGGAAAGGTATATAAGCAACCTGGCAATCAGGAAAATGCAGCAGCTAACTAGAAAAGAGCTTATGATAAAATATTTTACGACAGCCTTAATGCTCCTGCTTCTACCCTTCACGCATAGTGCTCAGACTCAGGATGCCGTAGATGCTTTGGTCAAATCCTTTATGTATGAACCCAAATACCTTCTGCTATCGAAAATAAATGCCTCGCCTGACGATGATCCCGACACTACCGAAAAACACCTACGGTTTTTAAAAGAGCTGACTTCTTCAACTGGTACGGTTAGCGACTTCGCCAATAAAAATTTCCCTTCTTCCTATTATTCAGATGGAGTAAAAAGAGTATTTTCATCTACTGATTCACTGACGTATCTAGGTGGAAAAGATGTAAGCACTCAACAGCTCACGCTTTTTGGTTCACAGATTAGTGCTCAGCTTTATTACCGCCTAAACGGTCGACAGACCCGATATACAGTATTTTCCCTGGATAAAGAGGACAAGGTAATTTTTGTTGATTTTCCAGACTCGTACTAGGCCGTGTTGACACTCAGGCTGACGAGGAATTTTGAGAGCACTTTCGGGCTGATCAAGGTACTTAAGAAGGGCAATGCCGAAAGCAACGTAGAGTAGGTTAAAAATGATCCAAAATCGCCGTCCTAGTTTGATTATCAACAGGCCCTAATATGAAAGATGATGATAGATACTCCTTTATAACTTCGTAACCCTGGGGGTGGTCACGAAACTATGGTTACTTCAACTTCGACAGTTACATTTTATTTCTCCAGGCTACTAACCTATACTCATTTATGAATATGAAAATTCTGCTTCCGTGTGTATGTATTGGCTGGCTCGCCCTGCTTCTCCTGGCCAGCCAGAAGCCCGAATGGCTCATTGATATTCCCAAAACATGGGACCTGAAGGAGATCAAACGCTTTCATCTGCCTCCGCCCGATACCTCGGTAGAAGTATTTTACGCCCCGGAAGAATATTACAACAGTCTGCCCGAGCACATCATCTACAAAACTTATCCGGTCTACGTGGCGGAACAGGAGCCAGAGGGCTATCTGGATTCTATTCGGGCTTTGGAGCCGGAAGTGGTTTTTGACCTGAGCCAGATCAAAACGCAGGAAGACTGGATTAAGGCGGGCGAAGCGGTGTTCCACTGGCCTACTTCCTTCAGCCCTCCTTACCAAAACTCCACTTCTTATATTGACCGAAAGGAAACCGACGTCACCGGTGCACCGGTCACCCCGGACGGGCTTTATCCTTTCACTCACTACGTTGTCAAGGAGAAAGGCCAGGTGCAGATTGGACTTCTGTCCTGCGCCAACTGCCATACCCGGGTGATGGATGACGGCTCTCTGGTTGTCGGGGGGCAGGGCAATGCAGCCTTCGACCCTGAGCTGGCTGTTTTTGTAAAATTATTTCATATCCCCTTTTCAGTACTTAAGAAAGGGGTTTATCAACTGAATTATGTACCCTGGGCTCCCGAAGTTTCGGAGTACATCATGGATATTGATTCGGCTGACTATCTGGACATGATGAGCGCTCACGCAAACGGCACGATGGTACGGCAGGGCATCAGTATCAGTCCTACCGAAGACGCTGTAGCGGTACCCAGCCTGATCGGTTTGAAAGATATCAAGTACCTGGATAAGACTGGCATCATGCGCCACGAAGGGCCTGGAGACCTGATGCGCTACGCGGCCTTCAATCAGGGTATGGATATGCTGACCCGCTACAATGATTTTATCCCGATGGGAGTGCATGACTATACCGAACTACCCAAACCCGAAGAATGGGACCATCCCTTCGGTTACGATGCCTTCCGCTACAATGATGCCCAGCTTTACGCTCTGGCGCAGTACATCTACTCGCTGGAACCACCGGAAAACCCTAACCACTTTGACGAGGCTATTTTGAGTCGGGGAGAAACTGTGTTTAAAGAACAAGGTTGTATAACCTGCCATACACCACCACTTTACACCAATAACCAACTGACTCCAGCCCTGGGCTTTGAACCGCCGAAAGACCATTATGAAAAATATGATATCTTTAACGTATCTGTAGAGACTGACCCTACCCTGGCAATAAAGTCGCGGCGGGGTACGGGTTATTATAAAATTCCGTCGCTACGGGGTCTATGGTACCGGGGGCCATATCTGCACAGCGGCAATCTGGCTAAGCTGGAAGACCTGTTTGATCCGGCTCGCTTGCAGGATGATTACATCCCCACCGGCTATAAGCCCTATATGGTAGAAACCATGGCCGTAAAGGGGCATGAGTTTGGCATGGAGCTGAACGAAGAAGACAAGAACGCGCTGGTAGCTTTCTTAAAAACATTATAGTATGCTAATTCGCTCGCTTATCATTACGCTTGGTTTTTGTATCCTTAGCTTTCTTTCGCTAGCGCAGGAAGTGTACCAGGTTAAAACGTACGAAGTGAAGTTTCTGATTAAGAATGCCGGTATCACGGTGGAGGGCAGCCTGGAAGGGCTGGAAGCCGAAGTATTGTTTCATCCCCGCAAACTGGCCAACAACAAAATCGTGGCTTCTATTGATCCCGGCACCATCCAAACCGGCATCAAGATCCGCAATAACCACCTGAAACGCTCGGATTACTTTGATGTGGAACACTACCCGAAGATCAGCCTCAGTTCACTGGGTTTTTCCAAAGCAGCACCGGATACTATTCTTGGCAGATTCGTGCTCACCATCAAAGACGTTACCCGGGAAATAAAAATGCCCATCCACTACATTATTTCGGGCAACTCACTCCGGTTGGATGGTACTTTTACGATTGATCGACTGGATTTTGGGCTGGGAAAGGAAAGTTTCATGCTGGCAGATGAAGTGGAGATACTACTAAATGCGAGCCTGGAACGTCCGAAAATATGAGTCTTTACTAAGTCCTTCTTTATTTGTGCTGTAAAGTGGGGGCAAAAAAAAGAGAACCACTTAAGCAAGCGGTTCTCAGTAAGGGTTGGGTTAACGTTGTTTTGTTATTGCTTAGCGACGGAAAGCCATCGCATGCCGGTTAAACATGCGGCGAAATTTACCGCTGCCGATGCTGGAGAAAGGCGTAGTATCCCGGCGTACGGCTATGGCCTCATTGAATTGAAGCGTGGCAGCAGTGTAAGGGATGGTCGCATATTCTCGGTCTATAAATAAAGAAGCGGGGCTAATGTTGCTAATCGTTGTCATGGTGTCTGATATTTTTGGGTAAATGTTATTTTAATTAAATACACTAAGTATAAGTCAAGCGCTATGCCAAACCTAAAAACCTGCCTAAACAGGTCAAAAACAGCATTTTACCCACCAGTGACTGTCCGGTAACGGACACAAGCCGTGCAGTAGTGAACGCTGGTCAGGTATACTGATTTACGCATTCATGTATCAAATGGAGCAGATGACAGGCCATATTTCCTACTTCAGGAACTACGCTTTAACTATTGGAGGAACGTTTTCTCTTTTTTGTATCTTTAATTTCTAAATACACACAACCTGACTTATGTCAAAAAGAACTGACATTGTGGATGGCCCCACCAGTGTTTACAAAGATTTTGGGTTGGTCTATACCTGCCTCTGTGGCTGGGTCGACCTGGGGCAGGCCCGACCGGGAAGCGCCCGAAGCCTTTGGTCGAAGCTGGTCGGAGGGTCGGGGGTTCGCAGCAAGAGCCACCCGGGCTTTAAAGTACAGCACTCCCAGACGATCAACCGCCATCGGTTAAATAAAAGTGTTACCAAAACCTACTACGTGCAATCCAACCTGTCTTCGGTGGATCGGGAGTCAGTAGCCCTGGCTATCTTTATGGAAGTGTCTTACGGGTTTCAAACCGTGCAAACCGATTTTCCCTATGGTTGGATGACCGAGAGTGGGTTTAGTGCGGAGAACCTGATTTCTAATATCATTGCATTCTACCGGGCTGTTCGTCCGGGGCGGGATTATATTTCCATGTGCCAGCCGGTGAAAAAAGAAGCTGCGCTGGAGGTTTGGGATACCCAGGGCGGTGCCGGAAAAAAGAAGAACCGTTTCTTTGGAACCTACATCTACCCCAGCATCGCCTGTGGTAGCAGCAGTGGCCCTATGTCAGCCCCGCTACCCAATTTCTTAAACGGTATTACCCCCGCCACCAAAGGCAAGCTTTACCGCGACTGGGATGCAAAAGAAGATGGTCATGCCTTGCATTAGCATATCTCCTGTTCATACAGATTCTCTCTGCTATACTGGGCTGATCCTCGCCCCAAAAATGATAAATCTGGTACGGATCTCCCGGAAAACTTGGTTTTAACGCAGCAGTCGCTTAGATTTTAACTATAATTCTGTTAACACAACCCAAGCGCTCTACTGCTAATGAGAAACCCTGCCCGCCGCCCCACCATCGTGAAAAAAGAGCATGTATACACCTTATTTCTCCTTATGGCTTTCACCCACATTGCCCAGGGCCAGCCATCGGAAGGTGCAGGCGCTGATCGCGAGTATTTCAAATTAATTCCCGGTTCGGTACATTCGAATTTTAACCGGGTAGAATTATTCTCGGATATTGATACCACCTGGCAACAATGGCAGATAAGGGGATATAATTTCGGCTTTGATCCGCAACAAACTCCCATGTATACCACCATCAATGGTATCATCAGCACTCCCTACATGGTGCAGGTGCGGGGCAATGAAAATGAACGTAACAAGAAACGCTGGGGCTATCATGTATTTGAAGGCTACGCCCGGGATGACAAATCAAGGATTACCCTGCTGGTGAACAAGCATGTGGAAAATGAACGACCTGTTGCCGAAATGTACTACTACGGCACGGAGTATAACCACTCGGAGGCTGCATACAACTGGTTTCGGATTGGCTCTGATGTACGGCAACACTCCTTTTTATTTGGCCGGGATAAAGCCATATTTTACGGATCATTGCAACTGACCAACGCCTTTGCACTGGGGCGCATTGGTAAAGACGATATCCGCAAGGAAAAACCAGAAGGCGATGACGAAAGCAATTTTGAAGAAAGCGCCAAATATGTAAATTACAAAGAACTGAAGAGCAGCGGGGATGGCACCATGTTTTACGACAGTGATCACAACATGGTGGTGATCAAAGTAAACGGAAAATGGATGAAGCTACGGGTGGAACCCCTGCCCGATAGTATTCAGTACGATTTTGATGAACCCTGAGCCTGGTGCATTTGGTAAATAAGCGTTCCCATTAATAGTTACCCGTACCAATCAGCGGGTTAGGCCGAACGTACCCTCCTTCAAAGCGAATTGCGTAGTTGGATGAAAAGTGCATGCTGGGCTGGTAGTAATCCGTGGTGATGATCTGCGCACCAGACTCACAGGCGACGTTGAACCGGCTGGTGTCGTTGCTTCGGGCTTCCTGGGTGTTGGCATCTGCCCGGGTTCTTACAATATATCCTTGTTTCACCAACTCCTGAATTTTCATTAGATCTTCTACCGGCTCATTCATAATCAGAATAGCGGCTTCCGGCGTACCCGGCTCCGCATTGGCAAACATCACTCGGCCGGTGAGCAAAGAATGATCTTGTAAATAAGCACGTCGCTTGTCGTCCTTTTCATCCAAAATAAAGATAAACTTTCCCCTTGTTTCGCCCAGCGTGGGCCATGCTCCTTCCTGCACTGCACCGTTCAACGTTTCATAATTGCCTCTTACCTGATCCGGGGTTACTATCTTTCCTTTTCCCATCACCCCCTGAACTTCCTGATCCAGCAAATCAAACACCTCTGGGGTAAATGTTTCTGGCACAGTGAAATCAGGCTGATCGGAGGCATCGTCTTTGGCATTTATCGTTACAAATACCGGAATATGATCTGGATGATCATCGGACCAGTTTTTTAGTTCTTGCAGACATTGGTTCAGGGTTAAACAATTGCTTCTAAAATCAACATCCTGCATGTGCAGCACTTTAAAACCCGGATCATTCATTACTCCCTCCGGATCATACGACTCACTTTCTGATGCCCACTTCAGCCCCACCGGATTAGCATATTTTCCTCCCTTCACATCGGCGTAAACGTCTATTTCCAAGTTGCGTAATCCCAGCGAAAGCTGCTCAGAGAGATCAATATGGCTGTATTCCAGGTTTTCGGCGGAGGGATTCCGGCTTTTCATCTGTTCAAACAAGAGCGAGTCAATTGGGAGTTTATAACTGTTGTGCGAACCAATGACCTGAATCTCATTGAGCCGCGCATTATTGCTTATTTTATTCTCCGGGCTTTCCTGCAATTTCAGAACCGAAAGCACCGGCAAATGATCAGATGCGTAGGTTTCATCAATCACCTCGTGATTTAGTACTTCAAAATCAGTATTAGGTCGAAAAGCAATAAAGTCGATGGCTTTGGTAGGATTAATCACCGGAATGGTGGGGGCACAATCTTCGCAGCTTCGTTGAAAATGCCGGTCCAGTATATTAATGACCCCCGAAGTGGGCGGAGCGTTGAAGTCTCCGGCAATAACCATCGGCAGGCTTTCGGTAGAGGCAATTTCACCAATCGCTTTGATCTGCAACAGTCGGTTTACATCTTCTCGCTGAGCATCCAGGTGGGTGCTGGCAAAACGAATGCTGCGGCCATCCGATAATTGTACCTTCGCGGTAGCCAGCACCCGGGGTTCTCCATCGGTTCCTTCCTGCGTGGGCAGGGCATGCGTTTGTTCTTCGGAGATAGGAAAGCGGGATAAGATGGCGACTCCGTAGTCGCCACCATCGTGGTCAATGGCTTTGCCGAAGTAGTAATGCATGTCCAGTTGCTCGGCAATCATGCGGGCTTCATCAACCTTGCCCGACCTTCCAGTCATGACGTCTATTTCCTGCAAAGCTACCAGATCAGGCTTCTGCTGACGAATGGTTTCTACAATGGCTTCCACGTCAATCTTTTCCGGCGCCGAGGGCGGATTGCAATGATGAACATTGTAGGCCATAACGCGAAGATCGATGGCTTCCGGGTTTTGCTCCGGTGGTTTCTGGTCGGAGGTGGCTGGTGTGCAGGAAAAAGAAACCGCCCCGAAGGCGGTTCCTATTAGTATTGCAAATAAAAATGATTTGATAAGTCTATTTCTATGTATCATAAAAAGATGTTATTTCCCCCTCAGAGTCACCGAGCGCCGGCCGCTCGAAAAGAACTCTGAGTATCCCAAACGAACTATAAACGCTTAATGAATCATGACAAAGTCTACTCTATCTCCCTCAGAGTCACTCTTCAAAGAGGACTCTGAGTATCCCAAACAAGTTATAAATATGACAAGGTCTACTCATAAGCTAAACCTATAACTCCTTTGTTTTTGAGCATCTGCCCTCAAGCCGGGCAGGCTTTTACTTTTTCCATCGATGAAAAAGTAAACAAAAAATCTAGGAAAGCTTGAAACTCGCTGCGCTCAAACAGCAAGCTTTCCGACCTAGAGAGATTAATTATTAAAAAAGATTATTACGGCCACCGTGACTCTCTCAAACGCAAATGAACCATGATAATGTCTACTCATAAGCTGAATCCATAACTCATATCCACATTTTTCAACTAGTCTTTACCAAGTTTCTACCACCCCGGATTTTGCTCCAGGTTGGGGTTTAGTAAGATTTCGGTCCGGGGTAGGGGATAAAGGTAATCTTTATTTTCATCAAACTCCCGGTCGGTAATCGAGGGGTGGGGGTTGATCAGGCCGTTTTCGTCCAGTACCACATCTTCTCCCAGTTTCAGGTACAGTATACCGTTTTGTTTCTCTCCGGCTTCTCCGCTAAAAATGATGACATCGGTGTCTCCATCTCCTTCCAGGTCGTACTCTCCTTCACCGGGGAAATACATACCGCGAAAATCCTGCACTACCTTCTGGCCTTCTTTCCAGCGCATCAAATCATCCCAGCGGTAACCTTCCATGAACAGCTCGATACGACGCTCCCGACGAATCTCCAGAATCACTCCTTGATTGCCTCCGGCTACGTTTACGTACTGTGCTTTCAGATACGGATCTGGGTTAGCATTGGCGGCTTCTAAACTCATGCCGGGCATAGCTACTCGGGCTCGCAGCAAATTCACCGAACGGTCCAGATCATCCTGCGTAAGCGTTCCCAGTTCGGCCTTGGCTTCGGCATAGTTCAATAGTACCTCACCGTAGCGGAAAATGGGCATATCGGTGATAGACTCATCGTTGCTGTCAAAGGCGGGCTCAGTGACAAACTTGGTGAGTTGATAACCGGTGATGGTCGCGCCCAGGTCAGGTGGCATCACAAAGGTTTCTCCAATACGGGTGTAGCCCGGAGTACGGATGGTTTGTGACAAGCGAGGGTCGCGGTTCTGCACCTCTTCTACAAACTGTATCTGGTTGTAGTTGGGCTGATCGGTAAAGCGGCTTCCGTCCTGCATCAGGTAGCTGTTCACCAAATCTTTGGGCATACCGGGCATACCGTACGAGGAAGTGATGGTGAAGTAATTAACGTTATGATCTACCGCATGCTCGGTCAGAAACTGCCGCCCCATGATTACCTCTGCGCCAATGGCATCGTGCGAAGAGAAGAAGTTTCGGTAGTCTTCTGCCGGATTACCGGAGGTATAGACGGTGTACGCACCAGACGCTATCAGTTCGTCAGCGGCTTCTGAAGCAGCGGTTAAGAACGTTTCGCCTCCCTCCAGGCCGCGATACTTGCGAAAGGTTCCTTCGTACACTCCTACCCGTGATTTTAAAGCCAGAGCCGTCCATTTAGTAACTCGGAACAGTTCGGTGCCGGTATTCATGTTTTCAATGGCGTAATCCAGGTCAGCCATGACGGAGTCCATCACCAGTTGCCGGGAATCGCGGGGTTTGTTTAGCGCAGCTTCATCGGTTGGGTCTACGGTGGTGGAGTACCAGGGCACATCGCCGAAGCGTTTCACTTTGTCGAAGTAGAAGTATGCCCGGAAGAAGCGGGCTACTCCGCTGTAGTGTTTCTTGGCGGCTTCGTCCTGGCACTTCTGGTAGTTTTCCAGAAAGTAGTTGATCTTCCTCAGTTCTCCCCACGTCCAACCTGCACCTGAGGCATCGGTAGGAACGATCCTGTCGCCCCGCACGCGTTCTCCGGCTGAGTTTAAGATCACGTTATCGGTCTCATCATCTTCCCGGTAAATTCGCTCAGGAATCATCAGGTAAAAAGAATTGGTATACAGTTGCAGATCACTGGCTTTCTGAAAGAAGTTCTCAGTGGTCACTTCGGATTGGGGAGTCAGGTCCAGTTCATCCTGACTACAACCGCCCAGCAGGATCAGGCATAATCCTATGATGGTGATATATATGTTTCGTTGCATGAGTTTAGGAATTTTGTGCTTGAAAGAAATCATCTTAAAAGTTTACGCTTACGCCGAAAGAGAAAATCTTGCTGAACGGGTAGCCCTGGGCAGTTCCCCGGTCGTCGGCCTGGTTGGTGTTGGAGAAGTTCACATCTCCGGAAGCCGCTTCAGGGTCGATATAATTGGTAAGCTTGGTGAAGGTGACCAGATTTTCTCCACTGAAATAGATGCGCACGTTCTCCAGCTTGATGCGTTCTATCCACTGCCGGGGCAAGGTATAGCCAATGCTCAGGTTTTTCAGGCGCAGGTAGGACACGCTTTGCAGGTAGCGATCATTCACGGTTCCCAGTTCACCGTCACTGCTTAAGGCAGAATAGCCGCGCAGACGAGGGAAATAAGCATTGGGATTATCTTCTGACCAGATGTTATCGGCCAGATCTTTTCGGATGAAAGAATCATACGGACGGTTATACATGGCCCAGAACAAACGGGAATCGGCGTTCGGGTACCAGTCCTGCTGACCAATGCCCTGGAAGAAGGCTGAGATGTCGATGTTGTTCCAGTCGGCCCGGATGCCGAAGCTGTAGGGGAACTGAGGCGTGGCATTACCAATGATGCGACGGTCGCCGGGGTTCTCCAGCGTGTTATCTCCTTCGCTGATCACTCCGTCTCCGTTCAGGTCGGCGTACTTTACGTCTCCCGCCCGCGGCACTCCAAACTCACCCGGAGATGATTTGATACGTCCGTTCACCCGCGTCTGGTCGGCGTGATTGTTGGCTTCTTCGTCTGATCCGAATAAGCCTTCAATATGATAGCCCCAAATCTCACCCACAGTCTGTCCTTCGTAATAATCGCCCAGGTAGTTATTCGGATTATCGAAGCGAGTGATTTTGGTGTTCTGGTTAGACAGGGTTCCGTTCACGACCAGGTTCAGCGGTTTGCCGCCTACAGTAAAGCTTTCCTGATACGAGAGAGTTACTTCAAAACCACGCGTCTGTAAGTCAGCCGCATTTTCCTGCGGGGATGGCGTGCCCAGTACCGCAGGCAAGGTTCTTCCCTGCGTAAGCATACCAATCGTATTCCGCTGGAAGAAATCCACATTACCCGTCAGGCGGTTTCTCAACACGGATACATCAAGTCCCACATTAATGGTGTTTACACTTTCCCAGGTAATATCCAGTGGGTTGAGGCCGGGAGGATCAATGTATTCCAGTTTACCACCATCGATGGCATAGCTACCCGAGGTAGATTTGTTAAGCGTAGGCACGTAAGCGTAATAGTTCACCAACTGGTTGCCCAATGAACCATAAGAAGCGCGAAGTTTCAGGTCGTTGACGTATTCATTGATTCCGGCAAAAAAGCCCTCGTTAGCAATGGACCAACCCGCCGAAACTGACGGGAAGAAACCCCAGCGGTAATCTTTGGGAAAGCGAGAAGAACCATCGTAGCGGCCATTGACCTCCAGCAGGTAGCGGTTGTCATAGTCATAGTTTAGACGGAAGAAATATCCGTGAATGGCCCATTCATAGGCGGCTCCGTAGGCTTCGGGGTCACTACTGGCTAGATCCAGGGCATTCAGATCGTCGGAGATGTTTTCTTTTTTACGGGTATCTACCGATTCGTAGTTTTTGTATTCCCGGTTAAAGCCGATCATTTCTTTAAAATGGTGACGTCCCAGGTTATGCTCATAATTAGCGAACAGGTTCAGTGCCGTATAATTTTCCTGAATTCGAACTTCTCTCAACTGATCGCTACCCAGATAATCGATCTGTCCGGGATATACCGACCAGGGAGCTCGTACGTTTCTTTCCATCTCATCGTAAAAATCCCAACGGTTGGTAAAGTTAAACTTCACGCTTAGCCCTTCTACCGGCACCGGAGTAAGGGTGGCGCCGAAGGTGTTTACCAGTTGCCGCTGGTTGATCAGTTCTTTTGATTTACCGTAGAGCAATGAAGCGAAGATGCCATCACCGATGGTGTAGTTGTTCAGTTCGGTTCGGAAGGTAGCAGTACCATCGGGGTTGGTCAGAGTATACGATGGCAGGGCGTGCACCCAGATCAGGCTTCCCCAGGGCTCACCCCAGCCGTACATACTACCGCCGTGGGTTAGCTGATCGCTGGTATTGACCTGAATATTCTCCGAAAGCGTAAGCCAGTCGTTTACTTTCAGGTCCATTTTAACCCGGCCATTATACGACTCGTAGGTATCTTCCTGTAATTTAAGAATGCCCACATTTTTGTAATAGCGCCCGGAAAGCAAGATGCTCAGCTTATCGGTTCCTCCGGTAATAGTCACGTTGTGGTTTTGCGAAGGCTGCCATTTGCGGAACATGGTATTCCACCAGTCGGTATTTCCGTAGTAAACGTACTGATCCTCTCCTTTACGGTTATCCACAACAACGTCGGGTAGAGAAGGGTCGGCGGATCTTCTTCTGAGTTCTTCGTAATCCTCTTCGGTGTAGCCGGTGTAGGTGCGTCCTACCGAAATCTGAAAAGCATCATCCACCAGCTTCGCCGCCCGGTAGGGATCGGTGATAAAATCAGTGTTGGTGGTGGTCGTGCTCCAGGCAAAATTGTTGGTGTAGCTCACCCGGGTACGTCCCGGTTCAGCGGTTTTGGTGGTAACCAGAATGACTCCGAAGGCTCCACGCGCCCCGTAGATGGCCGAAGCCGCGGCATCTTTTAGCACAGTCACCGATTCCACATCGGCTGGGTTGATTTTGTTGATATCTCCTTCCACTCCATCAACAAGCACCAATGGACCGCCCCCGTTGATGGACGTGAAGCCGCGAACGTTGAGCAAGGGGTTGGAGCCTGGATTTCCATTGCCCCGGTTAATATTCAGACCGGGAAGCGTGCCTTGCAGACTTTGCGTCAGGTTTACATTGGGGCGCTTGGCAACCTCTTTGGCATCAATCTGCGAAACCGCACCGGTGAGATTGGCTTTCTTTTGCGTACCGTAGCCTACTACCACAATTTCGTTCAGGCTTTGCACATCTTCAAACAAGCTAACGTTTAGCGTGCTTTGACCCTTTACGGCAACTTCCTGCGTTTGAAATCCTACAAAGGAGAACACCAGCACCGGCTCATTAATGTTTTCCGGTACGTTTAGGTTAAAATTCCCATCAATGTCGCTGATGGTACCGATGGATGTTTCTTTGATCAGCACCGATACTCCGGGAATAGGCTGCCCTTCCTCATCGGTGATCTTTCCTTCTACCCGGTCATTGGGCTTTTGCGCCTTGTTAACCGCGTGGTCTACCGTAACGGATACCGTATTCTCAGAAACTCGGAACCGAATTGGGGCAGCTAAGGCCAGTTTATTCAATATTTCTTCAATGGATTCTTCCTGACAGGCGATACTTACCGTCTGGTTAAGCTGGGTCACCTCATCGGTATAAGCAAAGTGGTAATTGTACTTCGACTCAATTTCTTTAAATACCTGTATCAGGTTTACATTGGTGAGCGAAAGGCTGATCTCGGCAGGTTCGTTCGGCAATGCTGCGGCTTGCACACTGCCAAAAGACAGGTAGAGCAAGGCCCCCATAAGCAGGATATGCCTGCTACCGAACGCTCTTCTTGCAAAAGGTAATTTTGGTCTCATAGGTAAATTATTAATTATAGGTTACTGAGGAATGATGAATACATGCTGATTTTCTCTGATTTCATAAGTAGCGCCTAACAGAAAGCACAGGTCATCCAGCACTTCGGGAAGGGGCTTTTGCTGATACCGGGCCGTAACCGACCGGTCGAGTAATTTGGGGTCAATGTGAATTTGAGTGGCGTAGGCCCGCTCCAGACGGGTTTTTACCGAGGCCATTGGGGTATTGCTAAAAGCCATTAGACCCTCGCGCCACAAAAACACGTCGGTAGAGATTTGATTGCTAAAGACCAGGTGATCATCCAGGCTACTTAAGGCGGCCTGCTGATTTGCCGTAAGACTCACTTTTTCTTTTTCTCCCGGCCGAGTAGCCTGTACTTCTACGCTTCCGCTGGCTACGGCTACCACATATTGATTATCCTGGGTATTTACATTAAAAGAAGTACCCAGCACCCGGGTGGTGAGCTTCTGCGTTTCTACGATAAAGGGTCGTTGCTCATCACGCTGCACCTCAAAAAAGGCTTCTCCTTCCAGATACACCCTTCGTTCGGTTTGCCCGTAATCGGCGGCCTGGTACCTAAGACTGCTTTGGTAGTTAAGATGCACTTGAGAGCCATCGGGTAATGTAACTTGCCGCTGCTCTGCCGCTTCAGTAGATACCTGCTCCCAGCTTGCCGAAGCATTAAACGTGTGTTGCTTTAGCTCATCGGGCGATTCTGATTTTTTCTGAATCAGGAAGAAATACCCTAACCCTAAAAACAAAGAAGCGGCAACTCCCTGAGCCAGCCATTTACGGGAAAATCGATCTTTAAAAGTAGGTCGAATCTCACGCTGAACATTCTTCAGCATTCGCTGCCGGATTTCGTCCGGAGGTTCCTCGGAGGTTATTTCCAGCTTCTCAGCTTCTGCCTGCTGCTTCTCAAAAAACTGATCTAAAAGTTTTCTTTCCGCGGGCTGAGATTTCCCCTCTACATAACGAGTAAACAGCCGCCTCCAGAATTTCTGTTGATCCATAGGTATCGCTTTTCATAAGCATGTCTCGGAAAACCGGTTTTCTACTTAGTGCCAAACGATTATGGATATATTAAATGAAGCGATCGATAATTAACAAAATGGTAATAGGACTGATCTTGTTTTTTAACACTCTTGTAGCCTGATAGAGATGATTTTCTACCGTCCGGATAGACATGCCCAGTTTGTCGGCAATCTCGGCTACACTCATATTTTCGTACCTGCGCAGCTGATACACCTGCCGGCACCGGGGAGGTAACGCTTCCACTACCTGATCAACTTTTACTCTTAGTTCCTCAAGAATGTACTGGTCTTCAGGCGAGGACTGATGCAGCAAATTTTCCAGCAGCTCTATGTTATGCTCAGGAATAGGTGTTCGGGAAAGCGTGGAAAAGACCTTATTCTTCACCATGCGGGTTAGGTAAGCCTCCGGGTTCTGTAATTCCAGACTTTTTCTTCTTGACCAGATATCAATAAATATGTCCTGCACCACATCTTCGGCCTGCTTCTGGTCTTGCAGAATGGCCTGCGCCAGCGAAAAGCAGCGCTGCCACTGCTGGTTGAAAAATTCGCCGAAAGCCACTTCCGAATCGGCCCGGATCTGCTCCCAAATCATAGGACTTTCCATAAAAAATGAATTTGAAAGCAAGTAACGAAGGCTGGAGAATTATCGGAAAATTGGAAGGTTAAGCTTTTGTTATATGTTCGTGAACGACTGATACCGGATAATTTCTCAATTCATTTTATTGAGGGAGACTTCCTAAGAAAAATCACATAAGCTCATCGCCAATTATCGACCATTGTGCCTGTTTATCCGTAAATTTAGTCTCCATTTAATCAGGATTATTTTTTATAATCCGGCATTCTTAGCAACGCAGCCATCATGAACCAAAACCAGCCACCTTCTCTCTCAGAGACTCCCTCAAATATTGCTCATTGGGAGTTCAACAACATTCAGATGGGCTATACCCTTTCTACCTTTGACCAGACTCATACAACGTTTTCAGCCAGCAACAGTAAGGAGGCCGTGCGTCTGCACTTTGGACTAAAGGGTGATTATGCATTTACGCATCAACAGTTGCATCAATCCTTTGACCTGCTCGGTGGGCACCATAATATTATGTATTCCCAGGGGTTAGACATTGAGGTTCGGAATAAAACCCTGCAAATAGAAACCTTCGGAGTTGATTTCCCCAAAGAGGTTTTTCTCAGCCTTACTCAGGACGATGATGATTTTTTGAAACAGTTTACCGAGGATATGCTGGAAGGGCGCAGCACGCTTCTATCCGAGAACTGGGGTACAGTAGATGTCTCCATTCAAAAAGTTATCGATGAGATCCGGCAAAATGCTTACACCGGCAGGCTTCAGGAAATTTTTCTCCTGGCCAAAAGTCTGGAGCTGCTGGTACTATGCATCGATAATTACCGGCAGGCAAATGTACCGCCCACCTATTTGAAGAATCGTACGGATCGGGAAAAGGTCGTGGCAGCGCGTGATTATCTCAATGGGCGAATTTCAAACCCTCCCAATTTATCAAACATCGCCAAAGCAGTGGGCATGAATGAATGTAAGCTGAAGCGGGGGTTTAAAGAGATGTTCCACAGTACGGTGTTTGGCTACCTTACGGAACGTCGGTTACAACTGGCCATGCAGTATTTGCGGGATACCCAGAGAACGGCCGCAGAAATTGCGTATGAGTTGGGGTATTCATCGCCTCAGCACTTCAGCCATCAGTTCCGCAAAAAATTTGGACTGACACCCAATTCTGTTAGAAAAAATCCATAATGTGTAAGCCCGCAGGGCAAATTTTCGGCAACTTGCCCGCTGATTAAATAACAATGCTATGGATACCTTATTCACCCAGGACGAAATCAAAATACACGCTCCGGCATCTACCGTATGGAACACCCTGACCAACCCGGACCTGACTCCCCAATACATGTTTGGCTGCACGGTGATTACTAACTGGAAAGTCGGCGATTCCATCTTATGGAAAGGAGCCGAAGATGGAGTGCTTTATGTAAAGGGCACAATTGTCGCTATAGAACCGGAAAAAAACCTTTCCTTTACCGTATTCGATCCGAATGCCAACTATACCGACATTCCCTCCAACTACCTGACGGTAAACTATACGCTCGAGACTGTGGGCGAAGATACCCTCGTCAAGGTAACCCAGGGGGATTATAAAAAAGTAGAAGACGGTGCCAAACGATACGAAGATACGATGTCGCAGGGTGGATGGAGTAGCGTGCTGGAGGCCATCAAAAAACTGGCTGAGAAAGAAGATGTCTAAACCCGATCGTGGCGCAATTCAAGAGGACAGCAGATTTCATGGATGAATCTGCTTCCAACCGAAAGCCCTCTGTTAAGTAAGCTTAGCAGGCAGAAGCAGGCTATAAATTAGGAAAACCCACTTTTTATGCATTTTCGGGCTATGCACTGTTGCGTTTGTTCCACGCTGCCGTAACAATCACTCCTCACTGTTTTTGCAATTGTCAACCTGAGGCACCTCAGTAGGGTTGGCATGATTCTTTAGCCTTTATTCATACTTGTGTTTAACATAACTTTTTAACCTAACTGCATAATTATGAAAGTATTCATATCAATCATTACCGGAATTTCACTAATATCCCTGATAGGGTGCAACAACACCAGCCGCAATAACGATCGGGCAAAGGCTTCGGATGCCGATACTACCCAACAATCTGTGGCTACGACGATCCCGTCTTCTGAGATAACTCCCGCTACTTCTACTGCCTCAGCGCAATCTGAAGAGGAAGGAGAGGAGGCCAATTATACCGAAACTGAAGAAGTAGTGCAGGTTGATACTGTAGGCATGACGGTGGAGTATGATGTTAACCGTAGAACCATCGAGCAGGTAGATACCGTGGGAGCTACTACGACCTATGAAGTAGAGCGAAAAATCATCAAGCGTCGCGTTAGAATAGATACTGTAACCGAAACAGCAAGCGAAGAGAAGCAGGTAACTTATGAAGAAGGAGACTACAAAGTACTCAATGAGGAAGTAGAGAAAGATACCGTAACGAAAACTTTTGACAATCCGACTCCTGAAGAAATAAATGCTCATAAAGATTCGGAGACGACTATCGTAAAAGAAGTTGCTCCTCAGAATGCACAACGAGAAAAAACTCCGGTTACCAATGAACAAAATGAAAACCAAAATACGCAAGCGCTTCCAGAAACTGAGGAAACAAGCGTTCAAGAACAAACCAACCGTCCAAACACACCCCAGGAAAATGAAGTAGAAGAAAGTAGCGCGTTGGGTGCGGATAGTTTGAAACGTAATGCGCCCTCTTACCAACCAGTGCAACAGGATACCGTAACTGAATCGAGCAGTAAAAACTCTCGTTAATACTGGCTGACCAACTTTATATTCTACCTTTATTACTCCTAAAACTTTTACCGATCTTACTCGGTTAAAGCAAGGCGCTCTCGCATGAGCGCCTTTAATTTTTTTAACTATGCAAGCATTTTTTACAGTCGTTGGGTTTGGGCTGTTTGCCTTTCTTGGGTACTGGGCATGGAGCCAAAACCGCCCGGTCTACCAGGTTCCTAAAAAATTCTCCGCTAAGTGGCGCGAATTACTGCAAACCCACGTACACTTTTACCAAAACCTCGACGCCTCTGGCAAGCGCAATTATGAAAAGAAAATCAGCAACTTTTTACGTCAGGTGCGCATCACGGGTATCCGTACTGAAGTTACTGACCTGGACCGGCTGCTTACCGCCAGTAGCGCAGTAATTCCTCTGTTTAATTTCCCCAGCTGGAAGTATACTTACCTGCACGAAGTACTGCTTTATCCCGCCGCCTTCGATCATAACTTTTCCATGGAAAACCCTGAACAGGTGATTACCGGCATGGTAGGCAACGGCCGCAATATGGAAGGCGTGATGATTCTGAGCAAGCAGAGTCTGCGGCAGGGTTTTACCAACACCACCGATAAGCACAATGTGGGCATCCACGAATTTGTGCATATTCTGGACAAGCAGGATGGTGAGATCGACGGCATTCCCGGAGAACTGAATGATAAGCAATACGCCAAACCTTGGTTACAACTTATGCACCGGGAGATGAAACGCATCCGCCAGGGGAAGAGCGATATTGACGAATACGCCGGCACCAAAGAAGAAGAGTTTTTGGCCGTGACCAGCGAGTATTTCTTCGAACGACCCAAATTATTGCAGCAAAAGCACCCTGAGTTGTATAAGTTGCTACGCAAGGTTTACCATCAGGATATGGTGAAGCGCCTGCGTAAGCCTTTCCGAAAACCCCGCCGGATTGGCCGTAATGATCCCTGCCCTTGTGGCTCGGGCGAAAAATTTAAGCAATGTTGTATGAATAATTAGTGTCGTCTTCTCTTAGTTTCTTTTACTTTAAGAGGAGCTATTTACAGTAACTCAAGCACCATCATAACGAGAGCCTCCTCGCAATGAGGTAAAAATACTATCGCCTATGCCCTTATCTACTTACCTAGTGGAAGAAACTGAGCTGGGTCCAGACTAAAATACCCTTGAAATTTTACTTTTTGTACCGATATAGGAGCGGGTAAGAAAAGGGATTTATTTGCACTTCTTCGTTAGACGCATTCAAGCCCAAAGAAGCACTTTTTAAAAGCTCTAAAAAGCCTTTTAGACTTCTCAGTATCTTTGTATCTTTTGTTCGACTTCTACTGAGCTTCTTGTAAGGAGATGCTGAGCAAATTTTTTACTCAGCATCTATTTTTTGCACAATACCAAGAAAAAAAGCCACCAAACCGCTTTCTTTTAAAAACAGTATTAGTGGCCTTTTTTCTGTACTCCCAATCTAGCTAAAATCAAACCCGTTACCAAAACAACAGCAATGCAGGAATTGTAATATCCTTATAACCCCTGTATCTTTTTTTGCTTTTCAGGAATTAAGTATCATGACTGAAGGATTGAATAAATAGTGAGTAATCAACAACTCTGCAAAATACGCACCCTCCAAAGTAATTGTGTCTGACTACTTATTGGATTCACGATAATTTAAAAAAGGCTTTGGATTTCTTTAACTTCTTATTTGCTTTTATTTGCCACTCTACTATTGTGTGGTATTTTGAAAATAGTAACTAATATGCCCCGTAGACAAATTAAGGAGCCGGTTCGACTGAGAGAAAAGAGCATCAAAGGCGGCAGAAGTCTGTACCTGGACATTTACAGCGACGGAAAGCGTGAATATGAGTTTCTGAAAATGTATCTGATTGAGCGCCCTAAGAATGCCATTGAGAAGGAGCATAATCAGGAAACGCTGGCGATGGCGAGTGCCATAAAAGCCCAACGGGTACTGGAATTGCATGCCGGCAAATATAACCTTAGGCGAAAAAAGAAAGGCAAAGCCGAAGTAGCACCCTACTTTGAGAAATTAAGCAGTCAGCGAAAGGGAACCACCCGCAGTAATTGGATAGCCGCCAGTAAGCACTTAGATCGGTATCACCCCGGTCTCACCTTTGCGCAGATTACCCCGGAATGGGTAAGAGCGTTTCGCAACCATTTGCTACATGCTCCCATTGGCCGCTTCGGAGAGCCATTATCCAAAAGCAGCAGCTATTGCTATTTTAACCGCGTAAGAGCCATGCTTAAACAAGCGTATGACGATGGGTTTCTGTCGGAGGAGGTGACCAGAAAAGTGCCTGCTACGAAGCAACCCACAATACACCGTGAGTTCCTTACTGTTGAGGAGCTTCAAAAGCTGACACAAACTGAGTGCGCTATTCCCTTATTGAAAAAAGCTTTTTTGTTTTCTGCCATGACCGGACTCCGCTGGAGTGATATTGAAAAGCTAACCTGGAGCGAAGTGCGTAATGATAGAGAGGAGTATTACCTAACCTTCAACCAGAAGAAAACAGATATGCCCGAAGTGCTTCCCATCAGTGCGCAGGCAAGAGAGATACTCGGCACACAAGGCAGCCCGACCGAAAAAGTATTTGAAAACCTCAATTACTCTGATTGGTTAAACACCAAGTTGCAGGAGTGGGTCATAGCCTCCGGGATCACTAAAAAGATCACGTTTCACAATGCCCGACATAGCTTTGCCACTTTAATGCTTTCTGCCGGAACAGACATTTACACCGTTAGCAAAATGTTAGGGCACTCTGAGATACGCACCACACAGATTTATGCCAAGCTAGTAGATGAGAAGAAGCGGGAAGCAGTGAATAATTTTCCCAAACTAAAGATGGGAGATAAGTAAGTAGTCAGCAAAGTAATATCTTCTGCACTTTTGTTACTTATTCGTTACTCTATTAGAAATAACCAGGTGTATACAACTGAAATTCAGCGTTTTACAAAAAGCAATCAATTACTATACAAGTAATTGAAGTCACTTTCTATTACTTGCTTTTTTGGTTCATAAATAGTCCTTGTATACCAGATGTGCCTGATATTAAATAAGAATTCTATGGAAATTTGGACACGCTGCGTTTCTTAAAATTTCGATCTTTGGGGCCAGGAAATGATCAGGGTGGCATGTGTAATAATGAGTATTTATACTATATCTAATCTGAAATGATGTTCAAAAGTTTTGAGCAGCATTACGGCTTCAATCCAGAAAGGATTATTTACACAATTATCTAAAAACACAGAAATGTAATCGGGGTCTGCTTTGGCAATGAAACCGTATTCTGATTTGCTTTGCTCTTTTAGGAGACATAGTCACTCAGCCAGTTTCATAGTTGTTTTAAACATCAGGGGGATATTGAATTGGAAAAATATCTGGCTCATTATCTCCTTCTTTAATTCTTGTAGCTTGCCTTAAGCTTTTAACTAATAAAAAACGAGAGCCGCTTAGTAAGCAACTCTCGTAAAGTAAGCGGTTGGGTTAATGTTACTTTTGGGTAATGTTGTTTCTTGTACTTATCAGCGGAAAGCCATCGCGTGGCGGTTAAACATGCGGCGGAATTTACCGCTGCCAATGCTGGAGAAAGGCGTAGTATCCCGGCGCACAGCTATGGTCTCATTCAATTGAAGCGTGGCAGCACTGTAAGGGATGGTCGCGTATTCTCGGTCTACAAATAAAGAAGCGGGGTTAATATTGCTTATTGTTATCATGGTTTCTAAATTTTTGGGTGAATGTTATTTCAATTAAATACACTAAGTATAAGTCAAGCGCTGTGCCAAACCCGGAAACGCGCTTAAACAGGCTAAAAACAGCACTTTACTTACCATCCCTTGTCCGATACCGGACACCCTCCGTGCAGTAATGAACGCTGACAGACCGCCACGCGGCAAAGCGTTTACCTTACTCATCTCTTAGAATATCTGCCGGATTGGCCGATGCACTTTGGCGGGTTTGCAGACTGATCGTCGTCAGCAGTAACAGCCCGATGACCCCCAGGGTCAATGCATACCATAGCAGGGAAACATCAATACGATAGGCAAAGCTTTGCAGCCAGCGCGTCACGGCCAGATAGCTCAACGGAATGGCGATCACTCCGCCGATTACCATTACCAGCAGATATTCCCGGCTGATCAACCGGATCAACGCCGTCAGATCAGCACCCAACACCTTGCGGATGGCCAGCTCCCGCATCCGGGTTTTCAGTGAATAGGCAATCAGGCTGAACAGCCCCAGGAAAGCAATAAAAATAGCCAGTCCACTGAATATAGACAGTAGTTGAAGCTGTACGCGTTCGCGGGTGTACAATTGGTTGAAAAGATCGTCCAGAAAATGATATTCCAAGGGGTATTCCGGATACAATGTATCCCAAACCTCCTGAATATATGCTATCGTCTGAGATACGTTTTGGGTTCCCACTTTTACTAAAAAAGTGCGCAGCCAGATGGGTTCGTACACCAGCACGGTAGGGTCTACTTTGTTCTTCAACGTCTCCTGATGAAAATCCTGCACCACGCCGGTAACAGGGCCGGAGGCTAACTGTAGCTCGCCAATGGACCAGCTAATGTTTTGCCCGAGAGCTTCTTCCGGCGAATCCCACCCCAGTTGCTTCATGGCCGTTTCGTTGATCACATAAGTACGGGGCACCTTTATCAGATAGTCATTCAGGGTATGCTCTTCCGTAAATTCGGGATACGCATCTTGCGATCGCGGCTGAGACTGATCTTCGCCGGCCAAAAACTGTAAGCCCATCAAATCGGCAAAATTCGGGTCAACAACCTGAACGTCCATGATCGGCGCCTCATCAGGATCATCGTTCACTCCTGCGACCAACACCGGGCCTACATCCCGGATTTCCTCAGAAGGCACCTGCATACAAGCAGCCACCTGCTGCACCCCAGGCAGGGGAGAAAGGCGTTCTGCAAAGGTCTGATATTTATCGGTAACCGCATTCGGAACATTAGGAATAGCCAGAATCTGCTCCTTTTCCATGCCCAGATTTTTCTCATTCAGATACCGGAATTGATCGTAAGCCACGAAGGCACTGCCCATCAGGATAATAGAGGCGCAGAACTGTAACGTCACCATCACCCGCTTCATATTAAACGAACCTCGTTGTCGGGAGAAGGTAAATGCTTTTCCCTGTTTAATAATTTCCAATACTTTGAACGAGGTCAGTAGCAATGCCGGATACAAGCCCGACAACAGTCCGCACAAACAAGCCATGAGGAACATACCCACTGCCAACCATCCTATTGGGAGCAGAAACACTATCCCGGTAAGGGCTTGGAAATAGGGGAAAATCAGATAAGCCAATAACCCGCCTATGATTACCGCTACCAGATTATACCCCATGGACTCTACCAGCGCGTAGCTCATTATCTGCCCTTTTTCCGCACCCAACACTGTTCTCACTCCCACCTCCTTCGAACGCCCGATCGCCAGGGCACTACTTAGATTAATATAGTTGACCAATGCAATGAACAGGATGAGCAGTCCTACAAAAATGAAAATGGTCACGTATAATTCGTTGCCGTTGGGAATAATCTCCCGGGCCAGATTGGAGTGTAAATGAATATCGGGGAGTGGTTGAAACTCAAATGCAATATTCTCTGCCTCAGCATCGTCAGTATATTTATGAATAAAGTCAGGCATTCTCGCCTGTACCTCCGAAATATCAGTACCGTCCTGCAGCAACGTATACACATAAGCCCATCCCGACCGTTCTTCCGGGTTTCGGAATGAGAACAACATCTCCACAGGCAGGTGGGTATTGGAAGGCACATCGGCCATTACACCTGTTACCGTATACCGAACTTCTTCAGCAGAGTAATCACCGACCACATACAGCTCTTTTCCCAGAGCGTCCTCATCACCAAAATACCGCCGGGCCACCGATTGGGTCAACACCACAGCATAAGGCTTGGCTAACGCTATTTCAGGATTTCCGGAGATGAGCGGAAAGTCAAACACCTGGAATACCTCAGGATCGGTCACATATGCATGTTTCGGTCTGAACTTTTCATTCTCTACCCGAATATATTTTCTTTCCCGGTTCTGAAACCGGATCAGTGCCTCCACCTCCGGCATATCCTGAGAAAGCTGGTTGATATAGTCTACCGGAATTCGCGCCCAATGCACCTCATACTCATTTCCTGGCTGGTAATAGTAGGTAGAACGATAGATTCGATCTGCCTTTTCGTGAAAATTTTCGTAGCTGGTTTCGTAATGCAGATAAATCACAATGATGATGAATGCCGCAAAACCAATGGCCAGCCCCAGGATATTCAGCGAAGCATACACGTAGTTTTTCTTAAAATGCCGGAGTGTTATTTTTAGCATACGTTGAGGAATGAGGAGTTAAAGCCGAATGCGACGCGGTATTGAAGGAATGAATATACCCAGGTGCCAGAAAACAAAGCAAGGGATAACATACATCCCCCGCACACAAGATCATCAGCAATTGAACCATCGATTTCACATAAATGCGATCAGGCAGGCAATGAGGGTGACCAACAGAAAAATGAGCAACAGTTTTTTCATAGGGTTTTGAGATGATAAGAAGTCTCTGCATTTCTAACCAATCCACCTCTCCTGATCTGCTCATACGAAAATAAGCAATCTTATGGCGGAAGGGAGTTAGGGAAGCGTTAAAGCTTGTTAAAAAGTGTTAAAGCGGGACAAATCTGCCGTTTTTGCGTTATACTTAAGTAATGAATCGACGCAAGATATATGGAATCGTGGTGCTGATGAGCATTGCCCTGACCGGGCTGGTCAGTTTCCAGGGATACTGGATCAGCCAGACGGTGCAGGCCAATCAGCAACGCTTCGAGCAAAATGTGTACGAAGCGCTTAATTCGGTGGTTACGCAGCTGGAGCGACAGGAGGCCTATGGCCTAGCTTATCAAACCCTGGATCAGCGCATATTGCAACTGGATGCCAACGGGCAATATCCGGTCACCTCTACCTCCTCATCCCAATTACGCATCATCCAGCGGGGTCAGGGTCAATCCTACGTCTACACCTATAACCAGGTGAGCGGTCAGCGATCTGATGGCCGGCAATCCGGGGGCCGGCCTGCCGGCGGTCAGCGAAGCCAGACTTCCGGGGCACAACCATCAGCAAGTCGGCCAGAGGTAGATGTATCGGTGGGCGTTTCTCCAACTGACTCTCCCGCCATGCTGACCATTCATCCTCCGCTACCCGACCAGAACCCTACGTTTTCGTACCGGGAGCGTATCCGAAAAATGGAGCAACGCACCAATATGTTCGAAGATGCTATTCAGCAATTAATCACGGGTAGCCGCCCGGTACATACAAGGGTATCTAATCAGCAAATAGATACCCTGTTGCGCGTAGCATTGGGCGACCGTGGTATTAATACCCCTTATGATTATGCGGTGGTTGATGCCCGCGTGGATAGTATCCTGATGGCCAGCACGCCTAACCTGTCCGGGCTTTCACCCGCAGATGCTCAGGTAGCCCTGTTTCCTAATGATTTTGTCCCCTCCAGTGCTTTTCTGAACATTAAATTTCCTCAGCACCACTGGTATCTGCTTAAGAAAATCTGGACGACCCTGCTTTCGTCGCTGTTGTTTACCGGCATCGTAGTGTACTGCTTTGTCTACGCCATCAGTACTATTTTCCGGCAGAAGAAGCTGTCAGACATGAAAAACGATTTCATCAACAACATGACCCACGAGTTAAAAACACCCATCTCCACCGTTTCGCTGGCGGTAGAAGCTCTTCAGGATGAACAAATGTTGCAGAGTCCTACCATTCTACAACGTTACCTGAATATTATCCGAGAAGAAAATGCCCGTTTGGGCTCACAGGTAGAACGCGTATTGCAGATTGCGTCTCTGGACAAAAAAGATTTTACGCTGAAGAAAGAGGAGGTAGATGTGCATCAGCTTATCCAGAATATCGAAAAAAATACAGCTCCCTCCATCAGCAAACGGAAGGGTGTACTAACCACCATGCTTGAAGCAGCTCGCCCGATGATCAGTGCGGACCCCCACCACCTCTCCAATGTGCTGACCAACCTGATTGACAATGCCAACAAATATTCTCCCGAAGCACCCCAGATTACGCTACTTACCAAAAACACTCGAACCGGACTGATCATTGAGGTAAAAGACCAGGGAGTGGGGATGACCCGGGAGGTACAAAGCAAAGTATTTGATAAATTTTACCGCGCCCCTACTGGCAATCGTCACGACGTGAAAGGCTTTGGCCTGGGCCTGTCGTATGTCCGTTCTATTGTGGAAGCCCATGGGGGGCAGGTATCCGTACAATCCAAACTCGGGGAGGGAAGTACCTTCACCGTCTATTTACCCTATGAGCATGAAGGTATTACTGGCTGAAGACGATCTGAATTTAGGCACCATTTTACAAGATTACCTGACCGTGAAAGGCTATGAAGTGGTGCTATGCCGCGATGGTGAATCTGCGCTCTCAGCTTTTAAAAAGGAGGAAGACCTGACACTCTGCATTCTGGATGTGATGATGCCGAAGATGGATGGCTTTGCGCTGGCCGAAGAGATTCGCAATCGAGACGCTCAAATCCCCATCATTTTCCTAACGGCCAAATCAATGAAGGAAGATACCATTATTGGCCTGAAACTGGGGGCTGATGATTATATCACCAAGCCCTTCAGTATGGAGGAACTTCTATTAAGGATACAGGCCATTATGCGCAGAACGCAACGCAGTGAACCCGATCGTAGCCAGTATACTTTTGGGAAATTCACCTACGATTATGAACAACGCCTGCTGCAATACGACGATCAGGAAGTCAAACTGACTTCAAAAGAAGCGGAATTGCTCAAACTTTTTGCCCGGAACATTAGCCAGACGGTAGACCGCACGAAAGCACTGAAGACTGTCTGGGGAGATGACAGCTACTTCAACGCCCGCAGCATGGATGTATACATCGCGAAGCTCCGCAAATACCTAAAAGCTGATGAGCATGTACAGATCTTAACGGTACACGGGCAGGGCTTTAAAATGATTGATCTCAGCGCCTAGGCGGTTGCACGTCGCCAAACTGATACCCGAAGGGAGTGAAGCTCAACTTCATCAATTTGAAGTGCTGTAAACCAAAAGGAATGCCAATAATGGTTGCACACAGCACCAGGCCCAGCACCAAGTGGGTCAGGGTAATCCAGATACCCCCTAGCAGAATCCAGATAACATTGAGGAGGGTTGAGATACCGGAACCCCGGTTGGGTGCATCCTTCACATCGTTGCCAAAAGGAAAGAGGCTGGCTCCGGCCAGCTTGAACGATTGCACTCCAAAGGGAATGCCGATGATGGTCAGGCACATGAGCACGCCCGACACCAGATATTCCAATGCGACAATAAAACCGCCAAAAATGATCCACAGTAAATTTCCAATGAAACTCATTATATATAATAGGTTAGGTTCAACATAGATGATATTCCATAACATGTACGAAAAAAGCGATATGATTGTTGATGAAGACCTCGATGATACAATGGCTTGATTGCTAATGAGTAACTCTGTACTTCCAGCTTCCCTCTTCAGACTTCTTTCCCATGCCTCTTAGACTTCAATCATTCTCTAGTTCTTGCAAAACTCAAATTAGTTTCACTACTTATTAATGCTTATGGAGAACCCTTCTAAAAATACCGTGGCTCAGCTACGCTCCCGTAGTTGGGAGATGGAGCTATTGCTTTCGGGCTTTGTTCTGGTACTCCTGCTACCCGTACCGGGATATTTTGAACAACAGGGCAGTATCTGGCTGACCAATCTCAACATCGGCATTATTCAGCAACTGTTTACCATTATCTTTGTCATTGGCCTTTTCAGTTCGCGCATTCTTATTGCCAACCTCATTATATACTTGTTTTTCCGGGGATTCTGGGTTGGTATTGTGGGCTTAACCAGTGCTTTTCCCGAGGGGATACGCTGGTCCCAGCTGCCTTATCAGGATAAATATCATCAGTATCTGAGACGAAAAACCTGGTCTACGGATTATTACGTTGAACTTATCAACCGCATTGGCAGCTCAGTCTTTTCCTTTTCTTTCCTGCTGGTATTTTTGGTTGTGGCGTTCTTTTCGTTCCTGATCATCCCCATGTTGGTTGCCGTAACATTCAACCGGTATTTTGCTGATTATCCTGATGCACATTGGGTGAGCAGAGTCTTGGGCCTGGTACTGCCGCTATTTCTTATTACCTATATTTGTTTGGGCTTTATTTTTCTGCTCGATTTCCTCACTTTCGGCCTGATCAAACGCCTTGACTGGAAGCCGCTGCAGCGGCTATACTTCCCACTTTACCGCTTTTTTCGCTGGATTACCCTGGCCCGTCTGTATACTCCCATTTACTATACCTTTGTCAGTAATGTCCCTAAAAAAATTACGGCTCTATTGCTAATCGCATACCTGGGGATCTTCCTTTTTTTTACTAACTACCGATATAGCGAAGAAATTTTTTATCCCACCGAACGCACCTCCGCTCAGTTACTTAACCAATACTATGAGGATCAATACGATGAAACTCGTTCTACTCCCCATCCCCTGATTCCTTCCGAATATATCACCCGTGCATACCTTCGCCTATTCTTACCTTATCTGGTCAGCGACAATGATTCTCTTCAGCATCTTTGCCCGGAGGTTGACCTTTTGCAACAGCCGGGTTTTATCAAAGATTTTAATGTGCGTATCGGTACAGTCACTTCTACGGATACGACCCAAACTACTGCACCGCAGCAACCAGAGGAAAATGTGCAGGCGGCCCTGCACTGTTTAGCCAGTATGTACCAAATCTCCATCAACGACTCACTCTGCCACCCCTCCGTTTTTTACTTTTACCGAAACGATCGAAACGGACAGCCAGGTCTGGTTACTTACCTTGCCTTAACCTCCTTGCCAGATGGCCCTCATCAGCTTACGATCAGGAAGCGGGATTATACGTCTGCCAACCCCGAGGCTTACCAAACTCATTTTATTCCCTTCATTAAAGAATAACAGGAAAACGACTGCCTTCAGACCGCCCCCTTTACTGCCTTGCCAAAGCAATATCCTGATCATGGCTGCCCACTTTTATATTCTCCCAAGAAAGCGTAATTTCAGGCGATCGAACCTAGCGAAAACCATTGGACCAGCTTAAGATCTTATTTGATGCCCTGATTGTACCTCCGAACGAGCGGTTTGGGTTGGTCTGGGAAGAAAGCTCCCATCCGGAAACCGTCGTTGAGATGGCCGAGCAACTATTTCCTGCCCTGAAGCCGGTTCCCTCGCTGGATATTCCGGGAAAAAACACATCTCCGGTACATTACATTATTGAAGGAGATAACTACCACTCGCTATCCTCACTGGCAATTACCCATGCTCAGCAGGTGGATGTAATCTACATTGATCCACCGTACAATACCGGCAACCCGCACCTCACCTACAACGATCATCGAAAAGGAAAATCCGCCGCTAACCGCCACAGCAAGTGGCTCAACTTTATGTATCACCGGCTGCGGCTCGCGCAGGAGCTCCTGGCTGAAGATGGAGTACTTTTTATCTCTATCGACGACCGGGAGATGGCGCACCTCAAATTACTTTGCGATGGCCTCTTCGGCTCGGATAATTTTATTGGAAATTTCGTGTGGATTAATCGCACCACCCCTAATGATGCCGCCAATAAGTTTGCCACCGACCACGAGTATATTCTGATATACGCCAAAAATCCAAAGCGCTTTCAACTGAAAGGCATTCCTAAGGATTTCACCAAGTACGTTAACCGGGATGATGATCCCCGAGGCCCCTGGATGGCCGATAATCCCTCCGCAGCATCTGGCACTGCCAAAGACCGTTTCCCCATCAAAAATCCCCATACCGGAGAAGTCTACTACCCACCGGATGGGCGCTACTGGGCTTTTGCCAAACGACGCGTAAAAGAATGGGAGCAATTGGGCAAACTGGTATTTCCTACTGAAACCGGAAAACGGTTTATTTTGAAGAAATACCTGTCCGAGCTAAAAAGCGAATATAAACCGGCTTCTTCTATTGTTCAGAATGCCCTGACCAGCCACGGAACCAAAGAGTTAAAACAGCTTTTTGGAGCGGGCAGCCCTATTAAATACCCTAAGCCTACGGTCTTGCTAAAATATCTTCTCGGGCTGATCGACAAACGAGAAGGCATCTTTCTGGATTTTTTTGCAGGATCAGGTACCACCGGCCAGGCCGTCCTCGAACTCAACCAGGAAGATGGTGGCACCCGGCAGTGCATTCTCTGCAATAATAATGAGAATAACCTCTGCCGCCAGGTTTTGCACCCTCGCTTGAGCAAAGTTAGCCAGGGCTATACGGTGGATGCGCCCCGCCGCGAACTGCTCTACGAACGCAAGCTTACCGTTAGTACCCTGAAAAAGGTAAATACCTATTTGCGTGAGATTACAACCCTTACTGAGCAGTCTCGAGATCAGTATGATACGCTGAAGCAATCATTACAGGAAAATACCCTTCGGCTGGAAGGCCTCCGGAAAAACCCGGTACAGATTCCCGGGCTGAACTCCACTTTTAAATTCTTTCAAACCCAGTTTATTCCTCCGCAGGATACGCGCATACGTCAGGCCTGTGCGCACTTGCTGTGCTTGCGCGAGCAGGTCTTTGAACCGGTGAACATTACACTACACTGGCAGGTCTACCGTAGCCCTGAAAAAACGATGGCACTTTGCTTTGAGAGTCCGTCGAACTGGCATTCACTCACCGCTTCATTACCTTCTGACCGATTATTGGTATTATATGTCTTCCGGGAAAAGGACTATTTAGAGGCTCAAAAGCAGCTTCCCGAAGCAGATATCCGGTATGCCCCCCCTAAAATGAAGCGCTTATTTACATCGTAAGCTTCCGGTATTGATTACCCGGCATATGAAGAGCGCAAAGCCCTCCTTTGTACTCTATGAAAACCCGGAGTGCAAATTATCAGCAGGATCGTGCCTTCACCGACTATGTGCATCAGCATATTGCTTTACCACAGGTATACCAGCCGTTAGGGTGGGAGCCCTTTCATCTGAGTAAACAGGAAAAAGCACAGTTAGATATTCACCACGGTATTGACCGGGTATTTCACACGCCCGAAGGAACGTTAGTCACTGTGCAGGAACGTTTCAGAACGGCGGCTTATGCCACTTATCAGGACGTAACCTTTCGTTATCGCCGCGATCAGCATGCGGATGTCCAACGGCGATATTCGGAGTTTTATAAGATTCAGGCGGATTACCTGCTGTATGGGATTACGGACAGCCATTCAAAAAATACAGCTACTCGCTTATCCGGTTTTGTAAAGGTGGTGCTGTTGCAGCTTGCCCCCTTGTGGAAAAAATTACAGACCAAAGAAGCTGTTATTGATGAAACCAAAACCGGACGATGCTATTGGCTCAACCAACAGTTAGTGGTGCCGGTCAATCACAACCGTGATGGGTCCTCCAGTTTCATTGCCTGGGATGTGCCACTCATTGCCCGGCACTGGCCGCACGAGATTATCGTGCACCAGCGTGGGTTTATATCATAAAAAAAAACCGGCGATTTTGCCGGTTTAATATTTTACATGTTGAGTGCGGTTGCTGTCGCCTCGGTGCGTAAAGACTTAATGTCAGCCAGCGTAAGCTTAACGCTTTCTAACTGCCCCCCCAGTACCTGATGGGTTGACTCTTTCACTTCGTATTTTGCCAGTGCGGTTTTTAACACCTGCAGATCATTCGCTTCTAATCGCAGGCATCCGTCCAGCGTTTTTTCCACTGTGCTTAATACCAATAATAAGGAAGGTCGTGAAAAGGCTTCCTGAATAGGTCCTTCTACATGACGAAAGACTTGAGGCTCTCCTCCTAGACTAAGAATTTCTTCCCGAATGATTTTCTTGAAATTTTCTCGCTGCTCAGAAAGACTCATGAACAGTCCTTTTAGTGAAGGGTCATCTAATTGCTCAGCGGCTTTACGATAGCCTCGTTTGGCATCGCAGTTACTCTCCAGTAGATCATTTAATAAATCTACGACGCTTTTTTGTGTTTCCATGAGAATATTGTTGTTTCTGATAAATGGTTATACTGTTGAATGCTCATACTGTTAACGCAAAGATAGAGATAAAGATTATGAATTTTTAAAATATTACTATAGACCTACACTTAGTTTTAGTAATTAGTCAAAATAAAATAATTTAAAGCATAAATTGAATAAAATCTTACATCGTTCTTGCGCCTCTTCAACACTCGTTATCACGTAAACAGCAAATTCTATGCAATATTGTATGCTTTTCTACTTACTGCTTACTAAATCTACTGCATTATGTTTCAATTATAAAACAAATATTTGAAAAAAAACAATAATCTAATATATAATATTGTGTTAAGTAATAAAACAAGAATTAATTACCGAATTTTTTATTTTTCATTTGTTTTTGTTGGGTTCCTCGGCCTGAGGAATTTCATCACCCGTTTGAGGAATTTTTAGCCCGTGTAAGTAATATTCTCTTTTTGCGCTTTCTTTAAATTTAGTAAGCGAACATCAGGTATATGTTAGCATAAAAGCATATTTTTTTTGAGAGGCAACGCTTTTATTAGTAGCACATCTTTAGGGTTCTGTGTTCGGTACGAAATACTGTGAATTTATAGGAAAATGCCTGAATTATTGATTCCCCTTATGAAAGTTAACGCAATGATAACCTTTAAACAGGTAGAGCTCTATCGATGATTACTCAACTAATTGCGTGTTTCACAGTTTCCAGAGATATGTTCATCCTTAACTATTTTACTTATGTCAACTACCGTTGTAACTGCTCAGGATGCTTTAACCCGATTAATGGACGGCAACCGCCGATTTGTAGAGGAAAAATTGGAAAACCCTCGTAAAGATCACGCATGGCGCTCCTCACTCACTGAAAGCCAGCACCCCTTCGCGGTCATTCTCACTTGTTCAGACTCCCGCGTTGCCCCCGAAATCATTTTTGATCAGGGACTGGGAGATTTGTTTGTGATCCGCATAGCCGGAAATGTAGCCCGTGAAAAAGTTATCGGTAGTATTGAATACGCAGTGGCGCACCTGAACTCCAAGCTGGTGATGGTATTGGGCCATGAGAAGTGCGGCGCCGTAGGAGCCAGTCTGGAGATTGACAATAATGAAGGCCATATCAGCACCATCATTCAGGCGATTAAACCCGCCGTGTATCTGGCCCGAAAAATGGAAGGCGATCTGCTTACCAATGCCGTGAAGAACAACGCTCAGATGGTTTCTGAACAATTGAAAGAAGCGCAGCCCATTTTAACTCGAGGGTTAAAGGAAGGAGGAGTACAGATTGTACCGGCCTATTACAAACTTAGCACAGGCGAAGTAGAATTAATTTAGCTACCGGATCTGAGTTACTGATCAGGCTGATGCTTGTTGAGAATACTAAACTATTTTGTAGGCATACGGAATGTAAAGCAGGTTTGCTGATCAGAGGAATCGGCTTCCAGACTTCCACCATGGGCGCGAGCGATTTCCGAAGCAATATATAAGCCTAAGCCCAGTCCTTTTTTCCCCGGTCTGCCGTCTTCCCGAGAAAATGGTTGAAAAAGGCGATCCATAACTACCAGCGGGATTTTATCTCCGGAGTTGGTCACCGAAAGCAAGAATTCCCCTTCTCCACTGATTGCTTTTACCCGTATAGGCTGGTCGGCTTCCCCGTGGGCGATGGCATTACCCAGTATATTTGAAAAGAGTTGCGCAACTCTGTCGCTGTCGCAAAGCACAGCCTCCTTCAGATCATAATGCGTTTCAATGACCCTTTCTGACGACATCGCCTGATTTTCGGCTACCAGTTGCGTTATCACTTCTTCTAAAGAATCGTTATGCTTAAATTCCAGGGGAATACCGCCTCCAAAGCGTCCCCGGGCATAATCCAGAATGCTGTCTACCAGACCTGACATCCGATAAGATGCATTTTTAATAATACTGGCTAATCGTCGGGCTTTCTCATCCAGTGGTTTTTCGAGCAGCGCTTCAACACTCAGTTTGGTTGTTCCCAGGGGGTTGCGCAGGTCGTGGGCCAAAATGGCAAGAAATTTATCCCGTAACTCAGCGGTCTCAAGTTCTTCGGTCAGTTTTGTCTCCGTAGACTCCAGTTGCTCAATCGTATGAAGGTGAAATGAGATGAGATCAGCAAACAGGGTAAACATGCCGATGGTTTCCGGATTATTTAATTGAGCGGGTTTGGGATCGATGGCGCAGAGTGTGCCGAAAAAGCCGCCGTCTCTCCGATAAATGGGCACAGAAATATAGCTTTGAAAACCGTACATAGCCGGAGTGTGGTGGCGAGCATACACTTCATCTTTTTCTACATGATCAATAATCACTGCCTGATTGCACTGACGGACCTCATGGCATATAGTGGTTTCAACCTTCAACTCGTCTCCGGGCTTCAGACCAAAAGAGATATCATCCCGGGTACTACAGGTTACCCATCTGTTTTCCGTTACCCGCGCAATAGCGGCAAAACCCATATGGGTAGTCCGGCAAATAACGTTCAGTAAAGATGGCACAATTGAAATGCGATTAATCGCTTCAACATCGGCCTGTATACTTAATGATTGATCTTCTGACACACTGATAACTTCAAGTACTTACTAGTATAAATGTAAAGGTAAGGTAACTGTTTTTCCGATTCTATTAAAATCAGAAAAGCGACCAAATTTCAGGATCTGAACGCGCGATCAGTGGCGTGGCAGTTTTTGTCATCATCAGAGTTACTACCATCATTAAAGCAGGCATTGCCTTGCTCGTAACTGCTTATTCTTCTATCTTGGATACCATATGAAAGCATCTTATTTCCTCCTATATATTGTGTGCCTGGCAGGTTGCATGGGCTCCTCTCCCGAAACCCCAGTAGCCCTTTTTGATGGGCAGACCTTCCAGGGCTGGGAAGGCGATACCCTCAGCACCTGGCAGATAGAGGACGGTGCTCTGGTGGGCGGGTCATTATCCGAAACCGTACCACACAACGATTTTCTGGTGACCGCGGAACCCTATGAGAATTTTGTGTTACGCCTCAAATTCAAGTTGCTGGGTGATACCGGGTTCATCAATGGCGGAGTGCAATTTCATAGCCAGCGACTGGATGACCCACCCTACGAAATGGTCGGTTATCAGGCCGACCTGGGAGAAGGTTACTGGGCCAGCCTGTACGACGAATCACGTCGGAATACAACCCTGGCCAGCCCTGATTCGGTATTGCTGACTACCTTACTAAAACCGAACGACTGGAACGATTACGAAGTGCGGGCAGAAAACGGACACATCCAACTATGGCTGAATGGCCAGCAAACCGTAGACTATACCGAACCCGACGAAACCATTCCCCAATCGGGCCTGATCGGATTTCAAATTCACGGCGGGGGCAAAGCGAAGGTGTTTTATAAGGATATTACGCTGGAGAAATTGCCTTAATCAGCACTATTTTACCATTTACTCACGTTCACCTCTATACGTTCGTTAAGCACAAACCCAGCCCATAGAGGCAGTTGACAACAGTTTCTTCTTAAAGAATTCTGCCTATATTTGGGCTATTAAAATCTCTTTATAAAATACTGATCTCATCTTTTGAAGCAGCTTCATGCTTCTGCTGTCTTCGGTTCCCCGGTTTGAGGAACGCGAACCAGCATGATATTATCAAATTTTATAAAGAACAAAATGGAACAAATAAAAAAAATCGCTGTCATCGGCGGTACTGGTAAATCCGGTAAATACCTGGTTAAACAACTCTTAGATCAGGGTTTTCATATCAAAATGCTTGTCAGAAATCCTGAAAGGCGTCCAATCCAAAACGCTTCCGTCGAAGTCATCACAGGTGATGTAACAGATTATGAGAGGGTCCACACCTTGGTGGATGGCTGCGACGCTGTTATGAGTACTTTGGGTTTAGGTCTGCCACCGAGCGAGCCTACGATATTCAGTCTGGCGGCCAGACATATTACCCAGGCTATGGATGCCTGCGGTGTCCGGCGTTACATTGTCGTAACCGGCTTAAATGTGGATGTCCCTTCCGACCAAAAAGGGCATAAAACAAAATCTGCCACGGATTGGATGTACGCTAACTACCCGAAATCAACGGCTGATAAGCAACTCGAGTATCGCATACTATCCGAAAGCAAGCTTGACTGGACTTTGGTGAGACTTCCGCTCATTGAGCAAACCGATGCACGCGCTATCGTAAGCATCAGTCTGGAGGATTGTCCCGGTGATAAAATAAGTGCTACCGATTTGGCGCACTTTTTCATTGAGCAATTAACTGACAATACTTATATCAGAAAGGCTCCCTTTATCGCCAATGTTTAACTTCCTTGCAGTGGGCCTGAAAAATGGCTCACTGTTTTTCTTTTCTTTTCTTTTATCTCAACATATAGGTAAAACACGCAGTTTCTGCCCCTCCCTATCGGCAATAATTTTACCTGTCATGGTTCGGCCAGACAGCAAAAACGCCCAACTTCTGCCGGGCGTTTTGTATAGAATAAGGGTTTACTCGCGGGTTAAACGTCGTCCGATGAGGGTACGAACTTCGTAGTAAGATCCGGGTCTTCCATGTCTTTATCCAAAGGAAACATGGGCCGGTTGATACGCTGATAATCAAGGCGCTCCAGATCCTGGTCTACTCCCCCGGGGGTCAGTGCCATGATCCAGTCGGCCCGCATGTTGTACAGTTCGGGTACCAGATACCCGATTTTCACCACTACGATGTCCGTTTCCCGGGGGTTCAGTCCCAGGCGGGTAAAATCACTTTCGTGGTGATAGGGCTTGCGTTTTTTGGTGACAATCACGTGTACGCTGCCCACCTTCACTACTACTTCGGTTTCTGCATCTTCATCCCCGTGCTCAATGGCTTCTACCGTACCGGTAAGCTTTACGGGTGGGGCAAATCGATCATCGATGGCGGCTCCGGCGGTGGCGTCCACTTTTCCGCCGACTCCCACTTCCACAGCCTTGGCAACCAGCTCAGGGCCAGGAATAGAGGCATAAATAAGGGAAGGGCCGTTTTCCGAAGTGAATTCAGGGCGGGCAAGTATTTCCTGTAAAGTCCAGGTGACATCCCCGGCGCCTCCCGCCGTAGGGTTATCTCCCGTATCACTGATCATGAAAGGGTGCTTGTCGCTGGCAATGGCCATATCCAGGCTTTCTTTGAGCGAAGCCGTGGGGGCCACAAACCCAAATTCCGAGCGCACCTCCCAAAAGCGGCTGGCCAGGTCCTCAGCGGTGCTGCTTACTTTTTCCTCATCATCTCCGGTCACCATGACCACGGCGTGGTTACGCGGTTCATCGGCCCAGGCATAGCCAATCCAGATGGCGGCATCCACCACACCTTCCTGCTGAGAAGCGGGGGCTACTTCGGCGTATAAACTCTTGCCCGGTTCTATTCGAGTACTCGTCTTTTCACCCGGCAATAAAATCGGCACCGGAATCCACGCCTTATAGGCAGGTTTCCCCTTGCCGCTTTCTATCCGCTCCAGCAGGTTATCTACGGCGCGTTTTTTTGACTCCAGGGCATCTTCGTGCGGAGCCATACGGTAGCAAGTAATCAGATCAGTATTTTGGGCCAGTCGCCAGGAAACATTGCCGTGCAAATCCATTGAGGTTGAAATAATGGTTTCTTTCCCTACGACCTCCCGTACCCGGACGATAAAATCTCCTTCCGGATCATCCAGCCCTTCCACGCTCATGGCGCCGTGAATATCAAAGAAGAGTCCGTCGTACGGCCCGTGCTCTTGCAGCATCTCCAGGGTTTTCGATACTAACGATTCGTAAGCCTCCCGGGTAACCATGCCTCCGGGTATGGCATGCCCCCTGATGGTCGGAACCCAGTCGGCGCGCTTCCGGTCCAGGGAGTCGGCCGACAGGAACGGATAGAAGGAGAATATCTCCTCCGCCACCCGGGCATGAAAAGCTTCTTCCTCGGTACGGGCCGGAGAGAAAGTGCTTGACTCTATGGCTATGCCGGCAATGGCAATACGGGGCAGGTCGGTTTCCTCACCCGATTGTTCCTGAGCCGACGGACTGCATCCAAATACTACGAAGAGTGATAAAATAAAGAGAATCTTTTCCATTTTCTGTTTTTTGCGGTTTATTATAGGTTAGGATAACAAATATACACACGCAATATAACAGATGGATTGAGCAATCCCTGCTGACTTTTTGGTAATGCTTTACCTATGGCTGGTGAGATGAAGGTACAACAAATGTTCAAGTCCATTTTGCCTAGCTACCTGTGGCCCGATGATGGCACGTATTTATCTTTTAAAAAGTTTGTGAATAGCCCTGAATGCTAATCGTAATAAGAGTAACCTCTTCGTATTTTCTTATTTATATGGGCCATATCGGTCAAGTATAAGCGTAGTGCAGGGTTTCGGAGCTATTCACTTTCTGCTAACCGTAAAGTTTCTTTGGAGCAAAAATGCTCAATTTTAGATGTTCAGCCCGCATTACGCTTATACAATGTTGTGTGCCGTTTTAATACTGCAATTGCTTCAAAACCAAGTTGAGATAACATGTTGTGACTATCCTTTAAAAGAATAATGTATCTCCCCATATTTCCCTTCTTTAAAATCTTTATATGCCAAGGCTATACCTTCTTCACTATTCATTACAAATGGACCTTTCGAAACAACAGGCTCTGCATAATTTTCTCCACCAAAAAGCAAAATATCAATAGCCACATCAGATAAATTCTCTACTTCAATTTCTCCAGCTTCTTTGTCAAATGCGACCAATTCTCCAGCATTAAAACTTTCAGTATTGATTATTGCTGAAGCCGTTGGCAAAGCAGCCGCAACTTCTATTTTTTGCGGAAAGTCCATGCTAAATTTCTTCCCCGGATTTAGTTTGACATGAAATAGAAATTGCTCGGTGTAGGTTGGTATTTTTGATGTCAACTCTTGATAATCCCCAACAAGAACCCGAATAGATCCAGCATCTTCCGCTAATTGTTTTTCAAGTATATCCTTTGCTTGTAAAGGCAAGTACTCAGGTCTTTCTTCTTTGATTTTTGATGGCAGATTAATCCAAAATTGAAAAGCATAAATTTCCTTTTGGCTGAAATCACCGCTTGCTTCTGACCTTTCATCATGAACAATACCATTGCCTGAGTTCATCCATTGTACACCTCCCGAGGACACCAAAGAATGGTTTCCTAAACTGTCAAAGTGTTCTACTTCGCCTTTAATGGAATATGTTAAGGTAGCAATGCCTCTATGAGGATGTGGACCCGTGCCGCCAGCCTTTTTGCCATCTACTTTTATAGGTCCTGCCTGGTCAAGCAGGATAAACGGTCCGACAGCTTTTGCATGCCAGCTTGGTAAAAAACGATTGATTGGTGCTCCGCCTACCGAGGTGCTATTGCCTTTGCTTGAAAAACTGATTTTCTTCTTCATGATTATTCTAGTTCAACTTTTTTTTAACTCAAAGCTTTCCATCTTTCAATGGCCAAACATTCAGGTATATTGAGAAATGAGAGGTGTCTCTGCTTATCTTTCTTCTGTGGTACCATCTGCATATTTTGCAAATCGTCCTTTAGTACGATCAAAAACTTGCTCAGTTTCAGACCAAGGCCAGCCGCCAAACTGGGTTTTTCTGTACTCTGCAAAACCCTGATTTAATTCTTCCTCGTTATTCATTACAAAAGGGCCACGACTGGCTACGGGCTCATTGATAGGTTTTCCTTGTAGAATTAGAAATTCGGACTCTTTGTTACCATTGACAATTGTTAGGCTTTGACCTGGAACCACTTTAACGAGTTGGTTGACGGCTACTTCTATGTCCTCTGCATCTATTAGATTTCCCTTATAAAAGTAAAGCGTATTGTTTACCTGCTCACTTGCCGTTGCTGGAAGTGTCCATTGGGCGTTAGCTTCCATTTTTACACTTAGAATGGCTACTCCATTATCAGGGTTGGCTGCCCAGGAATCTGGAGTTGGTTTGGGTGCTTGATTGGATTTATAGCTTCCCGCATATAGCTCAATATGGGTTTTCTTACCATTGCTATCTGTTTCTTCAATTTTTGGAATGCTCTCTCGCCATAGCATTTTGTAATGTGGTTCCACCAATTTACTCCGACTAGACAGGTTTATCCAAATTTGAAAAATCTCCAGTGTATTTGCTTTATCTGTATGAATGAGCGGAAACATTTCTGAGTGTTGAATTCCTTTTCCTGCTGTCATCCATTGTAGATCACCTGCACCAAACCTGCCTGCACCCCCAAGAGAATCACTATGGTCTACAAAACCTTGTTTCCCAATGGTAATCGTCTCAAATCCTCTGTGCGGATGATACGGAAACCCAGGGACGGTTTTTCCATGATACATACTATAACCGTCTTTCCCTTCAAAGTCTTGACCTACTTGTCTACCTTCTAACTCAGAATGCTCTACACCCATTTGCTCGTTTCCTTTTGGATAGTGGTCAAGATGATGCATGGCAACCAAAAAAGGATCTTGCGTTTGCCAAGGCATCCTCAAAGCTTCTATTGCAATTATTTTATCTGTCATTTTAATCTGTTTTTGTAGTTACGAACTCTCTATTCGCTAAAGGATTCAAGCCTTAAATTACTGGCACAATAAAAAACCTTCCTGCTGCAACAAATAAGGCAAGAACCATAAGAACTAGGTTCATATTAACCTTGTTTTGTTCCTTTCTGTCAGCGTGCACCTTCATGGCTCCAAGCATAGTCATGGCAAGCCCGATGGCAGCTATAGGCGTTAATACAGAAAAGAAATTAATGCTCATTGGTAAAATAAGACCTACAGCTCCTAAAAGTTCCAAAAGTCCAATGAGTTTGAGTGTTGAGCTTGAATATTGATCTACCCAATCACCAAGTTTTTCACGAAGTTCATTCTTGGGTTTACTAAGTTTTGTTGCTCCGGCCATTAGAAACATAAGGGCTAATAAGCCTTGTACAATCCAAAGTGCTACATTCATTTTTTCCGATTTTGATTGATTATTTTTTAATTACAATACAAATGTCGGAGTTCATGCATGCCTATGCATTAATGTATATTAAGAAATGGAATTCGGTTATTTTCCAGACTTCAGTCTTTGACTTTTAGCAGCACTCAATGCTTCGGGAGTAATACCAAGGTAGGATGCCACCATGTGTTGCGGCACCCTTTGCGTTACATTAGGATAAGTTGAAACAAAAAATTCGTAACGCTCAATGGCCGAAGCACTCATGAACATAATCACTCTTTTCTGAAGCACCCGCATACGTTTTACAAATTTTTTCAAATCGGGTTCAATCTCACCGTCTTTTTCGGCCTGTATTACTACCGAGTCTTCTAAGGCATCGATGTATAAATCGCAGGGCTCGTCTGCCGATGCATAATCAGCAACAATCCATCCTTCAGGGCCGAACATGAAAATGTGTTCTTTTCCTTTTTCATCAATCGTATAACTTCTGAGTAAACCGGATTCTACAAAATATGCCTTTCCTCTCAAGTCACCTGTTCTTTGCAGAATTTCCTTCTTTTTTACATTGATTTTTTTCATCTGAAATTTTCAATTCAAGATTTGATTTAATGGCACACAACGAGTGTGTATACGCCATATGGCGTGTATATTTTCTATATCCGCAAGATAGTGCGTTTATGATAATACTTCTAATCATGGGCTTAGTCTATCATTTGTTAGCCATGACATCCGGCACTCACCGAGGGCTTCATCAGAATGAGGTGCCGAATTGTCTTCTGGCTAGTACGCAGCTTCCTCCGCAGCAATGTTTTCGGGATGCTCGGAAGGAGTAGCGGTTTAATGCTTTTACTCCGGGTGCTCTGGGTATACGCTTCTGGGGGAACCGGCCGGGCAGTAAACCGTCGGTTTGCGGGTGTAATGGTTTGAATATACCCGTATACCGTTGGTTTTGGGGCTTGACCGGCCGAACATGGGGGTAAACCGATGGTTTTGGGGTCTGTAGCGTCGAATATGGGCGTATACCGACGGTTTTGGGGCGCGTCAGATCGATTATGGTCGAAAACCAACGGTTTGCGGGTGTGACAGCTTTTTTCTTACATCGAATCACTGCCAGTAGCCCGGGCATTTTGCCGTAGAACAGCCGCAGCACAACAGATCCGTGGCAAAAGCCAGTATTGCCTTACCTCTGTACCCTTCTGGCCAGTATTGCCTTTATTTATCGATCCTCTCCCGGTATCTTGGCGATTAAAAACCTTCTCTAACCGGCCTGGTGTATTGAAAAAACAGGCCCGGCCCGCTGCGAGTACACGCCTCGTCGCAAGACCATATTCCTCCTGCATGAACCAGACCTCCAGGCATTTATGATTGAATGACACAAAAACTTCAACCCATGAAACAGAATAAATTTCTCAAGCAGGTATACGTAGCCCTCAACAATGCCCTGAACAACCCGGAATTGCAAACGATCCTTCAGGAATACGGCTACAACGAGAAGAAATTACGCGACGGCCTGAAGCGGTACGAGGGCATTGAGCAACTCACCCAGCAGCAGCAGATGGCCTGGTATCAGGCCAAAAGCACTTCCCAGATTCTGAAGGATACCCGGCAGCAGCTTACCGTACTGTTTCAGATGCACCTGGACACCGCCCGGCTGGCCTACAAACGGGAAGCGGCCTATACTGATACTCTCGGGCTCACCCGCGCCCGCAACAAAGCCACGCTCGACCTGCTGGATCAGGCCAGAATGTTTTACACCCATATCCCAGTAGCGATGATGGAGAAGTACCACGCTCCGCAGAAAGAACTGAACGAGGCGGGCAAACTGGTGAACCGGGTCTTTGAACTGGTCGCCCTGCAACGGCAGGCCCAGGCTCAGGTGCAAACCCTCACCCAAACCCGCAATGCCGCCATCCACGACCTGAAAATCTGGATGCGCTCGTTTCTGACCATTGCCAAGATAGCCTGCCACGAACATCCCCAGCAACTGGAAGCTCTGGATGTAGTCGTCACCTCCTGACACCGTACTCGCAAATCATTCATCCCGGAAAAACGCATTACTGGCAAACTGGTAAGCGATCGTCAGTAAGCGAACAGAAGGCTATGCGCCAGGCGACCACTTCCGGCCACCGGCCCAGTTAATCTATCTAGTCCGTCAACCTGCTCCTGATACAACGTTAGTTCGTATACGGCACCGTCTGCCGTTCATCCACCGGATACCCCCACTGGGCTACGTACTCCATGCCCGGAAGAAAGGCATCACCCTGCGCCTCCAGTTTTTTGGTGAGCAGGGCATCAAACCGGCTTTGCAGATCTGCGTAGGCCGGGTCGCTCACCAGGTTGGTAAGCTGATAGGGATCTACCTGATTGTCAAACAATTGCCAGGGGCCTTCCAGGTCGCGGGTATAGGTATAGCGCAGGCTTACCAGCCCCCGGTATTCTTTTCCCCCATGCTGAAAGCGGTTCCACTGCCCGAAGGGCTGCACGCAACTGATCAGGGTAGTGGTGTCGGGGAGGGGAAGCTGCTCGGTCAGGTACGCGCCATAATCATAACCTTCCACGGAGGGTGGCACCTCCACTCCGGTAAGCCCCAGCAGGGTTGGCATAATATCGTAAGAATTGATAAGCGCCTCGTACTCTCCCGCCTTAACCCTGGGGTGGCTGATGAGCATCGGCACCCGGATAGACTCTTCGTACGGCTGCTGCTTCTTATACGCATGGTGCGACCCCAGCAAATCTCCGTGATCGGAAGTAAACAAAATCACGGTATTGTCGCGCAAGCCGGTATCCTCCAGGGTTTGCAGTATATCTGCCACCATATCGTCTAAGGCGGTGCAGTGGGCATAATAGCCAGCCAGATCGGCCCGCACCATAGAATCCATTTCAGTCGGCACATTGGGCCGAAGTTCCAGGCGCTGGGGATCATACATATCCTTATATGCCTGCGGTGCCGTTTGGTAGGGAGCATGGGGAGTGGCCCAGCTCAGGAACAGGAAGAAGGGCTGGGCATCCTGAGCGTGCTGTTGTATATACTCCTGGGCATCCCGCGTTTCGGCAATGGCATCGTAGCCTTCCCAGAATTTCTTTTCCGGTGAACTCCCGGTATAGTACGCTGAGTGGTTGTAATCATGCGAGCACTCCAGCGCTTTCCAGTACTGAAAACCCTGCCGTCGGGCCCCGGGAGGAGTAAAGCTGCTGCGCCCACGGCCGTCGAGGTGCCATTTGC
>JAVKCN010000097.1:0-12616 GCA_040222715.1 Cyclobacteriaceae bacterium | reverse complement strand
CAGTTTCTCAAAAACATTACGCTGCGCCTTCTTCGCCTGATCCAGTACGCGGTAGTTGAACTTGAGCCAGCTGAGATCCCGGCTAATAAACTCGCTGGTCGCAATAGAAGAAGAGATCCGGTCTTTAACTAACATAAAATCCGATACGTTTATGGGCTGATAAACTAACCTGCTGACTACCGCAGCAGGTTACAAAAAAAGTAATACGGTTCGAAAGTAAAAAGGCTATCTGAAACAGACAGCCCTTTTCCCATAAATTTTTTCTGCCAGACGAATTATATGTCTAAGTTGGCGTATTTGGCATTTTTTTCAATAAACTCCCGGCGAGGGGCTACTTCATCTCCCATCAGCATAGAGAACAGGTGATCGGCTTCGGCGGCAGAGTCAATTGTGACGAGCTTGAGGCTGCGGGTTTCGGGATTCATGGTAGTTTCCCACAGTTGCTCGGGGTTCATTTCACCCAGTCCTTTGTAACGCTGCACTCCTACCGATTCCAGTTTACCGTCTCCGGCAAGTTCTTTCACGGCGGCTTCCCGCTCTGTTTCAGTCCAGATGTAGCGCTCTTCTTTGCCTTTCTTTACCAGATACAGCGGCGGCAGGGCAATGTATAAGTAACCCATCTCAATTAATTCGCGCATGTAGCGGAAAAAGAAGGTCAGGATCAGGGTCCGAATATGGCTACCATCCACGTCCGCATCCGTCATGATGATGATTTTGTGATAGCGCAACCGTTCCATATTCAGCGCCTTATCGTCATCCTCAGTACCAAACGACACGCCCATGGCCGTGATCATGTTCTTGATCTCTTCGTTATCGTAAATTTTGTGTTCCTGGGCTTTCTCTACGTTCAGGATTTTCCCCCGCAATGGTAAGATGGCCTGAAACATACGTTCTCGCCCCTGCTTGGCACTTCCACCCGCTGAGTCGCCCTCTACCAGATAGAGTTCGCAACGCCCCGGATCGTTATCCGAGCAGTCAGCCAGTTTACCAGGCAGGCCGGTACCAGTCAATACGTTTTTCCGCTGCACCATTTCCCGTGCCTTGCGGGCCGCGTGACGAGCCTGAGCGGCCAGCACCACTTTGCTAATGATTACTTTGGCTTCTTTCGGATGTTCTTCCAGAAAGGTTGCCAAAGTATCGCCCACACAGGATTCTACCGCCCCCATGACGTCTGAGTTTCCGAGTTTGGTTTTTGTTTGTCCTTCAAACTGCGGCTCGGCCACTTTAACAGAAATAACGGCAGTAAGCCCTTCCCGAAAGTCATCCCCACTAATTTCCACTTTTGCCTTATCCAGCAAACCGGACTTATCAGCGTAGGTTTTCAGCGTGCGCGTCAGGGCACGACGGAAACCCGATACGTGGGTACCTCCCTCGATCGTGTTGATGTTATTTACGTAGGAGACAACATTCTCAGCATAAGAATTATTGTACGTTAATGCTACCTGTACGGGTACTCCATTACGTTCGTTGTCAATATAAATAGGTTCGGGAATGAGTTTTTCGCGATTATTATCCAAATAATTGACAAACTCAATCAATCCACCCTCGAAATAAAATTCATCTTTCTGCGATTCGCCATCGTCATCTTTTTCGCGTAAATCAGTTAGCGTAATACGGAGACCGGCATTCAGAAAAGCCAGTTCGCGCAAGCGGGAAGCGATGGTTTCGTACTTATATTCAAGTACATTGAAAATTTCAGCATCAGGCTGGAAATGCACGGTTGTACCTTTACTTTCCGTCTCGCCAATCTCTCGCACATCGTAGAGCGGTACACCCCGGGAATACTGCTGCTCGTATATTTTACCATCGCGCTGTATGGTAGCCGTCAGGTTCTGTGACAGGGCATTTACGCAGGAAACCCCAACTCCGTGCAATCCACCGGAAACTTTATACGTATTTTTATCAAATTTACCTCCGGCATGCAGTACCGTCATCACAACCTCCAGGGCCGAACGATTTTCTTTGGTATGGATGTCTACCGGAATACCCCGGCCATTGTCGGAAACGGTAATGGAATTATCCTCATGGATAAAGACGTCTATATGGTCACAATAGCCAGCCAGGGCTTCGTCAATGGAGTTGTCAACGACCTCATACACCATATGGTGTAATCCCTTCATGTTGACATCACCAATGTACATGGCCGGACGTTTTCGTACCGCCTCTAATCCCTCTAATACCTGAATGTTATTCGCTGAATACTCTCCAGCACGGACGTTCGCTAAAGAATTTGTATCTGTTGTTTCGCTCATAAGATATTTTATAAAGGCTTAAAATTACGATAATTTTGCGGTTTTTCTATTAGCAAAATTCCAGAAAAACCACCAGGCTGAGAAAACGCCTAGTGAACTATTTAAGTAATTGATAGCCAGTATTTAAACGATCAGGGATGATCAGTAAGTTCCTGAGCGAAGCATTACCAATGTGCAACCTTGCACCACCTCTATCTTCTGTTCTCTGATTAGCTGATAGAAGTCAGGATTCTCCGTACCCGGGTTAAAAACAAAGCGCTGAGGTTGCAGGCTCAACAGGTATTCATACCATTCGGGCTGGTGGGCCGGGCCAATATACAGTGTAACGGTGTGTATATCTTCTAAAGCGGGTTTCTGCCGCATATCCAGCAGTTCCACACCCACTACCGAGCCTCGCTTAATGCTTAGCGGAACAATGGGGTGCCCGTACTCAGTCAACATATTGGCCGCCAGGTAGGCGTAGCGGGAAGGGTTGGGGGTAGCCCCCACAATCACAGTCTTCTTTTTCTCGGACATATACGTTGGGTTATTACTATACTATCATAAACACGATTGGGTAACGATTGTTGATTGCTCAATGGTTACCTCACAAAATGGCTGATTTTTTAGTGTGTTGTGCCTTCTCAAAATTCCTCTCTCATCCAGCTGGCTGTTTATGTTTTCTGTTTTAAAACACATACCCGATGGTGGTCCCCAGGTAGAAAGGAATGTGAAAAGTGGATTGATCTACCTGTTTCATGGCATCATTGTATTGCACATTGTACTCATACTGCTGATGCAATATCCGGTATCCAACTCCTACTCCCACAAACAGGTCAAAAGTCAGGCCTTGCCCGGGTTTATCTTTGTTGGTGCGGGGCTGAATCAGATCAGGATCTTTCATAAGGCGCGTACCAATCAGTAAGGCGTACGAAATTGACTGTTCTTTTGCCAGCAGGGCCGTCTGCGTATTGGGTAGTGCCAGCCCGTTCGCATCAAGCTCATGCACATTGGCATAGTGATACAGGTAGTCCATTCCCAGCTGATGGCCGAAATAAAACATCCCCGAGCGGGTATCGTTGTGGTAGAATTTCTGTTTGAGGTTGACAAAAAACCCTCGCTGGTAAGGCACATTAAGCGCTACCTTCTGGTCCAGGGTAAAAAAAGGATCGCGCAGCACCCCTACCTCCAGCTCGTGCCCGAGCCGCTCCTGAATGTAGTACTCCAGGCTAATGGGCAGCCGGTTTACCAGTAGTGCCACCGGATTCACTCCCAGGATCAACTGCTTCATCTCGTTGATCTTCGGAGAGAAGTAGCGCAGGCTTTTCTTTCTTCGGAACAGATAATCGGGATTACGCACCGCCACCTCTACGGTATCTTTGGCTTTTTCCTTGTCCGGTTTATCCAGTGCCTGAAATACTGGCTGATCGTTTTCGTATACACTCTGGTAGTAGCCGGCCAGTTCTCCATCGGGTTGGTAGAGTTCCCAGACACCTACGCGCTCTCCGTTCTCTACAGTTCCCTTCATTTTCTTGTTTCCTTCGCGGTAGTACCCGTGGTAGATGCCTTTTCCGTCGGTGAAAACAGCTTCGCCTTCCAGAGTACCATCCTCGTAGAAGTACTGCCATTTACCCTGATGCACGCCATTGCTCAGCTTTCCCTCTATCTTCACTGCACCTTCCGGGTAAAACTCCCGATAGACGCCTTCTCCGTGATTAAATACGGCTTCCCCCTTGAAATCACCATCGCTGTGGTAGAGTTTCCAATAGCCTTCCCGCACTCCATCACGTTCGGCCCCTTCAGCGCTCACATGGCCATTTTCGTAGTAATAGGTCCATTTTCCTACTGAAGAATCATCCAGAAAATCGCCTACCGATGAAATCTGGCCGTTCAGATAATAAAACTTCCAAGAATCCTGTCGTTTTCCCTTCTGGTAGCGACCTTCAGCCCGCAACGAACCATTTTCGTAATAATTCTTCCACAACCCCTGCCGTTTTCCGTTAACCTCAGCTCCTTCCAGCTTAAGATCGCCCGACGCATAAAACTCCTGGTATTGGGTGGTATCTCCCTGGTAGATAGCCTCTACTTTGACTGATCCGCCTTCGTAATATTCTTTCCACAGGCCTGCTTTTTGCCCCTGTTCAAATGCACCTTCGCTTTTTAATGCCCCGTTCTCGTAGTAAAAGGTCCACGGTCCGTTTCGCAGGCTATCGTCTACCACGCCCTTCATTTCCAGGCGGCCATTCTCAAAAAAGTATTCCCACACTCCCTGGTTCTTGCCGTTTTTGAGCTCCCCGCGCATTTTAGGCTGACCGTTTTCATAAAAGTACTCCCAGTAGCCATTGGCCTGGTTTTGGGCGTAGATTCCCTTGGTTTTGATAGAACCATTAAAGAAAAACTCGGTGTAAGGGCCCTCCAGCGCCGAGGGATCGTCAGTAGCTACCTGAAAGGTTTCTTTGGGGATTTGTTCTTCGTGATCGTAATACAGAGTTACCGTATCCTGAGCCCAACCCTGCCCGGGAAATACCAGGCCCAGCCAGGTTGTACTAAGCCCAATCACACTGATAAACCACCATTGCTTCACAATACCCTGTTTTAAGGTGAGTAGGGTGGAAGGATTGAACAGAAACCGTTGAGCTTACAATATGCTAAGTATTAGCAATCAACGGTTTATTCTTTTATGACCTTTTCCCGCTTGTATAAAATCGAAACGCCAAAAATGAGAAAAAAATTGACCGAATGGAAAGGAAAAGCCATCGAAACCCTACATCAGTGCATACGGTCGGGGCGCACTTCCAGGTTTTGGATGATGTCAGCCTCAATCTCCAGCAGTTCTGCCCAGCGGGCTTTCACCACTTCTTCGGGCATATATTCCTTGGCAAGCTTGATAAAAGTGACGTAATGTCCGGCTTCCGAAGCCATCAGATCGTAGTAAAAGGCTTTTAATTCTTCATCCGACAGGTTTTTCCACAGGATTTTAAATCGCTCGCAACTCCGGGCCTCAATCATGGCATTGATCAGCAGTTTGTCCATCAGTTGGCGTTCAATCGGGCCGCCTTTGCGTTCCTGCTTGCTCAGTTGCACCACGTATTCATCGGTGCGTTTTCGTCCCATCGTGAAGCCCCGCTTGCGGATCTGCTCCAGCACCCGCTGAAAATGCTCCCATTCTTCGGCCACAATGGGCGAAAGTACATCCACCAGTTCCTGCCGATCCGGGAACTGCACGATTAAGGAAATGCAGGAAGAAGCCGCTTTCTGCTCGCAATAGGCATGGTCAATCAGAATTTCTTCCAGGTTTTCATCCGCCAGCGCCACCCAGCGCGGATCGGTCGGTAACCTGAGCTTAAGAATGGTATCTTTTTCGGTGATCATTTCTCAATATTTACAACTTCGCTTTTCAGGTTAGGCAGATGCTTTTTTAAGATCACCCACACAATGGCATTGTCAATGCTGTCATACGCATGAATCAGGCGATTTCGGAAAGCAACGATTTGACGATCGTTTTCGATTCGAATGGCAGGCTCAACTTTATGAAATTTATTCAATGCTTCTCCGATAATTCCTAATTGCCTTTCTACCGCACTTTGTGTTTTAAGATCAGCTTCATAGGCGGGAAAGGCGGTAGTATCCTGAATAAACTCCTCGATCAGTTCTATAGCCATCAGTATGTCAGACAAGTACTTTCTGCCCGCTTCCGTCATAAATCAGGATTTTTGTACGATCAATGTTCTTTCTCAATACCGGATTTTTAATAGAAGCCTCGGTCAACAAATCTACTTTACGGTCAAAAAATGTTTCCATATTGTCCCACAATGATATGAGTTTTTCACCCCGCTCAATAGGATCAGTCTCACCAATTTCTACCAACAGATCAATATCGCTGGTTTCCTCATCAAATCTGTCAGTCACCGATGAACCAAAGGCATACAACGTCTTGACACTATGCGTTTGACATAGGTTCAGAAATTTATCGATATCGCTTTGTATTTTCTGCTTGAGGTTCATCTCATTGACAGTTAATTACTTTCACTTTCAATGTTTTCTTTTACTTTATGGACTATGTATCCAACATAATATAGTAATGAAAGTGCCTTATTGCTATTCAAAGCATTACCATAATCAGAGCTTTCACCATGCAAAACAGAATGTCGTGTGATTCCTATTAAGTTATCTTCAGAATGGTGTTTATTTAGTCCCCCTTTGTGTTTAAGAGGTTCAGTGAGGATGCCTAATATTGAAAATGCTCTAAATTGTTCTGTCCATGCATACGTATAAGGCTTGAACCCATTACTCCTATCAGCACCAAAAAAATTACGCCCTATCAATTCTTTACATATTCCGTCTGTCTGTGCAAAAAAAACAGGAATAGACAAATCATATTCTTTCTTCTTATGAGCTTTAATAGCCGCCGTTATTGGCTTAGCTCTGTGAGAAAATTCATTTATTAGGTCATCTTCGATTTTAGTGATATTATCTTTAATGAGTGCGACCATCATTTCATCCACTTCATTTACATTTTTACTGTTAATGGTGGGAGGAAAATCAAAAAACGGCCAATACCAACCGTACTCAGCTAGCATTTTTAGAGAGTTAGGATATTTCCGTATGCTTTTTTCTATCTCGTATTCTAGTTGCTCAGAAAAGGGATGAAGAGACGAATTTAACTTTTGATTAAATTCAATGATAGAAGGTGAGATATTTGTAATTGCCCTTTGAATATTTTCCACAGCAGAAGCTACAGCTTCCTTCATCTGTCGAAAAACTATAGGGTCAATATTTATATTAGGATCTTCCACTACTTTAAACAGTACCTACAACTTTATGAAAGATACATATTTTCAGCTAATTGCTACTATTATGCAAATCATAGCAAAAACTTTCAGTGTCTATAATGCTTAATAATTTATCTAACCATTTAATAATAAGCAGTTTAACTATCCAACAATAGAACCATCAACCCTCCACCTTCTTAACCCCCAATCCTGGTTGATCAGTCAGGCGCATCATGCCGTTTTGTAGTTCGAAGCCTCCGGTGACGACGTCGCGGGCCAGGTCGAAGCTGCCATCCAGGTCGAGGTATTTGGTGTTGCTGGAGGCCAGGGCAATGTGCAGGGCGGCGGAGATGCTGATACGGCTTTCGTCATTGCAACCCCACATCAGGTCAATCCCGGCATTTTTAGCGATGTTGGCAATCTCCCGGGCGTGGCCGATGCCACCGCATTTCATGAGTTTGATGTTGAAAATGCCCGCGGCTTTGGAAGTACAGATCATCTGATACGCATCCTGGGGAGTTACCAGAGTCTCATCCAGGGCTACTACTTTTTTGATCTCAGTGGGTAATTTTCGGTACTCCTCTACCGCATCGGCGGGTAGGGGCTGCTCAATGAGTTCCAGATTAGGGCCAAAGGTCGCGTAGTAAAAATCTTCCAGTTGCAGCAGATTATAGCCCTGGTTGGCATCTACCCGGATAATGATGTCCTTGCCAACCCGCTCCCGCAGTTTGTTCAGGCGTTCTATGTCCTCTTCTTTCGACTTACCCAGTTTTACTTTCAGAATGCGGAAGCCCCTTCCGATGTATTCGTCTGCTTCTTCCAGGGTTTCTTCCACATTTTTAATGCCGATGGTAATGGACGTGGGCAGTGCCTGATGTTTTTGCCCTAAGAAGCGGGCCAAAGGAATGTCCAGGTACTGAGCAAACAGGTCGTGCAGGGCAATATCGAGGGCCGCGCAGGCTCCGGGTTGTTTTGCGAATCGATGCTGTACCTCGTATACCAGCTGCTGCATTTCCCGCACATCTCCTCCGATCAGCCAGTCCGTGCTTTCTTCGGTTAGGGCCTGAACGGTATCGTCTACATCTACTCCCACCACATACTTTCCCGGATTGGCCGCTCCGAAGCCGATGGCCCCGGTATCCGTCTCAACCTCCACAATACAGTTGCTCACCGAAGTGGTCGTGCGGTAGGCAATGGTATAAGGACGGGTCAGGTCCAGGTCTTCTTTACGAACGTGGATGGCTTTGATTTTCATAGGAGATGGCGGATGGCGGTGGTCAATTCAGTAAAATCATCATACAATGGCAAAAGCGTCGGAATGCCGAACTGTTCCTGATACTGCTGCTGGTAAGTGCGGGCTTCCTCCAAGGTTAGGTTTTCTATGTTCAACGTCAGCGCAATCACCTCCGAGCCGTACATGCGGATCAGCTCAATCTCGCTTTCCAGCGAAGGAATTTCTACTTTGAGATCTTCGTAGCCGCTGAAATATTTCCGGGCCGGAGCGTGTTGAAGTACCACCTGTTTGGCTTGACCGGACACCAGAAATTCAGAACCACCCGGTCCGCCGGGATTGCGTAGCGAGCTTTGCCCTTCGAGAAGAATGACATCCGGCTGCACTTCGCGGTAGCACTGTACAATGGCCGCTTCAATCTCGCCCGAAATAAAATCATTCAGGGTAGAGTCAAAGATAAAACCGAAGCGATTGTCCTGCATATAGCCGGTTTGGCCGGTATAGATCATCTCGGCCTTTATTTCGGCCTGATGTAAGGCATGCAGCAACAGGCGCGTGGAGGTTCGTTTGCCCAGGTTGCAATCCGTACCCAGCATGGCAATCCGCAGGCTGGGAATATCGTAGATGTCTCCTTCCCAGAAGTGAAGTTGCGACTTGGGTTTCGCTTTCCTAATGTCCGTAATGGTTACCTGATTGGCTTCGGCCAAGGCGGCTATCTCCGGAATATCGCTCATATATTCATGTAGCCCGTTGACGATATGCATTTTGCGATTCAGCACCTCTTTTACCGTCTCAAGCATGCCCGGAGGAATTTTCCCACCGTGCCCAGCCACTCCAACCAGGCAGTAAGTGACTGGTTTATCAAGTTGTTCGAAGCACTCAGTCAGAGAAGCGTAGATTGGTACGGGGTAGGGAGCTCGGGAGACAATCTCCCGCACATCGCGACCCGCTGAAACATGGTCAATAATGGCTAGAACACGATAGCGTGATGTATCTCGAACGAGGCCGTGGGCTGTTTTAGCCTGATTGCTATCCAGCAGCCCATGCGTGATGATGATGGCGTTTCCTTCCATAGATTAGGTTAATAAGTCCGCATAGTTACTGAAAATCGTTAGAAATGAGAAGAAGCTATCATAAGAAACACAGGTTTATCCATTTATTTTCAAAATATTCAGGAAGTGAAACAACTCAAGTCAGAGAAAAAATTCGGGCTGTTTCTGAAAGATAGGCCCCAATCTTAAGGAATTAACCATATTTTGGGATATACTTCAGCTTTCAGTGCTACTGCATACGAATAAGTGATAGGTTTGTAAACACCGATAAAACAAGCACCCGATGACACCACGAAAAGGACCATCTACCGAAGATTCGACCAAAACAACGGAGACTGACGCCGCATTTAGCAATTTAGAGCAACAGCTACGCGAGATGGGGCTGGTCCGCATTCAATCTCTGGACGCTTCTATCCGGGTAGATTTACGCTACGGCACCACGGACAATATTGTAGGTCGGGATATGTACCAGGCTTTTGATGAAGCCTACCTGCAACCGGAACCCGCACAGATGTTGATTAAAGCCAATGCCCTGCTGAAAGAAAATCACCCCCACTATACTTTTTACGTTTACGATGCCCTGCGCCCCCGTCGGGTGCAGCAAACGCTGTGGGATGCCCTGGACCATCCGCCTGAGGAACGGAAAAAGTACATTGCCAATCCGCAGGAGGGTTCCCTGCACAATTACGGAGCGGCTGTAGACCTGACCATTCTGGATACCACAACGGGAGAATTACTGGACATGGCTACGGATTTTGACTACTTTGGCATACTGGCCTATCCCAGTGAAGAAGACGCGCTGCTGAAAAAAGGAGAGCTTCGTGAGGAACAGGTCCGCAACCGCCAACTGCTGCGAGAAGTAATGACTCAGGTCGGCTTTTCGATCTCTACCTCCGAATGGTGGCACTTCGGAGCGATGTCCCGGGAAGAAGTTGCCCGGCGTTACCGGATCGTGGAATAAACCGACTAACCCCAACGTTAATAGCGTATGGCTGGCTGTCGGATTATCGGGCTATTTCTCTTCTTTCCCGGGTTACTGCTGGCCCAGGCGCAGGTGGATACGTTATTTACGGAAGATGTACTGGTCACCGAAGTATTTCTCCAGTCAGCCATGAAGGTGAATGCAATTTCGTACCGGGGCACCTACCAGGCCCTCGGGCTTTTCAGCTGTGACCATCCTGATTTCCCACTGCCCAGGGGCATCATTTTGTCTACCGGAAAAGCAACCAGTGCAGCAGGGCCCAATCGCAGCCATGCGCAAAGTACAATCTTTAACCGGGATGGAGATGAGAAATTATCCAGGATCAGTGCACGGGATACTCACGATGCGGCCGTGCTGGAATTCACCTTTTTTCCTACCCACAATACCATTGCTTTCGATTATATTTTTGCCTCCGAAGAATACCCCGAATACGTCAACAAAGGCTTCAACGATGTATTTGCCTTTATCCTGACCGACCTTACCACCAAAGAACAACAAAACCTCGCGCTGATTCCCGGCACGCAATTGCCTGTACACATTGATCAGATCAACGCTACGCAACATGCAGAGTGGTTTATTGAAAACAGTCAGCGCGATGCGCCTTATCATCCCTGGCTGGAGTATGATGGATTGACCAAAGTGCTGACCGCCCAGGCCCGGGTGGTACCCCATCGTCCGTACCGGATCAAACTGGCCATTGCTGATGTATATGACGGAAAACTGGATTCCGGGGTCATTCTCCGGGAAAAGTCTTTCCGCAGTTTTGATCGGCCTCTCCCGGATACGCTTCGCGCCGCTCCCGTCATGGTATACTTTTCCCTGGACAGTAGCGAGCTATCCGAGCAGGCCAAGGCAGACTTAAGGGCTTTTGCCCAACAGGTAGTCACCGCTTCGCCCCGGGCCATCCGGGTGATTGGTCATACCGATGCCCAGGGAGCTGACGACTACAACCAGCAATTAGCCCAACGACGGGTGCAGGCGGTAGTCCGTTTTCTGGCATCATCAGGACTGCGTGGAAAAGTCAAACTCTATCGCCAAAGCCAGGGAGAAACCCAGCCCATTGCCTCCAATGCCGAGGCCTCCGGTCGCGCCCGGAACCGGCGGGTGGAAGTACGGGTGCAGCCCTAGTTTTTGACAAACCAGTCCACCGGCTTATATTGCATCTTTCGTCCACTTTTCTCATCATAGCCTGTGATACGTTTTTATCCCCTCATTCTATTATTCATCACTGCCTGTGCATCTCCCGGCTCAGAAAAGCCTTCGGTGCTTGCCAATAAAATTATCTGCATTGATGCAGGACACGGCGGCACAGCCAATACGGATTCCTACCGGGTAGGGCCATCGGGCGAACGGGAAGAGTGGATCAACCTACGAGTAGCCAAACAACTGTCAGCCCTACTACAAGCCCGGGGAGCTAAAGTATTGATGACCCGGGTCAGCGACACAGCCATTAGTCTGGCTGAGCGAGCCGAACTAGCCGTTAACCAGCAGGCGGATGTATTTCTTTCTATTCACCACAACGCCACCGCCGATCCGTTGGTTAACTTCCCGATTGTGTATTACCACGGCAATGCCTCGGAAAACCAGGCCAGCGTTGCGTTGGGCAAACTGGTCACGCGGGAGCTACGCATGGCTTTGTTTAGTGATAGCGTTCCGGTCAGCCTGGCCTCCGACCATACCATCTTTCCGGACCGGGGTGCGGCAGTGTTGCGCGGTACTTATGGCATTCCGGCAGTAATTGGTGAGGCCACCTTTTTTACCCACGCGCCCGAAGAGCAGCGACTGAAGACAGAAAACTACAACCAACAGGAGGCAGAGGCGTATGTGCGGGCCTTAGAAGCTTTTTTTTCTGACAATATTTCCAACGTGCTGGAAAAATACAGTACGGTCAAGCTTCCGCCGTTTGCTGCGTTACAGGAAGCCGAACGGATGCGCCCGGAAGCCCTGGCCTGGCAGCAGGATTTTCAGCAGGGAAAAATGCTGTTTGAACAACAAGCCTGGCAGGAAGCCTATCAGCATTTTACCCGTAGCGCCCGTTCGTTCCCGGACTCTTACCTGGCGGGGGAGGCTCATCACTACCGGGCCGAAATTCTGGAAGCAATGGACAGTCTGGATGCTGCCACTGTGGCTGAGCAACGCGCGCATGAGTATTATGTGGAAGTACCATGATCTGCAAATATTTCCGAGAGTCGCCTTATAAAAGCACCTATATTACGGTACATTTTGGTTTAGGAGTAGTTTTTGATTTTCCGAACGCTTAGTCAAGTACCTCAGGTATTGAGCGAGGTATTCTAGGAATACTACAAAACTCTGTAGATGGTTTTGCCATTTGTCTAGACCGTAGCGAA
>JAVKCN010000096.1:0-49726 GCA_040222715.1 Cyclobacteriaceae bacterium | reverse complement strand
CTTCGGGTTCCGACAGGCAGAAAGCACCAATAACCTCTCCGGTGGCCAGGCGAGTCAGGTATTTTTCTTTTTGCTCTTCAGTGCCATATTGTTCAATCCCCCAGCAAACCAGAGAATTATTAACCGACATGCAGACCGAGGCTGAGGCATCCACTTTGGATATTTCTTCCATTGCCAGCACGTACGACTTGGCATCCATGCCCCCACCATTGTATTTCGGGTCTACCATCATACCCATAAAGCCCAGTTCACCCATCTTCTTAATTTGCTCCGTAGGGAACTGTTGTTTTTCATCCCGTTCAATTACGCCGGGAAGGAGTTCGGTTTGGGCAAAATCGCGGGCAGCCTCCTGCACCGCCCGATGTTCTTCCGTCAGTTCAAAGTTCATTTCGTATATGGTTAATGCTAAAATTAGTATGCATGCCGAGCATTATGCAATATACTGATATCCCTGCACATAAAAAAAGCACCTTTGCGTGACAAAGGTGCCTGATGATTTTCTTCGTTTACCGCTTAATCGCGGCCACCCAGGTAGATAGAAATCCAGTAGAGCAGACCAACGATAGAGCCTAAGGCCGCAACTACGTAAGTCATGGCCGCCCACTTCAGCGCGTCTTTGGCCATACCATATTCATCGGGAGAAGCAATATTCTTTTGCTGAATCCAGGCCAGTGCCCGCTTGCTGGCATCAAACTCTACCGGCAGCGTGACCAGTGAAAATAAAGTAATGACCGCATAACAGCCAATGATCACCAAGATGGCGATATTAAAGAAACCACCCCCCATCCCGAAGATGAACGCACCACCAAAAAAGAGTGCCAATACGACTATGTTCAAAATCCGGGCACTGACATTCTGCACCGGCACCATGGCTGAGCGAAACTCCAGAAAACTGTAGGCCGTAGCGTGCTGCACCGCATGGCCGCACTCATGGGCAGCAATAGCGGCGGCAGCGGCGGACCGACCGTGGTATACGGCTTCACTTAAGTTTACCGTTTGGGTCGCAGGATTATAGTGGTCCGTTAAACGACCGGGCACGGAAATGACTTCAACATCGCGAATACCGTTGTCGCGTAACATGTGCTCGGCAATTTCGCGCCCTGTTAAATCTGCGTTCCAGCGAATCTGCGAATATTTCTTGAATTTATTCTTGAGCCTCTGGCTTACGGCAAAGCTCAGAATGGCTACTCCTATAAATAATATAATGTATATTGACATATTTGATGTATTAAATCAGGTTGATAATGACCTTCTCGTCGTTGCGTATCAACGAAAATAAAGCGCGGAAGGTTGCTTTAAAAAAACAACTAAATACTAAAAAAAATTCTACTTTCAGGAAGAAGCTTTGGCCTCGGAAGGTTTGGCTTTGGCATCCCTGGAGGCAAGTACGGATACCATAAAGAAAGCAAAGGCTCCTAGTAAAATGAAAGAAATGGTTTGCATACCATGTACCAGGGTCGCAAACAATACTCCATCGCTTTGGCTGACTCCGTAGAGCATCAGCACTCCACTCACCAGCGCATGAAATGTACCGAAACCGCCCTGCACCGGCGCCGCCATTCCCAGGCTTCCCATCACCAAGACCGACAGTCCGGCGCTCACTCCCAGCGAAACAGTTTCGGGAATGGCAAAAAATACTACGTAAGACATCAGGAAGTACATCGTCCACATGGAGGCCGTAGCCAGCCAGAATTGGGCTTTCTTTTCCACCTTCCCAATGCTGGAGACACCTCTCAGAACCTCGCGCACCAACGCCCGGGCTTTTTGAAACAACGCATTCTGCTTGAGCTTATGCTGATATACCCTGCCCAGCAGATACAAGGCCAGCAAGCCTGCCACCGCCACTCCGACAAACACATATATACCGAATACGCTCTCGCCCAGGCTACTGAATTTTTCCTGCCAAAACCCGGTAATAAAATCGCTAAGCCGCTGAAACTCGGCTAAAAATAATACCGCCATGAGCAGCATCAACGAAGCAAGGTCAACGATACGCTCCGCGACCACTGTGCCCAGAGCGGTGGTTACCGGAATTTTTTCAAGTTGTCGCATGACTCCACAGCGGGAGATTTCTCCCATGCGGGGAACAATCAGGTTCGCAAAGTACCCTACCAATACTGCCAGAAAGGTACGAAAGGTTGTTACCTGACGGTACCCCAGTGGAGCCAGCATCAGATTCCAGCGGTATGCCCGGATGACGTGACTGGTAATAAAAACCAGTATCGCCACAATGACCCATTCGTAACGCACCTCCTGCAACTTTGCCATGATGGTGGCAGCATCCATATTGCGGAACACCAGCCACATCAACCCTCCCGCAATGGCGAGGGATAAACCGTATTTTATAACATTTTTAAGGGTTGTGGACACCGCCATCGCTTAGTGAATCAGTCGGTTTTGCTGATCGGGAAAAATAATGGTGGGTTGAAACTCCCGTGCTTCTTCTATAGGCATAGAGGCGTAGGAAATAATAATCACCACATCACCTACCTGTACTTTTCGGGCGGCAGGGCCGTTCATGCAGATCATGCCGCTGCGGCGGTCGCCCCGAATGACATACGTCTCCAGTCGTTCTCCGTTATTTACATTCACAATCTGCACCCGCTCTCCTTCAATCAGGTTGGCGGCTTCCATTAACTCTTCGTCAATAGTAATGCTTCCTACATAATGAAGTTCGGCTTGGGTAATCTTCACCCGATGAATTTTTGACTTTAAAACTTCTATATTCATATGTGTCACCTACTCATATCTTATACCTCTTAACTAACGTGCGTACCATGCCGAGTGTTCCTCACGGGGTGTTCCTCACCAGGGAGAGTCATCTTGAGATTATGCTCCTATAATGATTATACTATGATATTATCTATCAATCGTACCCCACCCACATAAGCTGCTACACAAAAAGCCATCGTCTGCTCAGGCGCCACTTCGGATACCGGACGCAAACTTTCGGCATCCACCGCCTCAAAATACTCTACCCGCACAGCCGGATCACTTTGCAATAGCTGCGCTCCCTGTTGCCGGGCCTCGTCTACCGTATCTCCCTGCAATATCCGCTGCCGCGCCAGTTGAAGCGATTGGTATAACCTGGTAGCTCGTTGCTTTTCTTCCTGACTCAAACGCTGATTTCGGGAAGAAAGTGCCAGCCCTTCCGGATTGCGTACGATGGGAACCCTGATGAGTTTTACCGGCAGGAAAAAATCAGCCACCAACTGCCGGATCACCGCGAATTGCTGCAAATCTTTTTGGCCGAAATACGCCCGCTGCGGTTGCACGATATTAAACAGCTTGGTGACGACCAGCCCTACTCCACTAAAGTGCCCTGGTCGGTGTACTCCCTCCAACACCTGATCCAAATGGCCAAATCCAAGTTGCAGTGCTTCCTCTTTCCCCTGCGGATACATCATCTCATCCGAAGGGCAAAATACGGCATCGCAGCCTTCTTCTTCCAGTAATTCCACGTCTTTTTCTAAGGTGCGCGGATATTTCTCTAAGTCGGCTGCATTATTAAACTGGGTGGGGTTCACATAAATACTGCATATAGTCACATCGTTATCCTGCCGGGCGGCGTTCAATAATGCCAGATGCCCCTCATGAAGGGCGCCCATCGTAGGCACCAGCCCGGTGGTTTGTTGACTTTTTTGCTTGCTTAGGTAAGTTCTAAGGGAATTAATTTCCCGAAATATTTGCATTATTTTAATTTAAAATAGCCTTTATCAGGCAAAACAAGACTCAAGATAGGATACAAGTGGAAATATGGTAATAATTTCGTATTTTTGCACATGCATTTCTCTTACCTATAAATTCCACAAAGATATGTCGAAACTCCGTATTCTTTATGTAGCCAGTGAAATCAATCCATTTTTACAGACCTCCGAAGTGGCGGATTTTGTGCGCAAATTGCCACAAGGTATGCAGGAGCGTGGTATGGAAATCCGGATTTTAGTGCCTCGCTTTGGGCTAATCAATGAGCGCAAAAACCGGCTGCATGAGGTGGTACGATTGTCGGGTATCAATATTGCTGTAGGGGATGAAGAAAAACCGCTGACCATCAAGGTGGCGTCTATTCCCAATGCCAAATTACAGGTATACTTTATTGATAACTAAGACTACTTCCACCGTAAATCCGTATTCTTTGATAAAGAAAATAACTTCCATGCCGATAACGACGAGCGGGCTATTTTCTTCTGCAAAGGTGTGATCGAGACTGTGAAAAAACTGGGCTGGGCACCGGATATCGTACATTGCAACGACTGGATGACCAGCCTGATTCCGATGTATTTGAAGACCACCTACAAAAATGATCCACTCTTCCATACTACCAAGACGGTCTTCACCGTTTACAACAACAGTTTTGAGTTTAAGTTTAACACTGACATCATTGAGAAAGTGAAGATGATGGACATTGAAGATAGCATGCTGGCAAATCTTCAATCGGCTGACTACGAAGGCTTTATTAAAATTGGTATCCAGTATTCTGATGCCGTAATCAAAGCCGAAGATGAGTTTAGCCAGGACCTCGTACAACTTTTTGATGAGTTTGATAAAGAAAAGAAAATTGACACAATTGAGCAGGGCGATAACCTATTGGACTCTTATTATAACCTTTATAATGAACTTGCTGGATAAAAAAAAGGCGGGGTGGTTGCTGTGGCTCACCCCACTTATTTTTGCCTGTGAGAGTGAAGAAATCTTAAGCTTACCCCAGGAACCCGGCGACCAAACCCTTAATCTCTACTTTAAAGAAATCCCTCTTCCTTTTTCATTAGTACAAGTCGACTCTGTAAACACAAGGCGTTCTGAGCAAACAGGATACCATATGCTAACAGGGAGCTATCAAGATAATGCGTTTGGTGAAGTGCAGGCTCAGTCATTTACCGAATTAGCGCTTGGCACAAAAGCCGAAGCTACAGCGGAAGACAACTATGACTCGTTGGTACTGGTGATGGTAAATGACTATTTTTATGGAGATGCCGCCTTAGTCGGAAGCCAGACCGTAGGCATTTATCCATTAGCCGACACGCTGGAAAGAAAAAATTACTATAGCACTGATCAAGCGAATTACTTACCAACTCCGCTTGCCGAATTTACTTTTACCCCTGACCCGGAGGTTGCTTCTTCGGCAGATACTTTCCGAATTGCATTGGATGACACTTTTGGACAGGATCTGTTAGCTCTGGTGAAATCCGGATCTTCCAGTCTGAGTACTGATAGTGCCTTCCGTGAGTATTTCCCGGGCATTGCGCTTAGATCAATCTCCGGAAATAATTTCATCACAGGTTTTGATCCTAACCGGATGAGTATGATCCTGTACTTCAGCACCAGTGACGAAACCACCTCTACCAGCTATTCTTTTGGCACTAATAGTAGCCAACTGATGACCTTTAACAATATTTCGGTAGATCGCTCCGGTACTCCCTTAGCTAATATTACTGCGCCCAATCAGGAAATGATGGCGGCTGACGGGAAATTTTACCTGCAATCAGGTACCGGACTGAACCCGACACTGAGTTTGCAGCCCATTCTGGATTTTGTTGAAACCGTAGAAGATAGCTCCTCAGACTCCTCGGCTCATCTCCGTATCAATCGGGTAGATTTATATATTGGCACCACTCCTGCTGCTGAGGGGGAGACATTGCCACAAACAATATATGCATATGGGTTTGAAGACGATTTTAAAATCAAGAGGGATACTGTTCAGACCAGCTTTAACACTTTTCAGTTAATGCCGGTAGGATTAATTACAGACAATGCCCAAACCACCAATACGGCTTCACCTATTCCCTCAAGTGAATCTATCTATCAGGTACGGATTACAAACCATCTTTTGTCTCTTTTGGCAGGAGTATCGTCTCTCGAGACCAATTTTATCTTAGGCCCTGCCAGTGCAGGAAATACCATAAATCAGATTGTGGCCGAGCCGGACAGCATCTTTGCCAAGGTATACTACACCATATTGGAATAGTCGTGTAGAGTGCCTGGTAATAGTGAGGCAAAGCAATAGAAATATTTGAGTTTGTCGGGCATTTGAGGTGGCTATGCAGTTTTTCACCGATAAATTTTTTCATGAATCCTACCCCGGAGCGCATACATTCGCAATACGGAAACCAGATTCGGGTGCGGGTATGCGCCCTTTGTTTTTCCGGTGACGATCTTTTGCTCGTTTCTCACGGGGGCCTAACAAAAAAAGGATATTTCATTGCTCCGCCAGGTGGGGGGCTTGAATTTGGGGAGTCAGTTGAGGAGGCGCTGCAGCGGGAAGTAGCGGAAGAAACCGGCTTGCAGATTAGAGATTCGCAGTTTCTTTTCGTCCATGAGTTTGTCAACCCACCCTTGCATGCTATTGAGTTGTTTTTTTCGGCAGAGGTAGCCGGAGGCACGCTCAAAACAGGTAGTGACCCGGAAATGGAAGAAGGCCAGCAGATGATTGAAAAAGTACAGTTTATGTCTCCGCAGGAGATTTTAGCTGAGAAAGAAGGGCAGTTTCACCAAATAATCTCCCACTGCAACCACCCGAAAGAGCTACTATCTTTGCGTGGCTATTTCAAATTTGATAATAAAACCCGAAATTAGCAGACTCGCTACGCGTGAGTTACTGTTGAATTCGTTATAATTGCACTAAATTTTGCTAACCTATGAGCCTGACCAAAGTCTTAACCATTGTTTTCTTGCTTATTTCAGTGGGAATTGCTTACTACTTATTTGATCGTATTAAGTTTAGTATTGAAGAAGAAGAAAGAATTGCCCGGATTGAATCCTTGGTGATTGACAAACTGAAGTATATCCGCGATGCAGAAATACTGTACAAAGAAGCCAATGGGCAATACACCAGCGACTGGAACAAGCTGATCAGCTTTCTGGATACTGGCCGTCTTTACATTGTGCAACGACGGGAAGAAACCACCTTACTGGATTATGGTGCGGAAGAAACCGTCATTCATATCGATACGCTGGGAAGCATCCCCGTGCGAGACACACTGTACCATGACCCAGCCTACGATAAGTTTCAGATACAGGATATTGCGACCATTCCTGTTTCCAAAGAACGATTTGAGCTCTTTGCGAATAAAATCAAACGAAATAATGTGGATGTGGATGTATTTGAAGTCGTAGACACGGCTCCGGTTAATCCTGCCCGCAAAGGAGATGAAAGTGTTAGAGGACCATTACGCGTGGGGTCCCGTACCGAAGTAACCACTGGTGGAAACTGGGAGTAACTCCCCGATCAACTTCATTTTATTTTGACGCATTCCGTTGGAAATCATACCCTTGTTCGAAAAATTAAGGACCCACAGTTTAGTATTGATCACATCAATCAGTACGACTTATTGCTGTTGGCCGGGCAGTATGATTTCCAATTCTGTGTAACTGATGCGCGCAGCCAGCGCTGTCTGCTGCTGGAAGATTACACGTTTCCCGAAGCATTACCAGATCTTGCTGAAGGCTATTTCTCTATTTTTGAGGGGCATCACTTGCTAATGGCAGGGTACTGGAACAAGGTGAAACTGGCAGTTAAAAACCAGTACTTCACGCTGGTACCGGAGGCCTATTTCTCTTCAGAAGAAGCCGCCCAATACCTCCCTCTGGCTATCGATATCCCTGCGGACCAATATGCAATAGCGCATCACCGCCATAAGCTGGCAGAGGCCGTTATGGTATTTGGTGTTGAGAAACGGCTGGCAGAACGCCTGAAAAGCATCTATCCGTCTCAAAACATTTTGCTGCTGCACCAGGGTAGTGTGCTGGCCGATGGAATTCAAAGCCTCCCTACCGCGTCGTACTACCGAAATATGTATTTGCACATCGGGCGGCAGCACTTCAGCATCGTAGTAGTAGAGGATAAAAAGCTTATTTTCTATAATCGCTTTGCATACAACACTTCGGATGACATTGTAAAGTACGCCCTGACGGCTTTACAAAATCTGAAGATGAACCAAAACGAGACCAAGGTACAGGTGTGGGGTAATATTTCCGGGAAATCAGACCACTATGCGGCTTTATATCGTTACATCCGGCAGCTTTCTTATGGCACCAAGCCCCCTTTCCTTGAGTTTTCGCACGTATTTGACGAAGCCCCGGATCATCAGTACTTTGACCTGTACAGCATGCACCTTTGTGAATAACTATTATGGAACGCGTAGCCCTGTTTCCCGGTTCTTTTGACCCTTTCACCCGAGGGCACGAAGACATTGTGCGGCGGGGTCTTGCGCTTTTTGATCGGATTGTGGTAGGAGTAGGCCATAATAGCAAGAAGAAGCGCTATTTCCCCATCGACATTATGCTGGACTATATCCACCAGACTTTTCGTGATGAAGATCGCATAGAAATTATCACCTACGATGAACTGACCGCCTCTCTGGCTAAACGCTACCAGGCAAGATATTTACTTCGCGGCTTGCGCAACACCACTGATTTTGAGTACGAAAACAGCATTTCACAGGTCAATCGGTACCTGAATGAGCACCTGGAAACGGTATTTTTAATTACCTCGCCCCAATACGCTCACATCAACTCTTCCATTATTCGGGAAGTACACCGCTATGGAGGAAACGTAGAAGTTTTTCTGCCCTACAAATTATGACTTTCTAATTTCTGGTAATATTGCCGGAACACATAACGGATAGAGAAATACGAGTCGTACAATGCCTGGTGCACTTCCAGCGTTCGCATCCAGCGCACTTCTTCAATATCTTCCTCTATCTGGGGTTGTAATTGGCTGTCGTCCAGGCAGTCCATGGCAAACCAGTAGGTTCGTTTCAAATATTTTTTCTTATTGCGGGTATAGGTATGCCAGGTCTGGCAAATCTCGTCTAGCGGAGTTACCTGCACACCGCACTCTTCCTCAACCTCCCGCAGGGCACCTTCCACTGGCGATTCTTTCTTTTCCAGCTTTCCTTTGGGCAAATCCCATTTCCCTAACCGATAGATCATTAATATTTTGTCTCCCTTACGGACGATGCCTCCTCCGGCTTTCACAATTTTAAACTGGTTTTTTACCAGTTCCACAGTTTCTTCCAGATCAGCCACCTCAAAAGTGATACTGTCCAGGTTTTTCACTTTTTTCTTGCTAAAATAATCCAGCGAGGCCTTAATATAAGCATGATTGGCATAGTTCACCAGCACATCCCCTTTCAGTTTAGCTTCGGCCATGCTGGCTGCCAGGGCATTCACCACATAATCGTATGATCCGGACGAGGGCTGTTGGGCCGAAGAAAAAATGACCGGAGTATCATTCACAAAAAGTTTCATAAGCTGAAAGTCATATAATGTTGCAGAACGATCACGAAATTATAACTTTACGTAGATAACGTACTACATAAAGAAATTCCTTACGTTTTTTTAAATTATTGATAATTATGGTTGCGCATTTTGACAAAGTAAAAAACTTTTTGTTTGACCTGGGTTTTCAGCTTCAATCGGAAGACCCTGCCGAAGGGCTGGTCGTCATTACCGATGAAGACAAAGGTATCAGCCATTTGATCATCGATTGCGAAGAAGATATTTTGCTGCTCGAGCAATACGTCTTCCTGCTAAAAGGTGAAAATGAAGGAGCAGTACTGAAACGCCTTATGCAGATCAATCGCTCGCTGGTGCATGGTGCTTTGGTGCTGGATGATGAAAACCGGGTAATTTTTAGAGATACGTTACAGTTGGAAAACCTGGATCGAAACGAATTAGAAAGTTCTATCAACTCCATCGGACTGATGATGGCCGAATATGCGGACGAATTTATCAAGTTTGCATCATAATCATTATTTTTCAGACATAAAACCAGCAAAGGAGTATTCTGTTTTCCCGGCGTAGCTGCCGAACCAACTTCTTATAAAATTTATTCGTACAATCTGATACGTAAAAACCTAATATCATGAGCATTTTCAGAAGATTATTTAAAGTAGGAGAGGCCCAGGCAAACTCGGCCATTGACAAAATAGAAGATCCGGTAAAAATGAGCGAGCAGGCCATTCGCGATCTGAAAGGTGACCTGAACAAGGCGCTTGAAAGCTTGGCGGAAGTAAAAGCGCTCGCCATCCGCACCCGCCGCGACATGAAAAATTACGAGCAGCAATCGGCAGACTACGAGAAAAAGGCCATGCTACTGTTACAACGCGCCCAGCAGGGGCAGGTGGATGCAAACGACGCCGACCGCCTGGCCAGCGAAGCCCTGAGTCGCAAAGAACAGGCCGACCGGCAGTTTACCCAAACCCAGGGCGAAGTGCAGAAGTACGATAACATGACGGCCAACCTGGAAGCAAAAGTAAATGACCTGAAAAGTCAGGTTTCTGCCTGGGAGAATGAGATAAAAACCCTGAAGGCCCGCGCCAAGGTGAGTACTGCTACCAAAAAACTGAATAAGCAATTGGCCGGCATCGATTCCTCCAGCACGGTTTCCATGCTGGAACGTATGAAAGCCAAAGTAGAAGAAGAAGAATCGCTGGCTGAATCTTACGGCGAAATTGCGGCTGCCCCTAAATCTTTAGACGATGAAATCGATAAAGCAATTGGCAGCGGTGCTGGTACCGATAAGTTAAAAGAACTTAAAGCCCGCATGGGTATTATTGAGCCTAAGCAACTGGACCAATAATCCCTCATATTATTTCCTACTGATATGCCGGTGAACGGCCAGGCTCTATGGACATGACTGCCTTATTAATTTTTTCTTTGGTTCTTATTGGTATCGCTTTGTATTTCTGGCAAAAAAATAAAAATAAAAAAAAGATCGACCCGGCGCCCGATACTTCCTCGCAGGAACTGCATCTGGAAAACGTGCGACCCGGCGGTCTGATTCACCTGATGAATGTGGGGCCGATGATGGAGGAATACGACGTCAATGTTCTGTCGCGCAGCGTATACCGGGCGGGGCAAAATGACGAATGGTACGAACTGGAGGGGGAAGCCGCCAAAGGGAAGGTATGGATTACCCTGGAAGATGATGATGGACTGGATGTGACCCTGGCCACACGCAAGCTCAAACTGCGTGACATCTCTATTAACCGCAGCGATTTAGATACGATGGACGAGGAAGGTGAAGGAGAGTTTAACTTTGAAGGAAAAACCTTTTACTATGAAGTCTCCGGCGAAGCCTCTTTCTTTCGCGATGGCCACATTTCTCCCGATAATGAAGAGTTTTTTTACTATTGGGAGTTTGAGACCGACGAGGGCGATGAATACATTACTGTGGAAGAATGGGAAAACGGCCGCTTCGAGGTAAACCTCTCCAGCTCCATCAAAGAATCGCAAATTAAAATTTACAGTCTGGGCAAGTAGATTTCATTCGGCTGATGCGGCTTTCCTCTGGAAGACCGGGCGAATGAGCAGCCAAAGCAACGGTGGCAACAACGCACTCAGGAGTAAAGCTACGGTGGGGTTTTCCTGTCCGGCATAACCAATCACGGCATAGGTAAACCCCAAAGGAAGTGAACCACAGGCCAAGGCTCCGTAGAAAAGCGGACGAGGCATGCGAGTAAGCCCCGCCATACAGGCAATTACTTCCGGAAAAACCGGTAACCATCGGGAAAGCGCCACCAGCCAGCCTCCAATACGGCGGTTAAGTCGCTGGGCTTTTTGCAAATCTTTTTCTCCCAAGATCCAGTGGGCCGCCTTCATTCCCAAGCCCCGGCAAAGCTCATAGCCTAAGCCTCCGGCCAGAAATGATCCCGCAGCACTCAGCAATCCTCCTAAAAACCACCCATAGAGCAATCCCAGCGCAGCCATCACCAGCGTGGCGGGAATGGGTAATAGCAGATCAGAGAGCAACAGGGCTAACCCTACCATCCACCCCCAGTACCCGAATTGCTGTATCCAGTCAATGGCTCCCTGGGCAGAAAACAATGCCATCAGCGTATCGCCCCAGATAAAAAAGGGGATGAGTACCAGAATTACCAAACCGATAAAAAGCCAGGCCAGTCGCATTCCGCAATTATCGGCAAAATCTCGTACTTTCACGAACCGATCAATATTTTACAACCATGCCGAAACCTACTCCCCAACCCATTGAGCCGAGCGAACTGCCTCAACTGGCGCAGCAAACCATGAAAGCTGCTAAATTCCCAATGCTGGCCACCATAGACGGATCACAACCCCGAGTTCGCCCAATCTCTCCCGTTCGCACCGACGGGTTTACCGTGTACATTGCCAACCTGCGGAGCTACCAAAAAACCGGCGAAATTGCCGCCAACCCCCAGGTAGAACTGGCTTACATTGACCAGGACCACAATCAGGTGCGCATCACGGGGCTAGCCGAAGTGGTGACCGACCGACCGCTTTTGCAGGAGATATGGGATTCGTACAAACTATTACAACAATTCCTCGGCTCGCTGGACAATCCTGAACTCATCGTGTACCGGATCATTCCCCAGCAAGTCCGATATATGCGCGAATGGGCATTGGAGTATTATGAAGTCAGTTTTTAATGAATGATGAGGAATGATTGATAATAAAGGGATGCCATTATCATTAATGCGAAACAAATTCACCCGCTATTTCCATCATCAATCATTATTCACTAATCATTAATTTTTCTTGCGGGATTTTTCCAGTTGATCCCACATTTCGGAAGGAATGGCATCTAGGTGGTTGAACTCTCCGGCTCCCTGCAACCATTCGCCCCCATCAATGGTCATCACCTCGCCATTCACAAAGCCGGAATAGTCAGACATGAGATAGGCTGCCAGATTAGCCAACTCCTGGTGGTCCCCTACCCGCTTCAGCGGATTTCTTTGGGCCGGATCAAATTTCTTCACCAGTTCGCCCGGTAATAAACGACTCCAGGCACCTTCGGTAGGAAAAGGCCCGGGAGCAATGGCGTTGGAACGGATATTGTATTTCCCCCACTCTGCCGCCAGTGAGCGAGTCAGCGCCAGCACTCCCGCTTTGCCGCAGGCCGAAGGAGCTACGTAGCCCGATCCCGTCCACGCATAAGTGGTGACCACGTTTAAGATTGCAGCGGGCTGTTGCTGCTCAATCCAATGCTTGCCAAAAGCCAGGGTACAGTTATAAGTCCCTTTCAGCACGATATCCACCACAATATCGAAAGCCCGATGCGAGAGGCGCTCCGTCGGGCTGATGAAGTTCCCGGCGGCGTTATTTACCAGTCCGTCTACCTGCCCAAATTTATCCAGTGTTTTTGCCAGCACCTGCTCAATCTCCTCGTACTTCCGCACATCGCAGGCAACGGGTAGCACAGTGCCACCGGTTTGTTCTTCCAGTTCCCTGGCCGATTGATCGAGTACCTCCTGTTTGCGGCTGGCGATCACTACATTGGCCCCCAGTTCCAGAAAGTAAGTGGTCATGGACCTTCCTAATCCGGTGCCTCCGCCCGTTACTACAATGGTTTTACCTGCTAATGCATTGGGTTGTAACATGCCGCCTGAATTTGCCATAGTTTTTTTATTTTTTTGATGATTGAGTTTCTCGGTTGAATAACCAAAGTACGGATATTTTCTGATTTCAGTAGACGACAATACGTAAGCCAGCGTTGAACAGCCAGTGAAACAGAAATACTTATAGCGCCGCTACTCGAAGCAACATACTTTCCAGCGTAAGTCCCGGACCAAAGGCTAACCCTAGTATGGATTTATCGTTATCTGCGATGCTGAGGTCCTGCCATAATGCTTTTAACACGAACAGTAGCGTGGCCGATGACATGTTCCCGCATTGTTGCAACACCTGATAAGCGTAACGGTTATCCTCTCTACTCATATCTAATGTTTGCTCGATCACTTGCAGAATACGCTTTCCCCCGGGATGGATGGCATAAAAATCTACTTTCTCCAGCACCTCAGGTCCAGTTTCCACTTCATCATAACTCCAACTAAGCTGTTGCAGCAATCCTTGGGTTAACTGATGCACTCCGTGTTTAATGACTTCCGGGACGTACGATGAGAGCTTCATCTCAAACCCATGATTCCCGATTTGCCAGGCCATTTCCTGACTGGCTTCAGGCACCAGATCGCAGTAAAACTGCTCAATAGCTAGCTGAATGCCCTGCTCATATTTTTTCCCGCTAATGAGTGCTGCCGATGATCCATCGGCAAACAGCGCATTGGCCAGCAAATTGTCTTCGTCCTTGCCCTTCTGAAAATGCAGCGTACACAGTTCCGTGCAAACCATCAAGACATTCGCTTCCGGGTTTGCCCGCACAATGTTATCCGCCACTTTCAGCGCATTGAAAGCCGCATAACACCCCATAAAGTTAATGGCAGTCCGTTGCACCTGATAGGATAAGCCCAACTGGTGAATCAGTTCAATATCAATGCCAGGGGCATACATGCCAGTGCAACTGACAAAGACAAGATGGGTAATCTGATCGGGTGAGCATTTCGGTAGTTGTTGCAGGCATTGTTTGGCCGATTGGTAGCTCAATGCCAACGCCTCCCGTTTGTAAACCTCCATCCGCTCCTGGATAGTTGGGAAAGGCTCCAGATCGGCGGTATCCGGAAAGAACGAGAAGCTATCTGACTTCCCGTAATCGCCCAGTACCGAGTGCCGATACTGAATGCCTGACGCCCGGTACAACGCATACAACCGATGCTTTTCCGAATCGTTTAACTGAAGTACCCTCGCCATAAAGGCGGCAATGGATGGTTGTGCAGTGCGGTGCGCAGGAACTGCCGTGCCGATGGCAGCGATATAGCTTTTCATTGAGTATATAAGCCAAAAAAAACGAACTTGTTTTTAGCTTTGTTTAATTGTTGATTGTCAAATTGCCAATTGTTTTGAGTTTAAAACTCCAGCTTCTGGTTTTCGTTTCCCATTTAATACCTAACTCCTAATTTCCAACATCTAATCCATGGCTAAATCCAAAGCAAAAACGATCTACGTTTGTCAGCAGTGTGGCACATCTTCTCCTAAATGGCAGGGGCGGTGCACCGCCTGCGGCGCATGGAATACCTACGTAGAAGAAGTTATTCAAAAAGAAACACAAACGCCAGTTTGGCGCAGCAATCAGCAGCGAAAAGAGAAGATTGCCACCCGGCCGGTCGCCCTTCAGGAAATAGAATACCAGCAGGAATACCGCACCGATACCCAGGACACCGAATTAAACCGCGTGCTGGGCGGAGGTATTATGCCCGGATCGCTCGTATTGATTGGTGGAGAACCCGGCATTGGAAAGTCGACCCTGATGCTTCAGATTGCCGTAACGCTTTCCCAGAAGGTACTGTATGTTTCGGGTGAAGAAAGTGGCCAGCAGATTAAGATGCGGGCCGAGCGGCTTACGGTATCGGGTCAGTCTTCTTCCTGCTACATTTTGTGCGAGACTTCACTACCTGCCATTTTCAAGCAAATTGAGCAGCTCCAGCCAGATATTGTCATCATTGACTCTATCCAGACCCTTCAATCCGCCCAGATTGAATCCGTAGCGGGGAGTGTGTCGCAGGTACGTGAGTGTACGGGCGAGTTGATGAAGTTTGCCAAAGAGAGCAACACTCCGGTTTTCCTCATTGGGCATATTACCAAAGAAGGCAGCATTGCCGGCCCGAAAGTGCTGGAGCATATGGTAGATACCGTATTGCAGTTTGAAGGCGACCGCCACCTGGCCTACCGGATTTTACGCACCATTAAGAACCGCTTCGGCTCTACCTCCGAGCTGGGTATCTATGAAATGCAGGACACCGGACTACGGCAGGTCACCAACCCATCCGAAATTCTCATTTCGCAACGGGAAGGCGAACTGAGTGGCATTACGATCGGTGCCACCATGGAAGGTAACCGTCCGCTCCTCATCGAAATTCAATCATTGGTGAGTTCTGCTACCTACGGTACCCCACAGCGAAGCTCTACCGGCTACGATGCCAAGCGGCTAAACATGCTGCTGGCCGTATTGGAAAAACGGGTAGGCTATCGCCTGGGCACGCAGGATGTATTCCTCAACATTGCCGGAGGGCTCAAAGTGGAAGACCCCGCCATTGACTTAGCCGTGTGCGCCTCGCTGGTGTCTTCTTTCCTGGACGTTCCGGTATCTGGTCGCGTATGTTTTGCTGCGGAAGTGGGATTGGGGGGCGAGATTCGTGCAGTGAACCGGGTTGAAAACCGCATTAGCGAAGCAGAGAAACTGGGCTTTGAAGAGATATTTATCTCAAAATTTAACGTAAAAGGGCTGGATCAGAAGAAGTTCAAGATTCAAATTCACAGTTTAGGTAAGTTGGAAAGCATGATTGAGCACCTCATGAAATAATGTGCCTTTTCTCGCTGTTTTACACGAATTTTTCTTCCTTTGTCTGACACTTTCCGGAGCGGATTTCCGTTTCGTTGAGTACTCAAACAATGACTATTCGTGGAAGCATCTATCATCAATACCCTGGGCATCTCTTCTGAAGTTTTTAACTACATCGTACTCCCCTTACTCATTTTCCTGTCGCGGGTATCTGATGTCACGCTTTCTACCATGCGGGTCATGTTCATCATGAACGGTACCCGTCGCTGGGCGGCCTTTCTGGGGTTCTTCGAGTCGCTGATCTGGCTGATCGCCATTGGTCAGATCATCCAGAATATTGACAATGTGTATTCTTACATTGCTTATGCTTCAGGTTTTGCGACCGGCACCTGGGTAGGGATGTTTGTAGAAAGCAAGATTGCGCTGGGCCGGGTTATTGTCCGCGTCATTGCTAAAACTGATACCGCATTTTTCCGGCAGTGGCTCAAAGAGCATGGGTATCGCTTTGCCAGCGTATCGGCTTATGATCACGAGGGCAATGCCAACATTATTTTCACGGTGGTGCAACGCAAGCGACTCAAATCTTTTCTGCATACCATGCAGCGCTTTCATCCGGAGGCGTATTATACCATTGAGGGGGTAAAAAGCGTCAGCGAAGAAAACATCGCGCTGGAGATTCCGGCAGCGCGACGAAGCTTTTCTACACTGGTGCGGCGCTAGTTTATTCTAAAGAAGTGAGCAGCACATACGATTGCAGATCGCCCTTATCGTTATAACTTTCCGACTTTACCATACCTACATTGCGGGCAAACCATTCAGCTCCACCATAAGTACTGGTGCGGTTCATGCCCATCACTTTCATGTTTACGTCGGTATCATAGGTAATTTTGTAACAATCGAAGGTTCCAGCCGGGGTAGTAACTTCTTCTTGAGCGGCCACCTTACGATTCTTGATAATAATGTCGTTTGACATCATATTGGCATTACCGCTGCCCATTTTTACTCGGATGGTCGCTTTGCTATCCGGTAATACCTGCCCTACCTCCAAATCAGAAGGAAGCATGATGTAATCCGTTTCAATCTCCGTATCCATATTCTCCATAGACTTCAACTGCTCCATCGACTGTAGCATCTGATCCATATCTATTTTGATACGGTCTCCGGCACAGATCACTTCAAACTCTCCTTCGGTTAATAGTTTATCTTTTTTATCAAATAGTTTATTGTGGACAGTGGCCGTAAGCCCTTCTCCGCCATTTTTTACATTCATCACTACACTCTCCGACTTTCCCGTTACTTTGTCTTTTTTGTCAAAATAGGTTAGATGGAAGTTGGAGCCTTTCTCCATGCGGTAAAAGTGATCGTCGCATTCCTGGCCAAAAACTCCCACATACAGCATCATGCTGAAAAGGGTACATACAACAGTTTTCATAGGTTTCGTCTTTAGGTAATTAATACAAACTTGCGCCTGCTGGTAAACTTCAACCTTCTAAAATACGCAAATTTTTCGTTTTATGCCGCTCATTAAATCCAGTAATGCCCTGCAATCCTCCGGTATGAATTGCCAGCAGTTGCGTACCCCGCCCAAAATATCCCTGCCCGATCAGATCATACAAGCCGTAGAACAGTTTTCCATTGTAGACCGGGTCAAGGGGTATATGGTGGCTTTGGTAAAAACGATTGATAAAATCAACCAGTGTACGATCTGCCCGGGCATATCCTCCGAAGTGGTAATTTGTCATTAATGTGTAATTGGTAAACGTATGCCCGCAGTAGGTTTGGGTCAGGGCGTCAATATCAGATTGTAAAAAACCTCCGCCCTTCAACGCGGGAAATCCCAGGATTTGCTTTTCTCCGGCTAAATGCACAAGTAACCCCGCCAAGGTTCCCCCGGTACCAGCACTACAGCATACCACATCAAAATTCTGGTGAGCCGACAGTATTTCAGTACAGCCCTGCACAGCCAAGGCGTTTGTTCCCCCTTCGGGCAGCAGATAAAACGGCCCGAACCGTTGGTGCAAGTGCTCGATAAACGACGGGTTTTCTTTTTCCCGATAGGACTCCCGGCTTACAAAGTGCAGTTGCATGCTTTGTTTCTCAGCAAAGTGCAGCGTGGGGTTCAACTGCTGGGGTCGTTCCCCCCGAATTACTCCAATCGTCTGAAATCCGTAAGCTTTCCCAGCGGCAGCGGTCGCATGAATATGATTGGAATACGCCCCTCCGAAGGTGAGTAGGGTGCGGTGGTTTTCCGCTCGGGCTCGTTGAAGATTATATTTCAGCTTGTACCACTTGTTACCGGCGATGGTCGCATGTGCCAAATCCAGTCGCATGACCGAAAGCATGACTCCGGCTGCCTTTAATGAAGCATCCTGCAGTGGTTGAATTGGCGGATGAATGGTTTCTTGTTCCATACGGTGGGTCGAAAAATCAATCAGGCAAATATAAAATGCGTAAATTTGGCCCCACAAGAAAATAAATACTTATGAACTTTTCCGATGTGGAAGAAGAAGGATCAGAGCAGGAAGAGCTCTTTGAGCATTATCAGTTTACCGCTGACCCCAAGCAGGCACTACTCAGAATAGATAAATTTCTGATGGACCGATTGCCCAATGTCAGCCGATCGAAGGTACAGGCGGCCATTAAGGAAGGGTACGTACTGGTGAATAAACAGGAAGTGAAACCCAATCATAAGATCCGGCCCGATGATCAGATCGTGATTGCACTGCCGGAACCTCCGCGCGATACGGAGGTGCTTCCGGAAGATATTCCGTTGAACATTGTCTACGAAGATGACTATTTGTTGGTCGTGAACAAGCCAGCTGGCATGGTTGTGCATCCGGCTTATAAAAACTGGTCGGGTACGCTGGTGAATGCCCTGACCTACCATTTTCAGCAACTCCCCCATATGGAAGGCAACGAAGGCCGCCCCGGGCTGGTGCATCGGATTGATAAAGATACCTCGGGCCTGCTGGTGATTGCCAAGACGGAGGAAGGCATGCGCGGGCTGGCCCGGCAGTTTTTTCACCATACTATTGAGCGCACGTATTATGCCTTGGTGTGGGGCGAGCCGGAAGAGGCGCAGGGCACCATCGATGTTCATCTGGGACGCAGCCCCAAAGACCGTCGCCTGACAGTAGCTTTTCCGAAAGGAGACATCGGTCGGAATGCCATTACCCATTACGAAGTGCTTAAAACCATGCGCTATGTATCGCTGATTAAGTGCCGCCTGGAGACAGGACGTACCCACCAGATCCGGGCGCACATGAAATACCTGGGGCATCCTTTATTTAATGATGCCATGTACGGAGGTGGAGAAATCCGAAAAGGGACAAAATTCAGTAAGTATAAACAGTTTGTAGAAAATTGCTTTAAACTGATGCCCCGGCAGGCATTGCATGCCAAATCGTTGGGCTTTGAACACCCGGTAACCAAAGAGACTATGTTCTTTGATTCGGACCTACCGGAAGACTTCCAGTCCGTAATAGATAAGTGGGAGCATTATGTGAAGTATAATTGAGAAGGATTGAAAAATGAAGGCAACAGGCCGGAAACAGGAATGCACAGTATAAGATCGAAAGTTCGGATTAGCTGTTCTACCGTGATAATCAAAAACCAATTAAAATCGGGATTATAGCATGATTTTTTTGCCTTAACTTTCCACTAAGCTAAACAAAACAGGTTGATAAAGGTCAGTATGTTATTTAATTATTCTTTCATTCAAACCTTCAATAATTAAGCGATATGCCACATCACGTGCTTGAAAACGAGTATTTGGTTGCCACCTTCAGCACTGAAGGCGCGGAACTGACCAGTGTACAGGATAAAGCCAGCGGACAGGAATACATCTGGCAGGCGGACCCGACCGTTTGGTCGCGCCATGCCCCGGTGCTGTTCCCGATTGTTGGCCGCCTGAAAAACGACACCTACCAGCTCAATGGCGAGACTTACTCCATGACGCAACATGGCTTTGCACGGGATCAGAACTTTTCGGTGGTGGACCATTCCGATACTTGCATCACTTTTGGGTTAACAGCCTCCCCTGCAACCCATGAACAGTACCCGTTCAATTTTGTACTGGACATTCAGTATACTCTTAAGGAGCGGCAATTGGAAGTACTGTACCGGGTGACTAATCAGGATCAAACTAAAATGCCCTTCTCCATCGGAGCCCACCCGGCTTTTTATTGCCCCGCCCAGCAGGAGCAACATTGGGAAGAATATCAGTTTGTCTTTGAAAAACCTGAGACGCTGGATCGCCACATGATTGAAGACGGGCTGCGAAATGGAAGAACCGAACCCTTGCTGGATGATGAGAATGTGCTGCCGCTGCACCGTCATTTGTTTGAGTCGGATGCCATTATCGTTGAAGGTTTTATTTCCGAACAAGCCAGCATCGTTCGCCAGACCGATGGTCAACCCTTGGTCACGATGAAATTTTCAGGATTTCCGTATTTGGGTATCTGGCAAAAGCTGGGAGCTGATTTTTATTGCATTGAACCCTGGTATGGTGTGGCCGACTCAACTTCAGTATCGGGAGACCTTTTTGAAAAAGAAGGAATCCGGCAATTGTCGCCCGAAGAACAATTTGAAGCTTCTTACACCATAATATTTCACTAAAAATGATTACCTTTTTGTAAAGACTTTACAAACTAGGTAAAGTTTTTGTAGATTAGAAGGTTATCATCATACAATGACCTGCATATTTCATGAAATTGAATCGTAGCATACGTTGGACAAAGATTGGGTTAGCATTGCTCGCCGGAGTAGTACTACTCGGTTGTCAGAAGGATAGCGTGCAACCCGAGCCATCCGCTCGCCTGCGTAACCTCTCCAGCGCTGAACAGGAGCTCGTGCGTTCAATTAATGATTTCACCTTTGACCTGGTCCGTCAGGCCACCCGACAGCAGTCATCCGACAATGTTTTTCTATCGCCACTCAGCATCAATCTGGCCATGAGCCTGATGCTGAACGGGGCTGCTGGAGAGACCCAGGCTCAGCTACTTAAATCGCTTGATGCTGATGTATTGTCTCCTTCAGAAATTAACAAAGCCTATAGTGAATTAATGCCCTTTCTGGCTCAGCTTGACCCGCAGGTTAATTTTTCTCTGGCCAATGCTGTTTGGTACGATCTCCGTTATACCATGACTCCGTTATACCGGGATGTGCTGCTGGCTTATTACGATGCCCACACCCTGGACCTGAACTTTCGTAGTCGCAGAGCTCCCTCCATCATTCAAAAATGGATTGAGAACCAAACCCATTATTCAGTTCCTACTCTCCCGGCTACGCTGAACTCCGGCACCGCCCTTTATCTGACCAACACGGTACAGTTTAACGGAAAATGGGCATTTCCCTTCCGAAAGGAATATACGCGTCCGGCAGAGTTCTTCCTGCCCAACGGCAACAGCATTACCACCGACATGATGTACGCTGACCAGGCGGCGTATCGATACTACCAGAATGAACAGGCTGCTTTTATTGACGTGCCCTACGGAAACCAGCAGTATAGTATGACCTTCGTCATGCCCCAGACGGAAGACAGTCTGTACCAGTTGGCCAACGCGCTGAATGCAGATGAATTGCAATCGATCCTGAGCCAGGCCGACACGCTGGAACAAGGTTTATACCTGCCAAAATTTGCCATCAACTATCAGGCTTCCTTAAAAAATACCCTTTCACAATTGGGCATGGGACTTGCCTTTCAGGACAGTGCAGATTTTTCTCAGTTCTTTACAGAAACTACCCATCCGCCTCACATGCAGGACCTCGTCCACCAGGCATCTATCAGTATTAATGAAGTGGGCACCCATGCTGTTTCTGTCACCTCGAACCTGCCTGCCGGAGGTGATTTACCTTCCGTACGTATTGATCGTTCATTTTTATTTTTTATTCGGGAGCAACATACCGGAGTCATCCTCTTTGCTGGCGTATTGTCCAACCCCGAACTGTTATAGCATACCAATATCTTTCTTATCTTTAGGGATATTTTTCCAAGCGTAGATGTATGAACGCTGAATTTTTCGTAAGTCGTCATTTCATTCACCCAAACGCGCTATCATTTAATCTTTTATCACTATGCGGCAGCGAATCTTGCGTATTCACCCTTCGGACAATGTTATTGTAGCTCTGGATCAATTAACCGCCGGAGAAGAGGTTCACCTAAACAACGAAACGTATTTATTAAAGCACGATATCCCTCCCAAACACAAGTTTGCTCAGGTGGATTTTCAGCCGGGTGATATTATTAAGATGTACGGGGTACGGGTAGGAAAAGCGGCCCTGCCCATTCAGCAGGGAGAAGCGATCACGACCCAAAACATTCACCATGACTCCGAAACTTACGGCCTGCGGGAACAGCAATACCAGTGGCAGCCTCCCCAGACTGATCGCTGGAAAGAGGCCACGTTTATGGGATATCATCGGGCTGATGGGAAAGTAGGAGTCGCCAACTACTGGCTGGTGATTCCGCTGGTATTCTGTGAGAACCGCAACCTACAGGTGATGCGCGAAGCTTTGGTAAAAGAACTGGGGTATGACCGCTCTCAAAGCCACAACTTTAATGTCCGCTCCCTGGTACAACAATACCAGCAGGGCACTTCGGCGGATGCCATACTTCAGACTCCTATTATTTTATCGCCCGAAGAATCGGATCAACAGCGAACCTTTCCCCATGTGGATGGCATACAATTTCTGACCCACGAAGGGGGTTGTGGCGGCACTCGGCAGGATGCCCAAACCCTCTGTGCGCTTTTTGCCGGATATATTACCCATGCGAATGTTGCGGGAGCTACAGTACTGAGTTTAGGTTGCCAGAATGCTGAAGACAAACTGCTGCTGGAGGAAATCCAAAAACGTGATCCCAACTTCGATAAACCCCTGCATATTTTAGAGCAGCAGCAAAGCACCTCTGAGCGAGATTTTATTGCCGAAGCCATTAAAAAAACGTTTGTCGGCTTGGCGCAAGCCAATCAGATTGAGCGGAAACCAGCTCCACTGAGCAAGCTCATTATCGGATTGGAATGCGGTGGCTCAGATGGTTTCTCTGGCATCTCAGCGAATCCAGCAGTAGGCCATGCGGCTGATTTAGTAGTGGGTCTGGGTGGCTCGGTGGTTTTATCTGAGTTTCCCGAATTATGCGGCGTAGAGCAGGAACTCACCGACCGCTGTGCCGACCGGGAAACCGCTGAAAAATTTATTCGCCTGATGCGGGCCTATAGCCGCAGTGCCGAAGCAGTAGGCAGCGGGTTTGACATGAACCCTTCTCCGGGAAACATCAAAGACGGGCTGATTACCGATGCCATTAAATCAGCCGGAGCCGCTAAAAAAGGAGGCACTTCCCCGGTAACCGATGTACTGGATTATCCAGAACCGGTAACCAAACCCGGTCTCAATTTGCTCTGCACCCCCGGTAACGATGTGGAATCCACCACCGGGCTTGCGGGTGCCGGCGCCACGATTATTTTGTTTACCACTGGCCTGGGCACCCCTACGGGGAATGCGGTCGCCCCTACCCTGAAAATATCCAGCAACACCGTATTGGCCAAGCGGATGCACGATATTATTGATATCAATGCTGGAACCATCATTTCAGGTGACGATACCATTGAAACCAAAGGAGAAGAGATTCTGGACTATATTATTCGTACTGCCAATGGCGCTTATGCTCCTAAAGCAGTTCGCCTGGGCCAGGATGATTTTATTCCCTGGAAACGAGGCGTTTCTTTGTAATCCTGACCTATCCACATTAAACATTATACTCTGCCCTAACCTCAGATACTTTATTTTATGCCGACAATCAATCAGTCTCTTATTATCTCAAAAGCTCAGGAACCTTCCGAAGGCAGCAACATTCAATTTCCCAAAGCAGAATTTTTTGACTATCCCAACCGCATTATTCAGTTTGGTTCCGGCGCTCTTTTACGCGGCCTGCTGGATTATTTTGTAGATCAGGCCAATCATAAAGGCCAATATGACGGTCGCATAGTCATTGTCAATAATACGCGCTCCGGGCGCAGTGACCACTTTGCGAAGCAGGATGGCCTGTTTACCATCTGCGAAGAAGGGTATGTGGATGGAAAGGCTAAACGCACATTCTATGTGAATTCCTCTGTGTCGGGGGCTTATCCGGCGGCGGACCACTGGCCTGCGATTCTGGCGTATGCCCACGACGAAAATATCACCACCATCGCCTCCAATACCACCGAAATTGGCATTACGCTGCAGGAAGATGATGATCTGAAAGCAAATCCGCCTCAATCATTTCCCGGTAAATTAACCGCTTTCCTGTACGAACGTTTCCAGGCATTCGGCGGTAGTGCCGATAGCGGAATGGTCATTATTCCTACTGAGCTTATTATTGATAATGGAGATAAGCTTAAGGCGATTGTTTTAAAACTGGCGAAAGTTAACCAATTGGAAGACGGATTTCGACAGTGGATAGAACAACACAACACCTTCTGTAATACTTTAGTAGACCGCATTGTGCCAGGAGAACCTGACAAAGAAAAACAGGCGGCGCTGGAAGAGACCCTGGGTTACGAAGATCAATTGATCACGGTAAGCGAAGTCTACCGCCTTTTAGCCATAGAAGGTGATCGAGAGCAATTGATTCAAAAAGCTCCTTTTCTAGCGGCTGATGAAGGAATTATTATTGCCAAAGATATTACCCCTTACCGGGAGCGAAAGCTGCGCATACTCAATGGCGGACACACCATCAGCGTCGCAGCGGGTTTTCTGTATGGCCTCAACACCGTGTATGATTGTATGCAGGATGAGGTAATGAGCGCGTTTATTTCTCAGGTAATTTACGAGGAGATTATCCCTTCTCTTGAGATAGACCAAGCCATGGCCCGGGAATTTGCAGCAGATGTACTGGACCGTTTCCGTAATCCGTATTTAAATCATCAGCTGATCAGCATTACGTTGCAATACACGTCTAAGATGAACATGCGCAATGGCCTTACCTTTCAGCGTTACTACAAAAAAACCGGAAAAATACCGGAACGTATGTGCGCTGGACTAGCTGCCTACTTATTGTTTACAAAACCCATAGCCGAAGAAGGGAATAAATACTACGGTGAGTTCCAGGGAGAGCGCTACCCCATTCGGGATGACCAAGCGGCATTTTTTTATGAAGCCTGGCAGGAAAAAGATGCAACAAATGCAAATGATGCTGATACGTTGGTGCAACAAGTCCTTTCTCATCCCTCATTCTGGGATCAGGACATGACACCTTTTAGCGAACGTATTGCTTATTATCTCTTACACTTTGCAAAACAAGGAGTACCTGAAACACTGAAATCCGTGATTGGCTAGTATGTATACTGATGTCCTCAGTGCGTGTAAGATTCTTTCATCTTGCCTTCTCCGGGCAAATCTGTAACCAAATAAAAAAGAAAAATAAAACTGCCCCTAACCATTCCATAATTAATCTATTTATATAATTATATCACTAATGTACTATAATTATATAAATAATACAATTTTTAATTGCAAAATTACTGAATGAGTAGCAACAAAAATGGGCAACTGATTTCCTCAGACGGTTAAATCAGTTGCCCAACTAATACTTTTTTGCGTTTAACGACCAGCAATCAAGCTTTGCGCTTTTAACTAATGGAACTTTAAGAATGCTTCTACAGAAGACAAGTACGCTAAAAATCCATATCGTCGCCTCTGTCACCATCGCCACCACGTCCCCCACGGTCACGCTGCCGGTTCTTTTGTTGGTTAAGGCGATAGGTTAATGATAGAGTGATTTGGCGAACGCCCCAGCGGAACTCAGATTCTGAGTAAAAATTGTCAGCAAATGTTTCGCTTCGGTATTTACGAGAGTTCAGTACATCCCGTATACTCAGGGATAGTGTTCCCTTTCTGTTGAATACATCCTTGGTAGCTCCGAGATCAATTGAACCCATAGCTTTTCTTCTTCCCTGAGGCCTGGTTTCGGGAGCCATATAAAAACCACTTAACTGCACTTCAAACAAATCAGGTATATCCCACTTAGACGTTAAACGGCTGGTCATGGTATATGTATCACTGCTCAGCTTTTGCCCATAGGCTTCTCCTTCAGTAATGGCCCGGAAGATATTAACGTTTCCACTTACCTGCCACCACTCTAAAATATCCTGAGAAGCGGTAAACTCAAACCCGAATGCATCCTGTGTACTAAGGTTCTCAGGCCGGGTGTAGGTAACGCCATCATCGCCAGCCTGGCTCACCCGCTCTATCACCCCATCAGTGAAGCGATAGTATCCGCCCAGATAAAAATTCCCCGTTGCATAATTATGCAGGTAGCCCAACTCATAACTATCCGTGAACTCAGGATCCAAATTCGGATTACCACTGCGGATATTACGAGCGTCGCTGAAACTAGAAAACGGATTTAATTCTCGGAAATTTGGGCGATTGATACGTCGGCTGTAACTGGCCTGCAAAGATCGGCCCTGCTTCAGCGAATACGTTAAAAATGCACTCGGGAATAGATTAACATAGTTTTTGTCGTTTTTCTCAGCGGTCTCTAACAAGTGGGTTGTCAAATCAGTGGCTTCCATCCGCAGGCCACCCTGATAAGACCATTTTCCGGTTTTATTACTCAGAATCGCATATCCGGCATAAATATTTTCATCATACTCGAAAGTGTTGGTAAATTCGGGTAATGACTCATACTCACCCGATTCCTGTTTTTCTTCTACGATGTACGCATTGTCAATTTGCCGCAGGGTACCTCGGTAGCCTATCTCAAATTTACCGCTCTCTAGAAAAGGATGCACATAGTCGCCCTGCACCAGCCACTGCAACTCATTTTCATCATTCAGCGAGCGCTGAAATAAAGAAGGAGTAAGTTCAGACTCAATAAGGCCGGTAGATTCAATCTGATCGGAGTCTTCTATTTCCCCGCTCTCCCGAAATTGAACATTCGCCGACAGCGACCTCCCTTTTTGTGGAAAAGTACGTTTGTAGTATAATTCATATTCCTGATTCTTATCATCTTCTCCTTCATCGTCTGTCCGCAGAGTTCTCTGAATCAACTCATTGTCAGTAGTAAGATCCCGATAACGAATAGTAGAAGCATTATTCTCATCCGAGACTCGATACATGGCCGAGGCAGTAATTGTGTTAAATTCGTTAATAATGAAGTCGGTGCCTAACTGGATATTGTTGGAAAGGCCTCCCCGGATACGCTCCTGATCTCGAAGCGTAACGTAGCTGGTATCTTCCAGAAAAAATTCCTGGTAAGATGATCCATTCCCCGGACGGCGACGGTAATTAACTCCATAATTGATGAAGAGGTTGACCCAGCTTTTACGATAGTTGAGATTACCCGAGATACCGTAATTTTCTGGGTGCCCCACGTTTGCGGTAAATGATCCATTAAATCCGGATTGCTGCTCTTTTTTTAAAATGATATTGATAATTCCGGCAGAGCCCTGGGCGTCGTAACGGGCTGAGGGATTGGTAATTACCTCAATCCGTTCAATCATATCGCCCTGCAACGAGCGCAGCCCATCCGTATCGCCAATTCCTATCAAACCCGAAGGTTTCCCATTCACCAGAATACGCACATTCTGACTTCCGCGTAAACTGACTCCTCCTTCAACATCCACTGTGACTGAGGGGAGGTTACCCAGAATGTCAGAGGCATTCCTTCCGGTATTACTAAGATCCTGCGCAATATTGAACACCCTTTTGTCAAGCTCCAGAATAGATTGCTCTTTTTTCCCTTCTACCACGACCTCGGTCAGGGTAGCGGTACTCGAATTCAGCGAGATTTCCCCTAAGTTCACATTCCCTGATGCAACATCCAGCGCGTCCAGAAATTTCGTTTCGTATGATACGTATTGCACCTTGGCGAGGTACTCCCCTACCGGCACATCAATCCGAAAATTCCCCTGGTCATCGGCTAACCCGCCGACTACAATAGAGGAATCCTGAGGGTTGAGAATGCTGATGGTAGAAAATTCTAATGGCGCACCGGTTTCGGCATCCCGAATCTGCCCGAGGATTTGCTGCTGTGCCCAAACTGGAATGGTGCATAAAAAGAGAAAGCAAACAATAGGAATCGATCTGATCATGGTATTTTCAAGCGAATTTGTGCAAGTACAAGTATTAAAGATACACGCTTTGTACTATTTAATGTTTGGGGCACAACCACTACTATTCGCTATATTAGACCAACACCCTCAATGAAACGACAAACACTGATTATATAAGAAAACTTGACAATCGCAGTCATACCATAAATCAGCGATTATGACTTTTAACTGGGGATAATCTTGATATCGAGCTGGGTATCTTCGATGAAATCTTCTGCCTCTTCCAGAATATCATCGTCGTCTTCCGGGTAATACCAGTTTACCTGAACATTACCTCCTTCTTCCTCGTATTTTTTCAGGAATAACAAAAGCTCTAAAATACTTTTAGAAGAACTGGTATTGAAATAGATCATCTTGAAATCAAAAACAATGGGGCGTTGGGTCTTGGTGTATTCTTTCAGCCAGTTGCACAAACGCTCATAAAACTCCCAGGTGTTTTCTAAAAACGACTCGCCCTCCAACAAACAACGTCCGGTAGCAGCATCAAAAAAAACATGCGGAGTATAGTAAGTATCCTTCTCTCCTTGTATCTCGAGTGTTTCTAATTGCAGATCGTTCATATGATTCAATTGCTTAAGCAAATAAATTATTGTTTATCAATAGTTACAAATAACGAGAAAAACGAATGTTTTTCATCGATATCGTACACTTCAATTTCTAATGGGTGATTAGACAAAATGGCCGCTTGTACCAGCCCAATGCCTGCTCCCTGGCTAAGATCTGCCTGAGGCTGGCGCCGTTGGTACCTTTTAAGCTGACGAAGTTCTTCTTTATCTAAAGAATTAATGGTATTACAACTGTCGGCCAAACGTCCTACATCAGAGTTGCTTACAATATTTCCGCAGGAAAAAATGTAGCTCTCTGGTGTATTGCTCAATTGTAATATCCCTACACTTTCGGTACGGCCCGCATAGTGAATTTTCTCAGCGGAGTAAAACAGAATATTTTGTGCCAGTTCTATGAATATAGAGAATATTTTGCGACTGGCCTGAGGGAATTCATTCAACTGCTCTCGTATATCCCGACTGATTTCAGCCATAATGACCGGGGTTACCGGCCCTTTATAGGAGATCAGTATATCTTTGTCCTGTAAGATCATCAGGTGGTCCGTCATTTTTCGTTTGAGACTCATCGTTCCATCTTTTTTTAAATTCTTATGCCAATTAAATTGATATCATCTCTCTGTTCAGAAGATTGCTGATGTGCTTCCAGCGCTTCTGTAAATTTCTCTTCTTGTTCGGCTATAGGCAGAGTGTGTAAATCCTGGATAAGAGTTTTCAATTGCCTTGATCCAAATCGCTTTCGCTCAGGGTTAGATTGATCGATAAAACCATCCGTCGTCAGGTATATGGCATCATCCAGTTTCAATTCCAGATGGAGCTCTTCTATGGATGCCTCCTGCTGAATACTTCCTACTGTTTTTCTCGCTCCCTTCAGGGTAAGCAGCGTGCCATCACACACCGCATACAGGGTATGTTTGGCCCCCGCATAATGAAGGTGAACCGTTCGGTCTGGTTTTGTTTCCAGCATACAAATACCAATATCCATACCATCCTGAATACTGTGGTCGCCTTCGCGTAAACGTCGACGTACTTGTCGATTAAGATACCCCAGTATTGCATGCGGATCTAAAAGATTTTTCTCATTAATAGCTTCATCCAGCATGTTGTAAGCAATTAGTGAGACCAGCGCACCCGGCACACCATGCCCGGTACAGTCTACCACCGATATAATTTTCCGGTTTCCGTGATCAGACATCCAATAAAAGTCGCCTGAGACGACATCCTTGGGGCGAAAAATGACAAAATTATTAGGAAAAATAACCTGACTTTCTTTTTCACTCGGAAGTATGGAGAATTGAATTCTTTTGGCATATTGTAAGCTTTCCTGCGTTTTGTGATGCTCAATTTCCAGTTGCCGCTTCTGCTTTTGCAATGCTTCCTGGGTTGCCTCTAATTCCTTTACACTGCTAATGAGCATTTGTTCACTGGCTTTCAAATGCTCATTTTGCTCCTGAATTTTTCTTTGTTGTTCCTGTAGTGTCTTGTTATCCTTTCTTTTCTGGAGGAAACTATATGAAACCACGCCAATCACCACAATACATAAAGCAAAAATACCATATCCGTATTTTCGCAACGCCATTTCCTGTTGCAGCTTTTGTTGCTGTAGTTTCTTCTCTGCTTCCAGCAGCGCGATTGCTTTCTTTTGTTGTTCCTGTTCTAAGGATTGCTGTTCCAGTTCTAAATCCTGCAACTCTTTTAACCGTTCCAACTCCGACAGTTCCCGATTCTGTTTTTCTGACATTAGGGCTTGTTGAGCAATGGCCAGTTGTTGCACCGTCCGATCTTTCTCAAGCTGCTGGTTGAGCAATTCTGCCTGCTGCAATGCCTGGTTTTTCCTTAACAGATTAAGCTCATTTTCCTTAAGCTTCAATGCTGTTTCCTGTCGTTCACGATCTAAAGCTTCCTGCTCTTGTTCTATGATAGAGGCTTTTAAATACTCTTCCTGGGCTTCGGCTCGTTCCTGAATTGATATCAGGTCTTGCTGCTTCTGCTGCTGGATGACATTGAGTCTCCTCTGAATCTCCAAATAACTTTGCTGATAAATAAGCGCCCGCTCTTTATTTTTTTCTTCTTCATAGATCAGGGCAATGAGTTTGTAGCTGGTTGCTAATTCTTCGTAAGCGTTTTTTCCAATCGCCAGTTCTACCGCCTGATTTGCATATTCTAAAGCCTGGGCATTGTTCCGACTAACGTAAGCATTTGAGGCCAGATAGTTGAATATGCCTGCCTGCTTTACAATATTACTGGAAGCTTCCTTTAATTGTAATGCTTCCTGATATGCTTCTTTGGCTCGGGCAAAAAAACCGAGATTGGTGTATGTAACGCCAAGGTTGGTCAATATAGAAACCCGCAGGCCTTTGTCGGCCCAGTACTTTTCAGGTAAATTCAATGCACGCTGAAAATAATCCATAGCCAGGCGAAGGTTCTGGTTGCGCTTATGCAGAAATCCCATATCATTCAGGGTAGGCAGTAGATTCAGGGTGTCTTTTTGCTGTCGATATTGTTGCTCAACCTGCTCAAGGTGCTGCAAGGCTGTTGGAATATTATCTAGTCGCTTATAGATATCGACCAATGCCTTATGAGCGGCTAGGGCAGACGCTCGCTCACCCTGTTTTTCATACATGGAAACCAGTTGAAGATAAGAGGTTTGTGACTGCTCAAATTCCCCCAATAAAAAATAGCTTCGCGCCATTTTCTGGAGAATGACCGGTTCATCCGGAATTTTTTCTCCCAGCCTTTCTTTTCCTTTTAGATAAGCCTGATAGTATTGTATCGATTTCTGATAAGCGAGATTCTGATAATGATGGTCTCCCAGATCACGCTTCACAGCTATAATTTTACCCGTAGCCTGCCCTCTTTCAAGCGCTAAAATAGCCCATAGCAAATGCTTGAGCGATGCTTCAGATTCTCCCAGTTTTTGGTATATTATTCCGATACGATGCAACAGTTGGCCTTCTTCAACAGGCAATTTATGCAGCCGGGCTTCGGCTAATTTTTGGTTTGCGACTTCCAACTCATGCTCTAATTCTTTTTGAGGTAGTGCATATGCGGGCGTCGCTATGCTTTGAGCAATACTGATTTGGCAATTTATCAGAAAAAACAAAACGGCGAGCACACCGAATCGATGCAAAAACATCGTCCATTGTTTCCCCCAACGATGAGCGGATAGCGCTTTGCCTCTCTCCGGCATGGTATCGTATTGCTGTTGCTCCATTTAAAACCGCAGATTCACTCCTATCCAGTACATACCCCGGGTTTTGTCCCCAAAGGGGCGCTCTGCATTGCGATTATCAAGTAGATTCTGGCTGCTGAAAAATACCGAGTGCCCTTCCCATATTCGGTAAGACAACTTTCCACTCAGGGTTATTTTTGCAGGCACTTCGTATAATAGCTCATCCTGAGAGAGCTCATAATTCGAATAATAATACGCCGATGCATGTGCCTGTAGCTTACCAAACAAGGCCGTATATTTTCCGGTTATTCCACCCATAAAGTGCGGAAGGGTAAAAGGGATAATAAACTCCTCATGGGCATGATAGCGCATTCCCGTAACAAACCCTGATAAGTATAAGCGATTAATTTGCCAGTCTAACTTTCCAGTTATTCCCGACCGGCGATACTGAGAGATGTTTGCCCACAAACTGCTATCATTTTGCCCGATGGGTTGTATATTAAAATAGGTGAGTTCAGAACGTACATGTTTAGCAATCTGGTATTGATACCTTGCTTCATAAGCAACGGTGGTTGTAGGAGATTGTAGTGCCAGCCCCATTGTATCGGCGGCCCAATAGCTTTGGATATCCGGTGGCCGATTTCCGTAAGAAATTGCCGTATGAAGGTTATGAGAAGAGTATATATTGTAGGAAGCGCTTAACTGATGGTTCAGCAGCAACTGCCCGGCATGCTGATAGTAGTCCCCACGATTGGCAAGTGTCAGCCTCAGACGATCTTTCGATAAAGATAATTGTTGAGACAGGTTCATGCTATATCGTTGCTCCAGAGTCGGAGAGAATGGTGTGGGCCGCTTTTCTTGTCCTACCGTATCGGTCTCATTATCTTTATATTCATAACGCAGGACTTCTGCTCCTGCTCCAAGTCGGTATTTTTTCCACTGGTGAGCGTACTCTACTTTTCCCTGCAGTTGTTGGGTATCATCTGACCGATATTCCTCATAACCAACATAAGAGCGCGCTCCAGATTGGTACGAAACATAAGCCGTAAGAGATTTCCAGTGAGAGCGCAGAGATAACCAGTTTGTTGCTGCTGATCGGTTAGTCAGGGCTATCTCCTCGATTCTCCGAAAGACTCCCTGAGCTTCTGAGTTTTGCGTTCCGGCACTTACCTGCAAGTCTGCCTGAGCACTCCAACGGTAGTCTGCATGAACATGGATGCCGGAGTTGCCCAGCGCATTTTTAAAATTTGGGTTGGTGTTTTGCGCATCTACCTGATAGAATAAAAGCGAGTCGCCGGCAATATACTGCTGCGGATTAAACACATAGTAGCTGTTCTGAAACCGAGAGCGCTGATTATAGAAAGCGGATGCTCTGGCACGAAACCTGCCTCCCTGACTGAGACTGATACTTCCCTGATGCCAGTAGTTTCCCCGCAAACCTGCCTGTGAATTTACCTGCGCTCTAAACCCAGACCCATTATCAGATTTTGTCACGATATTGATGACTCCATCAGTAGCCTCTGGCCCAAACCATGCGCTATGGGAGAAACGAACAATCTCAACCTGCTCGATATCCTGTAAGGCAATAGGCAATGCCTCCCACCATACTGATTGTTCCAGAAAATCGTAGTAAGGAATTTCGTTGATCATCAGCAAAACAGCATTACGATTGTCTAATGCCCCATCTGTAGAGGATGAGCCTCGTAAATGAAGCGTATAATTACCGTTTGTACTTTGCTGAACAAGCACCTCAGGCGAAAGACGCAGCACCTCCAACAGGCTGGTGGCACCCGACATTTCGACCTCCTCTTTCGTGATAAGCGTACTGCTTAGCATCGACTGATCCGCATTCCCTTCACTTCTCGAAAGGATATACATTGACTGCTTTGCCTCTTGCTCCGACCTTAATTCCATTCCCAAGACATCGTCTCCCACCGTTAGTGTATAGGGTAAAGAATCTAAGGACTGGGCTACGACTTTTTGTAATGTACAAGCAATAAAGAACAATAGTATTTTCGCTCTTTTACTCGTCATGTATCGTTACGTGATTTGAGTTTTTAAATTTATTTCTCCATAGAGCAGCCTTTCTCTCTGCCTTCATCAATAGTATTTGATTGCAAATTAGCGGGTTGAAAGGCCTCATTTACTTATTATTTGTAGGTCATAGTACCTGTGTAGGGTAATTAATACTTTTCTGTTCGGTACTTTCTTCAAAGTCATTTGCTTATAAGTTCTATCACTTTATAAAATTCATCCAGTCGATATTAAACAGCATCCCTGCGCCACCTACAAATTCAAGCCGAATGTCCTGAGGACCCGATGACAGCGTAATAGTAGTATTTACGGTTGCCCATGTCTCCCAACCACCCGTATCATTGACAACTACACTACCCAGCAGATCACTCTCCTGAAAGATGTTGATGATCCCCCCACCATTAGCACTTGCTACCTGAAATTGAACCGTATAATCATCCCCAGACTGAACATTAATCTCATACTCTACCAAATCTCCGTGCTCAATAGAGCCAATATGGTACTGCTCGGAACTCGCTACAGCGGATATTCTATCAACACCCACGCTGGAGGCCAAGTCTTCGGCCTCAACCAGTGTCGAACTCGAAATTTCCAGTATGGGGTTTACGTCCGTAGTAGTAGTTACTGTATCTGAATACTCCGATGAATATCCCTCCACTACCGCACGAACCCGGTAGTAGTATGTAGTAGATGGCTGAAGATTATCGATAAGAAAATGAGTAGCCTCTACTGAAACCTCCTCATATCCGGCTACCATGGTAAGGAAGTCACTATCTATGGCTACATCTAACAGGTAACTGGACGCATCAGGTACCAACGTCCAGTTGGCCTGCATTTCATATGGGCTTACATTGGAAGGTTGCTGAGCAGTTGGCCCAGCTACCGTAGCGGTGGTCACCATTAACTTTTCGGAATAATCAGATACAGCGTAATTATTTTGTGCTTTTACCCGAAGATAATAAGTAGTGCCTGCATCCAGTCCGGATACATTGATAGATGTACCATTTACTATTTTCCCCTGGTAATTTATCAGTATCGTATTAAACTGATCGTCGGTCGCTACATCTACCGAATAATGCGTAGCATCCGCTACCACATCCCAGGAGGCAGTAAAACCAGTATAAGTATTATTTGATGCGTTTATATTCGTTGGTTGGTCTAATGCCACCAACCGCTGACTGATTATGTTTGAGTACGCTGAATAATTGGCTCCTTCCTCCGCTCGGACCCGGTAATAATAGTTTTGGTTACTGGTTAATCCCTCTACGCTGTATGAGGTATCGGCAATATTATCGATGGCCAACGATACCGTAAGAAAACCCGGGTCAGAGGCTACTTCCAGACGGTAGGTCTCCGCCTCGCTTATGGGTGACCAGACTGCGGTAAACATGGTGCTACCGAGATCTATTGCCTCGTATGCCGTAGGACTGAATAGCTGGGTAGTGGTTAACTGAATGGTATTAGAGAATGTAGATTGTGCACTTAATCCGTTGGCACGCACCCGATAATAGTAGACCGTATTTTGCTGAAGTCCCGTAACTACAATGGAGGGCTCATCCAGAAGCAAGGGATCATACCCATCTACCAGCTGCGTAAAATGCTCGTCAAGTGCTACTTCCAGTGCATAGCTTTCAGCAGAGGAGACCTTCTGCCACGAGGCTTTAAATTCGTTGCGTTGTATATCGCCAGCGGCCAGGGCCACCGGAGTATCCAACGCTCCTGTAGTAACGAGTCCTACTTTAGAATACTCTGAAAATGATTGATCATTATTAGCCCGTACCCGATAATAATAAGTGGTATTAGCCTTTAGCCCGGTAGCGGTAAATTCAGGATCGCTGATCAGTTCATTTTGTACTACAAAACCAGCTGAATCCAGAAAAAGAGGTTCTGAAGTAATATCTATGGAATAATTAAGCGCCCCGAGCACTGATGCCCACTGCACAGTGAACTGCGTCTGAGAAGTATTTGAAATTTCAGTAATAACAGGTTGGGTAAGCTGGGTAGTCATCAGATGAACAACATTTGAGAAATCAGACTGAACGTCTCCATCTTTTGCCCTCACCCGATAAAAATAATTCTGATCTACCTTCAGCACATCCTTTACGGTTACGGTCGTGTCTTCCGTTACTAACTGCTGAAGGAAAAACGTATTGGAAAAACTAATATCAGTGGCTACTTCTACTACGTAATTTTTGGCTTCTACCACTGGTTGCCAGTGGGCAGTAAATTGGGTAGGAGTGATTTTCGAGGCGGTCAGTGCCACCGGTTTGGGCATGCCTAAGGTAGTTGCAATAACAATATTTGAGTAGTCTGTTCGCTCACCCGTACGGAGGCGAGCATTAATTCGATAAAAATAAGACTGTGCTACATTTAAGTTTTTAAGTACGTAAGAAGTATCTTGCACATCAACAGGCATCTCCCCAACCATAAACTCTTCCTCAAAAGATTCATCAATAGCTACTTCCAGTTTATAGCTTTCGGCTCCCAGTAATGGTTTCCAGGAGGCCGTAAACCCCGTTGTAGTTATTCCCGTTGCTGGCGAAATCACTGGAATTGGTCTGATAAATTCCGGGTCTTCAGGCATACAACCAATAGCTATCACAATGAGTGGCAGAAAACACAAGGATAGTGTTTTATGAATTTTTCTCATAACTACAGCATTTTTCACCCTCAAATATAAATATTATATATTTTTATATGTAATAATGTATATAAATCGATTATTCAACCCTTCTTTTTTATGTAGTAATATTTGCTACTATTGATGCTTTCTAGGCATATTCTACAAGCAATACTCCTTTTTATATGTTAAAAAGCAAGTTTACTTCTTCTAATTGTCTTTCCTTATGGTTTATTGTGTTAATTGACACCATGTAAGATTAATGCCAAATTGGCTATAAGACTCGAGATAATTCCTGCTAATTACTTTTTTGCACTTTTATCTATCGGAATAATTTATGGTTAATATTACATACATGAATATATGAGTATAAAATTGGTATATTTACATTTGTCTGTGTATACTTTCTGTATATGCACAAATTCAGTGTCTGGAATTCACTTGTTTTGTTCCGGTGATATCAGCATAAGACTTTATTTAACAGGTAATTACCTTACTTTACAAACTAGGAAGGTTCATCATGGTGAAAGAGGTTTCTTGTGAGAAAAAATTATTTGACGGGCCGAAACATGCCATTGCAAAAGAGATACTCAGTAATAGTACTGATATTGTCTTGGTTTTTGACGAATATCTCAACGTCTCTTTCGCTAACGCATATGCTCTAAGCCACTTAAATTACGAAGAATCGCAGCTTCTTGGCCAGCATATCACCCAGATATTTCCAAAAAGACAACAAAAATCATTAGAGACGATCATAGAAAAAGCAGACGAAAGACTTCCCATACGAGAGCGCAGGTCTTTCTTGCATGTAAGGGGTAAAAGAAATATCCCGGTATCGCTTACACTATGCCTTTTAGCTTCTGACACACAGATTAAGTATCTTCTCATAGCCAAAGATCAGCGACAGTATATTAAAGCTACGGACGCTCTGAGGCAGAAGAATGAAGATCTTAAAACACTGATTTATAGAGCGTCTCACGATCTGAAAGGCCCTCTCGCTTCAGTAAAAGGGTTATTTAATTTGTTAAAAAGTGAGCCAGAGGATATAGCGACCTTAAAATCTTATCTAACCCTCATTGAAAAAAGCGTTAATAAACTTGAGGATACATTATCGGGCCTGCTTGAAGTAGGTCTTTCATCTAAAAAAGATCTGAAATTTTCCCTGATCAACATCCGTGCTTTTTTAGAGGAAGTTATCAGTCAGTTCGATAACTATCCCGGGCGCAAGGAGGTACTGGTTCATATTACCGCCAACAGCGATCTGACCCTGCATACGGAAGAAAAAATTTTTCAATCCATTTTCCAGAACCTGGTTGAGAATAGCATTAAGTATCGGAAGCCTCATCAAAATGATGCGGTCACAAAAATATCCGTCCGCCGTTATAAGCAAGGGCTTAAGTTTAAAGTGAAAGATAATGGCTTAGGTATGGACCGAAATTCACAGAAACGAGCCTTTGATATGTTTTACCGAGGTCATGAACATTCAGAGGGAAGCGGGCTTGGGCTGTTTATTGTAAAAAACAATGCTGAAAAACTTGGTGGTGAAATTGGTATCAAAACCACTCCCAATCTGGGTACCGAAATTTGGGTATACCTGCCTGACAAGCAACCTCATTAGTCTATACTCTATTACTGCCATTTGTCCTTCGCTATATCTCCCGCAACACCCTCAATAACAAGTATCCTAAGTATCCTTCATCCCGATTGAGAATCCCCAGCCGGTTATTTGTCATGTGGACATAGCTATCATAAATGGCCCATCGTATCTGGTGGGCAGGCGCAACAGGTAATGAAGGATTTACCACAAAGTGGGTGGGTTGACCCAATTGCCCGTTTTTTTGAACCGTTGCTATATGCCCGGCAACTTTCTGCATATCGTCCATCCACTGTCGGAGCCACGGCTGACCGAAGTCGGCTTGCTCTTCCAACCCCTCCCACAACGTGCGCACCATGGGTAGAATCTGCTCTTTTTGACGGTTATACGACTGATCAAATGCCTGAACAACCTCCTCTTTGCGTTGGTGAAGCATGGCCGGGGTAACGGCTTCTCCTCTCTGAACATAAGCCCGTGGTAACCAGTTGGTAAAGATCTGATGAAAGAACTGACATGCCTCGGTCTGCGAAAGCCCCAATTGATAAAGCATACTCAGGTGTAGCTGAATTCCGGCCCCCAATGCTCGCTCATAACTCCATTGCTGGCTCTCCGCCATAGCACTGAGAATGGTTCGAGACGAGGAACAGAACTGTTGCTCAGCAACGGTCATGGCCTGTTCTCCACCGTAACGATTTATCTCTGGTTCGTACGCAATAAACTGAATAGAGTCATTCGGGTACCAGGCTTGTTCCTCGGGAAGCTCCGCCAGCCAGGCAGGCTCTTTCCGAAAAGAGGGGCGATGATGAAAATACCGGCTAAAGTAATCCATCAACTTGGGTTTTATAACCCGCTCCAGTCGGGAAGTTGGAGCCAGAAAGCGCAGCCGGATATGCGGGCCTTTCTCCCAATAGCAAATAAAAAAATACTGTTCAGCCAGCTGGCCTTGAAGTATTTGCTCTGCAAAGGGCTGCACTGCCTCTTTCAGGAATGCCTCCCAGGGCTCGGCATAGTACAAGTGAGCCGCCAGCCAGGTGTGTTGCTTATTCTTCATGACTTGCTATTTTGATCAGTATTAGTATACCATTGTACCACGCATTCCGTCACGTATTTTTGTTTATTAATGGATAACATTTGTTCTTCACGGGGATACATCTCTACAAAAACCAGCATTTCTGGTTCTTTCACCAGTAGTTTTTCCAGCAGTGCCACCAGCAACGGATTTGCAAAGCTGATGTACTGAGGTTTATAATCATCACGGCCCAGCTTTGATACAGACTTCTGGGGTAGACGACCTCCGCCTTTCCGGTTTGGATTTAAGGTTACAAAGACATCTGCGGGCATGCCCTGGGCTTGTCGCCAGTGATTGATACGGAAATAATAGTCTGCATCGGTCTGTTCAGCCCGCCGAACCGGAAGTTGTGGAAAAGGAACCAACCAGGTTTTGCGTTGAAGCACCAGTTGTTGTTCATACATGATCCTGGGATACACTCGAATCGATTTTTGCGCTTGCTCCGGCGGTGAGCATACATGATTCACGACCTGCTCAATCGGGCGGGTGTAACGGTATTCTGCTTTGGTGAATTTTTCCAGCAATTGAAATAAAGGAGACCGCCCCTGCTGACCCTGAAAGCCTAAATCGAGTACATAAGCTCGCTTGCCCGAAGGCTGATGCACTAAATGTAAAACGTCTTCTTCCGCATCATAACGGATCACAAAGTCCGTGATAGGAATTTGCCGGGATGCCGGTAAGCTATTGTGTCCTCCGGGCATACGGACTTCCTGCGGTAATAAGGGCGGGTGCAAATTGGCATTGAAGTATGAGGCATCGCAGTCTTCAATCAACAAACTGCTTTCCTCTTCCAGTTGCTGGTTCCATGAGCGTACATCTTCGGACACTTCGTACGGCAAAATATGAAGAAAACGGCTGATCATCCGCCCATAACCGGGAAACAGCGCATTAACGACCCCTTTCAGAGCAGCAGTTCCTTTTCTATCATTTTCCTGATAAAACTGCACAAAAGCTCCGTAAGAATTTGCGGTAGCAGGCGCATTAGAAATCTTAAGGGCAGTGTTAACTGCCTGAATGTCTTCGTAAGTAAGATGGACGGTATCCTGAGACAGCTTACCCGAAGCTTTTAAATGCTCAGCGAATACCTGATTCCACTGCCGTATCAAACCGCGCTGCTGCTCTAATTCCGGAGGCGACAACAAACCCTCTTCTGATACTGAGAGCATTTTTGAAGAATCAGTAGTGCTGGCTTTTTCTTCTGATGGGAGAGCCTGAGCAGCCTTTTGGTCAGATTCTACTTTCTTTACATCACGGAAATAGTGTTCGTAGAACTTAAGTAAGGAAACAGTATCATCACTCGCATACTGTTCCAGAAAATAATGCTTCATTTTCAGGAGCTCTTCGTAATTGCCCCGGAATAAGGGAAGCGCGCTCACCAGTTTTTCTATCTGGGTGATCCATTGGCGCAGGTGCTGATTACCCAGCGTGACAGCTACCTGCCGGGTGGTGTCTTCGTAAAATAATTGCTCTGGCTTAAAAGCAAACATCGTCGCTTCCTGGTGCTGAAAAGCCCGTTTCTCTGGCGGGGCAGGAGGCGATTCGGCAACAGCGAAAGATTCTATTTCGGCCTGTTGTAAAGTCTGCTGCTGTTGCCGATACCGAGCCAGCCGCTCTTCGTAGGTTTGTCGTTCTTCTTCCGGTAATCCTGCGGCTTCATGCAATCGCAGGCAAACTTCCCGGAAAGTCTCATAGGCCTGCTCAAGTAACTGTTGCCGCCCTGACACCTCAGCATCGGAATACTGCTCTGCCCAGGCCCTAATATCCTGTAAAGCAGCAATAATCTCCCGGACGTATGGGACGTTACTTTCGTTTAAGGGCTGTAGCACTGACACCAGTTGTTCATCCCAATTAGGATCAATGCCAGAAACAGTAAAATCAAATTCCAGGAACCCGTAGTCGATCAATTGCCTAATATATTGTTCTATGGCTGCGGGAGTCGCTTCTATATCCTGGGTGATCTCTTTCACTAAACCCTGGTAGACGATGCCATCGGGTGCGGCCTTGCAAAGCTCCAGAATCAGGGCAATCACCGGGTGCTGAGGCAACCGCTGAAAAGCTTCAACGTTGTGATGATTGGTGAGGTAGGTGTACTGATTGCCCGACGCCGTAATGGTCGGATTTATCCGCAGCAGAAGGTGCTGATAAATTGCGGGGTACTGAGTCATCAGGCCTTTCAGATACCGGAAAAGCTGATTGTTCAGCCGGGTATGCCCCACTACCTGCGACTGCTCGCTAGCACGAAGCTGGATGGGCGAGGCGGTAGGCACTACAGTTCCCACACATAAATTATTAAATGTGCTAAACGGTGATGTCTTGGCTTTGATCCGGGTGAGGTACTTCAGCAGGCTCTGCTCAGCCCGAAAATCGTTTTTGGCAAATGTCTGCGGCGATTTCTGCTGATACGAAGGCAATTTCTTCAAAAAACTCTGACTGGACAGTACCAGCCCCTTTTGCAATGCTTCTTCCTGCGAAAGTTGTTGCAATTGCTTCCGTGCACTTTGCCGATGTTGCTCATATTGCTGATGCCATCGCTCATTTCGCTGCTTATCTTCCTGTTCTTTTTGCAAATATGCCTGCACCAGGGTTTGGAGTGACCCGGGCATCCACTGCAATGCCTTTCGTAACTTCCCCGACTTGATTTTTCGCTCATTGTACAGATCTCGTCGCAGGTTTTGGATCTGATTTTGGGACTGGGTATTGTCCAACGTACGGATAAACGCAAGCAGGGCATCACAAAGGGTTTCTTTCTGAAGTGTCCGCTCCTGTTCAATATGGTGTAATTCTTCCAGGATTAGCTCCAGTTCCGGTTGTTTCATGGCTTCTAAAGCATCGTAGGAGCTGCCCCCGATGCGAATAAGTACGTGCGGAAATACTGAAAGCGTGCTAGTATGCATGATCTGTGTTGATTTAGGATGCTTGATCTATCAGTTGCCGTAGTTGGTAGAATATGCGTTCAATCAGTCTCATATCGCGGGTAATAATATTTGCCGAACCCGACATCTCCTGCCGAAACGGAAGTTCTTTATGATAGCTGGTGGTTAGTCCATGAGGCAGGTGGACCTCGATGGTATACAGTTGCTGGTAGGGCACCTCCGAGATGGTGGCGACTTCTCCTAAAACAGTCCCGTATTCGGCAAAGGGATAGTTATCAAATTTGATGTGTACGGTCTGCCCAACCTCCACTTTTCCCGAACCGGCAATAGGCATGCGTACCTGCCCGTATAATGCATCGGAACGAGGCACCACGGTCATGATTTCCTCCCCAGCCTGTACAAAATGTACATCGCTCCAGTAATTGGTGAAGGTAAGGTGTCCTGCGATGGGCGCTTTCAACAGGTAACGCTGCTCCCAACTGGCTAGCTCACTCTCTAACTGCTGTAGGGCATCGGTGATGGCCGACTGCGCCTCAGCCTGCTCTTGTTCCTGAGCTAGCAGTAAGTCCAGTAGCTGCGCCTGCAATTGCGATACCTGAATATCATTTGTAACACCACTGGCCTGCACCGACTCATAGTTCTGCTGCACTTTCAGAAAAGCGGTCTGCCGCTGTTCCCAGTCTGCCGCAGCAATGGTCTGTTGCTCATAAAGTCCCTGATCCCGGTCGTACTGCTTCCGGGCTAATTCCAGCTCCCGAACCAGCAGGTGGGACTGTTTCTCCAAAGATTCGTTTAGTTGACGGTACTGCGCAATACGCGCTTGCAGAGCAGCAATCCGCTGAGAATATGCTTTTTGCTGGCGAATTAACTGATCATTTCGTAATGTGCTGATAAATCTCAGATATACTGGCTGCAACTCTCCTACTTGCATCTCGGTTGAAAATATATCGGAATGATCAGGCTTTTCCTGGTACATGGCCAGTTGCTGCTTGAGTAGCAAAACATCTTCTTGTTGCGCTGGATTCTCCAAATATCCCAGCACTGCCCCTTTCTCTACCAATTGTTTATCCTGCCGATTCATATGCAATCGACCTCCGGCCCGGGCAATGATGGGGGCGGGCGGCGTATGGGTAGTCAGTACAATTTGTGCAGTGATGATATCGGGGTAACGAATCAGCCAGCTTCCCAGCAGGATCAGCCCAAGAATGATGGATACCCCGGTAATCCCCCACCGGAGCGTCCAGCCGGGAATGTGCCCCAGGATTTCCTGCACCTCTTCGCTGCGGCTGTCAGGAGAGGTTATGGAAGCTGTGCCATTGAGCGGTGTTAAGGGCATAATCAGAGCGTTGCAGGTGAAATATGACGACGGAGATGCTGGCTTGTAACCTGAAGCGGGTGTACTTTGGGTGCGATCAGCAAACAGGCGCGAATGGCGGCCCGGGTTTGTTGCAATATTACATTCTCCACTTCCGATTTGTCAGCCGGGTCAGCAATCTGCTCACGTACAATCTGCATTCCATCTGCTACTGTTTTCTCATTCACAAAAGCCTCAAACAGGGTGTGTACAAATGCATTCAGCGGATGCTCTTGTATTCCCTCCAATGTGGGGTTCAACAAGATGGCATAATCTCCCGCTGGCTTCTGTAAGCTATTTTCCCAATGGGTTGCCGTATGGCTCCAGTCCCAGGAAGTGGTCAGCAGGGCAACATCTGTATCCAGGCAGAGCTTTTCTTTTGCCAGGGCGGAGTCTTTCAACGATAATAAGCGCACGGCATCTTTTATTTTTTCCTGCTGCTTATACTGTAGCAAGGCATTACTAACAATATGCTCGTCTAAGGCCGCTCGGGTATCTTCCAGTTTCCACGCATCCAGCAGTTTCTCCCGCAACGTAAGCGGAAGGTTATTTACCTGCTGACTGACCAAATCCTGCCAGTGAGATCGCCGATACATCGGGAACTGAGAAGCGCACGAATGTTGTACTTTATGCTCTCCTATAGCCTTTATTAAATGTAGTGTCCGGGGAAAACGTCTGGCAACCAATCGCTCCTGTACTTCTGCCTGCGACAACGCCAAAGTAGCACACCCTTCCGAATGGAGCGACCCAGAGTAAATGGCTGCCTGTTTCGGGGCTAAAATGGAAGGTACCTCCCGGGGGAAGAGTGTCCTTAGGTAAAAGTATCCGATGCCAGCATTTCCATTGAACAAGCTGGCATCTTCTCCTTCATATCGGGTACCTGAACGATAGACCTTCTGCTGCCGGAAGCGAAGCGCGACAGCGGCTACCTGTTGTGCTTGGTGCCAGTATCGAGCATCTCCCAGTACCTGATATGCTTCCACAAAAATATCGGCATTGCCCCCTCGACCGTGGCAGAGTGTAAATGTAGCCGAGCCTTCACTGCTCAGGTCTGTTTCTGCTGTTTTTTCCAGAGACCACAGCGCTTCGTCATGGTATATCCGTTTTTCAAGCCACTCGTAGGCCCGTAATCGGGACAGGCCTATTCCAGCAGCACCGTGGCACCAGGCATTCATGGCAGCCCCCTGCGTAAAGAAATTCAGATCACCCCGATGGTAGGCTGCCGAGAATGTCCGTTCATCTTCTTCCGTGAGGGCGCTTTTTCTAAAGTCAGGCCAATTTTTTATCTCGGGATGGTAGTACGCCCGTTCGTAACGAAAGGCCTCTTCGGCTATCCAAAAGAAAGCAGGGTTCTGAAAATAATGTCCTAATTCCAGAAACGCATAACCCACTCCCGATGCCCCGTGCGAAAAACCACACAACCCCCGGATGTGCAAGCCTGATCGATCCCAGTATATCCCTTCAGGATGATATTGCACCATGGAGAGAAGCTGATCCACACAGCGATCCAGCTCCTGTAGTATGCGCCCGTCCTGCGTGGCATGGTGAAGATGCAGCAGGGCGATCACGGTACCGGAAATCCCGTTGATATATTCTGCCGCCATGTTGGCGTGTTCCTGAGGCAAAAGCCGATGTGTACCGGTAAGTGCCTGTGTCAGCGCATGATTGTCTCCCAGCACCTGGTGGGCCCGTAGCCAGACAAAAGGAAGAGATAAGCGGCCGGTAAGCAGGGCGGAAGAGCCATTCTCAGAATCGCTCCGGTGCTCTGCCCACTCTAATGCTTCCAATGCGGCGTTCAGGAAACGTTCTTCCTGTGTCTGCTGATAGAGTATGAGCAGAAAGAGCGCAATACCACTTACTCCATTATACAGACAGGTATGCTCCGCCCAGCGCGTCTCCTTCCCTACCTGGTCAGCCGTTTTCCAGTAGCGCCCGTGGCGGTCTACCCTGGATTCACGTACCAATTGATCACCAATGCGGATTGCTTCCTGTAACAGCTTATGCTCCTGAGGTTCCATATTATGTTCCTAGTTCTAACTGATTCTTTACCAATTGATAATAAGCGCCCTGCTGGCTGGCCAACTCCCGATGCCGCCCCTGCTCAATAATCCTTCCCCGATCCAGCACGATGATCTGATCGGCATTGGCTACCGTGCTGAGCCGATGAGCCACGACTACGACGGTACGGCCTTGAAAGAAATGATCCAGATTTTCAATGATAACCCGCTCATTATTAGCATCCAGCGCATTGGTCGCTTCATCAAAAAAGAGGTATTCCGGATCTTTGTACACTGCCCGGGCAATCAGGATTCTCTGTTTCTGCCCCTGACTCAGGCCAATTCCCTCGTTGCCGATTTTCGTATGAAAACCCATCGCCAGCGACTCAATATAGTCCTGAATATTAGCGGCCTTCACCGCGTAGAGCAGCCGGTCATGGTCAATGTATTCGTCACTCACAGCAATGTTTCGGGCAATGGTATCCGAGAAAATAAACCCGTCCTGCATTACGGCTCCGCATTGCTCCCGCCAATAGTGGTTGCTGTAATTTGTTAGATTCCTGGTTCCCAGTTGAATGGCTCCCTGGGTGGGTTCGTAAAAGCGAAGCAGCAGTTTCAGCAAGGTGGTCTTCCCACTGCCGCTGGCTCCCACAACGGCAGTGACCTGTCCTTTGGGAATGGTAAACGATACCTGATCCAGGGCTTTGGGGGAGTGAGGTCCTTCGTACTGAAAGCTTACCTGCTCCAGCGCCAGGGTCTGGTTTTGAGGAAGAGTATTGAGTTTCCGTACCTGAGGATCTTCCTCGTCTTCTTTGGCATGAATTTCTCCCAGGCGTTCCAGACTGATCTGGGCATCCTGGGCAGTTCTGATAAATCCGATCAGTTCTACAATGGGAGCGTTGAGCTGCCCGATGATATACTGCACTGCCAGCATCATTCCCAGGGTAATATCTCCGGAAATCACTGATTTAGCAGCCAGAAAGGTGATAAAAATATTCTTCACCTCATTGATAAACACCGACCCGGCCTGCTGGTATTGGTTGAGCGCCAGTGTTTTCAGGCTCACCCGATACATCTTCGCCTGAATACGCTCCCATTCCCATCGCTTTTGCCGTTCGCAGTTGTGCAGTTTGATCTCCTGCATTCCGGTGATCAGCTGGATCAGTCCGCTCTGGTTGGCCGACATCTGATCAAACAGCTTGTAATCCAGGGTCCTTCGTTTTTTCAGAAACAGAAGAATCCAGCCAGTGTACAGCACACTGCCCAATACAAAAACCCAAAAGATCTGTAGGTTGTAATATGCCAGTACCAGCCCGAAGATGAGCAGGTTCATGGTGGAAAAAACAACTGTGAGGATCGACGAAGTAAGAAACGTCTCTATCCGACGATGATCTCCAATACGCTGCAACAAGTCGCCCACCATTTTTGAATTGAAGAAGGAGATGGGCAACTTCATGAGTTTAATCAGAAAGTCGGAGAGGATTGCGATGTTTAAGCGCGTGCCAATGTGCAGTAGTATCCAGCTCCGTATAAAATCGACTGCCGTACGCGAGATAAACAGCACCAGTTGCCCGATCAGGATGAGGTGGACAAAATTGAGGTTTTGGTGTTGAATGCCCACATCCACCATGGCCTGGGCCAGAAAAGGAAAAAGCAGTTGAAGCAAGCTTCCGGCCAGCATACCCAGTAAAAGCTGTATCAGAAACCGCCGATAAGGCTTGAGGTAATTGAGCACAAAGGAAAATCGGGTACGATCCTCTTTTTCGTCTGCCGTTTCATAGAACGTGGGAGTGGTTTCCAGAAACAAGGCCACTCCCGGGTCGCGCCCCGGCTGTTCTTTCCCCAGCCATCCTTCCAGAAACTCCGGAGTACTTAAGGTGATCAGTCCGTGGGCCGGATCAGCCACCCGCACTTTATTTTTCTGAAATGCATACACTACCACAAAATGGCGTTGGCGCCAATGTACGATCAGCGGTAGCGGGGCATCGTCTTTTAATTTATCGAAAGGAATCTTTGCCATCAGTGTTCGGAAACCAACACTTTCGGCCGCTTCGCTGATCGCCAGTAGAGAAACTCCCTCCCGGCTAAGATAACTACGCTCGCGCAGGGTACGCGATCCGTAGGTCTTGCCATAATGCCTGGCAATCATACGCAGGCAGGCAGGGCCACAGTCCATGGCATCCAACTGACGATAGAACGGAAATTTTTTCATAACTCACGATTCAACCACTCACCAGACCGGTATCAGCCCGAATTAAAGCATTGAAAGGAAATTCATCGTGCCGAAGAGGCACCCGTAGTGTTAGAGGATATTACAATCAGGCCACGTAACTGCCAGACAGCAAACTGTTGGCTCGGTGATGCTGGGTGGACAATTAAATACAGTTTTTTTTATCTGACCACCGGGTGTCAGAATAGATTCGCATAGGTAAGAAAGTGTTTGGCGCCCCCCTTGTATGGTTGCGCCATCGAACTGGTCGTCAAAAGATGTGACAAAACTTTCTACCTGGAGCTCATTGAGGTTTAACTTACACTTGCTCATGGTGGGTTAGGTTTGGGCGTTGTTTAAAATAATACTTTTCGGACGAGACAGGCCTCTATCAAAGGAAACAAAAACTCCTGCCCGGACGGCAGGAGTTCTCCAATCAGGCTTACTAAAATTCCCGAATAGGGCCGGTTAACGTTTGGATAGTACCCGGATCAAAGGTACACCCGCCGGGAGCTGAAGGGCAGGCATCCACTGCCGAAGGACAGGCCATTGTTTTGAAACAGCCATTAATAGTTTTGAGAACAATTGGTCCACAGGCGATTAGGGCAGATTGACAAGCGTCAACCCAGGACGGGTTAGCCCCTCCTTTTACGGTGCCGTCGTGATCGGCCTCAAAAGAGGTAACAAAGCTCTCTACACGGAGCTCATCGAGGTTTAACTTACGTTTTGCCATGATAAATTGGGTTTAGGTTGAACAAATAATTAACTGGAAATTGGTGTCCACCAAACACATACAAGTAACTAGAAGACACTATCTTTTCAGGAAAAATATGCACTCCGCACCTTTTTAATGCCCGTAATAAGTGGAATTCCCCAGTCTTCACGCTCAGAAACCTGGTTTAACCAGCTTATTATTTTACAAGAGAAAACTCCCAACGTATTGCAGGAGTTTTCTGAGAAGTAAACCGGCTAAGAACCGGCTTTCATAGCCCAATAACAGCCTTGTAAATTGACAAAATTACAACTGCGTCAATGTCACCGTCCTGCACCCAATATCGGTGTGCTGGCATCCGCCGGTGTCTGCTTCCATAAATGTAAAGCGGGTTTCGGTTAATTCCGGGGTAGATACCCCTGTAGATCTGTAAATGGGGGTATCTCGGGTGGGAATCGTGGTTACATGATCATCATTAATCCCTCCTTTCACGGTGCCATCGTGGTGAGCATCAAACGAGGTGACAAAACTTTCTACCCGGAGTTCATCAAGACTTAATTTATGTTTTTTCATGGTTTTTGTGCATTTGGTTAAAATAATCGATTGGTGTATTGCTGCATCTCAGTGCAGATATATCATCAGCCAAACATGATCTCTGTACAGTTCCCTGCGGCTTCGCTGAAGCACCCTTCGCTCTTATCGGCAGGGCATCTGCCAACATTTTCTGTTGGGCAGCCATAAGTCCGAGGCCTCGGTTCAAGTACTAATTTTATACCGCCCTGTACTGTACGCGCCGTGTCTTCCTCAAAAGAGGTGATAAAACTTTCCACTTTCAGTTCATCGAGATTTAACTTACGCTTGTTCATAGTTTGTAATGGTTATGTGAATAAATAGATTACTGGTTTTTGAAAAGAAGAGCTGTTCTTAACAGAAGAAAAACGTTACTATGGTTATAGGCAGAAACCGTCGACAACATTTATTGAAAAACAGTTTGTGCTCTCAGGTTTGGGTTTGATTTTTATCCCCCCCCTCAGTGCCCGGGCAGTATTACTGTCAAAGGACGTGACAAAACTTTCTACCTGAAGTTCTTTGAGATTTAACTTACGCTTGTTCATGGTTAACATTGGTTTGGTTGAATAATATATTACGGTACATTTTGGTTTAGGAGTAGTTTTTGATTTTCCGAACGCTTAGTCAAGTACCTCAGGTATTGAGCGAGGTATTCTAGGAATACTACAAAACTCTGTAGATGGTTTTGCCATTTGTCTAGACCGTAGCGAA
>JAVKCN010000095.1:0-39830 GCA_040222715.1 Cyclobacteriaceae bacterium | reverse complement strand
GCCTGTCCCGGAATGGCGATCAGCCGATCTGTACCCAGCGGCAATCCTACTCCAGTCAGGGTTAATACTATCCCTACAATACAGCCCATAAGGAGGGGATTGGTGAATATGCTGCGCAGCACTCCACTTACACTAGGAGTGCCCCGCGGTAACCAATGAGCAAAGCCCAGCACACTAATGATATTAACCAGCGGAATAACGCTGGCAATAGCAATCGCCGTAATAGCCAGCCCTTCGGGACCAAACAGGGCCACTGCTCCCGCCAGGCCCACATAGGTATTGGGCCGGATACTGCCTTGCAGCACTGATGTATACGCAGCATTGCTCCAACCCGTAAGAGGCTTCACCAGCCAAATCACCGAAGCGATAATGATAATCGTTAACAGCAGTACCAACGTCATCGGAATCAGCTCTGGTCTATTGAGCTCAGCCTGGGCCAGCTTTCCAATCAGAAGGGCAGGAAATAGCACAAAATAGGTGAGACGGTCGGCATACGGCCAGAAGCTACTACCCGGAAAATCGAGGCGCTTCAATACCAAGCCGATTACCACGACGCCAAAGACAGGAAACAAGGCTCCAAGTACCAGAATCATATCAAACTATGTCTTGTGCTCTTACTCACAATAAGGAAAGGCCGGATAATCCGGGCAGGCATCCTGATCGGAGCTATGAACGAAGTGAATCTGGCGTTTTTCCTGCTTCAGCACATCGTGGAATATAAAATCAGTAATTTCTGATAGGTTGGCTCGCATAGGTTCACTCGCCCATTCATGGCGGCCTCGGCATATGCTGTACAGGTAATACGGTTTGCCTAACTCCCGAAGCTTTCCAGAAATAGCTTCGGCTCCATATAGCGGCATATATCCCGGATCACTGACGGCACAATAGTGGTGAGGTGCCTCGCTGTAAGGCACCAGATTATCGCAAGTACCATGAAAAAACTGGGTAGGAATGGCTGACTCAGCGGTCACCCATTCCAGCGAAACCAATGCCCCGGCCATACTGATTGCTCCGGCATACGTAAAGTCTTCTGCCAGTAGCTGCTCTCCGTCGTTGGACCGTGTGGCGGGCCAGTAAGCGGCATGCAGCACTGCTTCGGCACCCGCACTACTTCCCGAAAGAATAATATGGTTCGTATCAATACCAAACTCATCCTGACGATCAATGAAAAACTGAGTAGCCCGGGCAATGTCGTTACCTGATACCCGGAAGGTTTCAATTTTGTTGGAGGCCGGCTCCTCGCAACCGAAAGACTTCCCCTTCATCCTCAATGTATAGCTCATGGTGGCTACCACGTAGCCTTTTTGCGCAAACTGCCGACAAAAGCGAACCGCCCCTTCATTGTTTCGCTCGCCCATCCGAAATCCGCCACCGTGCACATAGATCAGTAAAGGACGCTGCGTTTCACTGTCCTGCTCAGGAGTGTATATATCCAACTGCAATGTTTCATCCGGTTTTTCAGCGTAGGTATGCGTTTCCATGGTCACACTAAACAAGCTGTCCAGGTAGCGTTCCTGGGCGAGCGACGCTGGGGAGTGCAACATCACAGACAAACAGGAAAAGATAAATAGAAAAGTAAATTTACAGAATGGCATCAAACGGGATTGGTTATAGGTTGAAAGCAAGCGCAAAATAGCATAATGAAGCCAATTGCTGCCTACAAATAACCGATAGATTTACGAAAAACCAACCAATGGATCCCTGGAAAAACAGTATCCAACCAAGCCTGTTGAAAGAAAAAAGGACTGGATCAGGTTTTGCCTTTCTCCAGTCCCTTTATGGGTGTTAATATCCGGGGTTTTGGGTGAGCTTGGGGTTAAAATCCCGCTCTTCCTGCGGTATTGGAAAAATATAATGATTGGGGTCAGTCACTCCCAATTCATCTGCTTTTCCCGCCCGCACGTAGTCAAACCATGCTTCATTCTCCAGTAGCAATTCCCTTCTCTTTTCCTCTACTACTGTGTTCACAAAAGCCTCTACTGTTGGGTAGTTGGTGATGGCATCGGGCACATTTGCTCGGATACGCACAGCATTGTAGGCATCAAAAGCTTCCTGCGTCACCGCTCCGGCACTACGCGCCGCGGCCTCGGCGTAGATCAGCATGACCTCAGGGAGCCGGATCAGGGATATATCATCGAAATTGGGACGGGAAGTGTATTTGATGACGTAGTAGTACTCCCCATTATTGTAAAACAGGCTTTCTTTCCGTAAATCACCCTCCGGATAAAAATTAAGAATCGGATAGTTTAAGGTATCTCCCTGCGGCGTGGAATAGGCGATCAGCGGAACTCCCTGACCATTGTAAGGATCACCGACGGGTAAAGTCAGTGCCCAGATTCCGTTATCACCAGTTCGCTCATCAAACCAGATTTCCAGAATAGACTCCGGGTCTCCGTCGCTGACAAAAATCGGCCCGTACTCTTCACTTAAACTAAAGGGTGCCGCAAGTACTTCCTGAGCCTTAGCAGCGGCTATATCGTAATTTCCCAGATACAAATGCACCTTCGCCAGCAAAGATTTTACCGCCCATATAGAGGCGCGTCCGCGTTGCTGAAAATCGGCTGGCATCATGCTCTCCGCCATTGTCAGGTCGCTCACAATCTGTTCGTAGACCTGAGGAATCGTGGAGTTTGCTATATGAATTTGCTCTTCCTCGGTAGAAGTAATCGGTGTTAGATATAAGGGAATATTACCGAACAGGCGAACAAGATTAAAGTAGTGCAATCCTCTCAGAAAATGAGCCTCAGCCAGAAAACGGTTCACCAGTGCTTCGTCAGCTTCTACATCTGGCGCGTACGCAATAATTTTGTTGGCAGGCTGTACCCCATTGTAAATACTTGCCCAAAGGTTGGAAAGAATAGCGTTGGTAGGCTGCACATTATGATTGATAAACTCCTGATAGGTCGCATTGGCATTCACCGGGTCACGCAGTTCCTGAGCACTCAGGGCGCTAACCAAAGCCAATTGCTGCCCATAATATTCCTTACTTACCAGAGATCGATAAGCCCCGGCCACTGCCGCTTCGGTATTGGCCACACTGGAAAACACATCACTATCTACCAGGTTAGAATCCGGCTTTTCATCCAGAAAATCATCACAGGCGGAGCAAAATACTACGCAGGCTGCTATAAGAAGATAAAAACTATATTTGATCATCATTGGTATTGTTTATTCAGGTTAGAAAGTAAGATTTACACCCAACAAAAAAGTGCGGGCTCGAGGGTAACTACCGAAATCGGCTCCGATCATGGAACCCCGGTTTTCATACACACTGATTTCCGGGTCGTAGCCGGAGTAATTGGTGAAATTATACAGATTCTGCACCTGAGCGTATATCCTCACATTGTCTATTTTCATCCGGTCACCAAGTGCCTGAGGCAGCGAGTAACCTAGCGTAAGATCCCGAATACGGAAGAAAGAACCATCTTCTATCCAGCGGGTAGAGAGTAACGCATTCGTACTCGCACCAATAGTAGGCTTCGGGTACTCGGTCTGATCTCCCGGCGATTTCCAGTAATCCAAAGCATCCACTGAAATATTATTATTCGGACCCGTAAGTGACTCGTACTCCCGGCGGGTAAAATTCCAGATATCGTTTCCGTAGACAAACTGCCCCTGAATGCTAAGGTCAAAGTTATTCCAGTAAAAGGAGTTGGTAATACCTCCGTAGAAATCAGGGTGTGGGTTTCCGATGATCGTCCGATCCTCCGGATCAAGCGCTCCGGGCAGAGAGCGCTCTCCATCACCATCCACATCAGCATAAATAACATTTCCGGTAGCCGGATCAACGCCTTCCGCAATGTATCCGTAAAATGAGCCTATGGGATACCCTTCCCGGGCATAATGGGAAGCATCATCCATGCCATCCGGAATATCCCCGCCGGGTAAGGAAGTTACTTCGTTCTTCGGAAATGACATATTCAGGCTGGTATTCCAGCGGAACTCTCCAACCAGATTGGTGGAGTTTAACTCAAATTCAAACCCGGTATTTCGTACGCTTCCCATGTTCACCAGGGTAAATAAAGTACCGGTAGCCTCCGGCAAACGTAAACTGACCAGCAGGTCATCCGTATTCTTTTGGTAATAATCCGCAATCACCGAGATACGGTCATCAAACAGCCCCATATCCAAACCGATATTAAACTGCGTAGTCGTCTCCCAGGCAAGTTGATTGTTACCGATTACCGATGGAGAATAGCCTGAGCTGCCTCCGTAGTAGGCATTCACGCCATACAGCGGCAGTGCTTCGTAAAAATCGCGCGGCTGATTCCCTGACTGCCCCCAACTTCCCCTCAGTTTCAGTTCACTGAAAGTAGTGTTGCCTTGCAAAAATGCTTCTTCGGATACCCGCCAGGCCAATGCTACAGACGGAAAGTTGGCGTACTTATTCTCGCTACCAAATCGGGATGACCCATCAATCCGATAATTGGCCGTCAGAATGTAGCGATCATTGTATACATAGTTGATACGCGAAAATACGGATGCCAGGCTCCATCCGGCCACATAATCGGAAGTAGTATATACTCCTGCAGCTCCAGCCAGCGTAATTTGATCGGAAGGAAACGTGGTAGCATTGATGGTAATCCGATCAATATCCGCTTGCTGAAGCGTATTTCCTACCAGCACGGTAAGGTCGTGCTTGCCAAAATCTTTGGTATAGGTAAGTACATTTTCGTTCAGCCACGTAAAAGTACGGTAGCGTTGCAGGGTTTTAAACCCCTGCTTTTGTATTCCTTCCCAAAGAACCACCTGCGGAATGTAAAAATCACCTTCCAGATCTAATTTGTCAACACCCCAGTTGGTGCGGAATGTCAGACCATCCAGCAGTTCTATGTCCGCATACACATTCCCGATTACCCGATCAGATACGTCTTCATACTGGGTAAGTTGGGTTACGGCTACGGCATTGTCTCGTTGCCCGAAAACCGGGTCTATGTAATATGCACCATTTTCGTCGTAAACTGGAATATTAGGTCGGGAGATTACTCCCAGTTGTACCGGGGCAGAGCGTCCGAAATCTTCCGGTACCCGGTTGTTATTATTGCGGGTCAGATTCACGTTAGCACCAAAGGTAACCCGGTCATTCAGTTCGTGCTCCAGATTAGTGCGTAGGTTGATCCGCTGGTACGAAGAACCCAGCACAATACCCTGCTGATCAAAGTATGATCCAGACAGGTAATAGGTGGTTTTCTCTGTCCCGCCGCTGGCCGAGAGCGTATAGCTTTGCAGCGGTGCCGTCCGATATACGGCGTCCTGCCAGTTGGTGTCGGCCAGACGATCAAATAAGGCGGGGTTCGGTTCCACTTCGTTAAGGGCGTACAGATCCTGCGCGTATCCTATATACTGATCGGCATTGGCCATCTCAATCTGCCGGGGTAGTTCCTGCACCCCATAATAAGCATTCAGACTAATTCTATTTTCTCCGTTGGACCCTCGCTTGGTGGTGATCAGTACCACTCCGTTCGCCGCCCGCGCGCCGTAAATAGCCGTAGCCGAAGCATCTTTGAGTACCTCTATAGAAGAAATATCAGCCGGGTTAATGGCCGATATGAGGTTCAGGCTTTGGCGTCCGCCACGGTTGATTCCCGTGAAATTATCCGTGTTGACTGGTACGCCGTCTACCACATACAGAGGCTCGGTGGTACTGGAGTTAATGGTATTGATCCCCCGAATCCGGAAGTTCAATCCCCCACCGGGTGTACCGGAGTTTTGGGTAACCTGCACTCCGGCCATCTTACCCTGCACCGCCTGGTTGAGCCCGGCTACTGGATCGCCCTCTATTTGCTCACTTCCTATAGAAGAAATGGAGCTTGCCAGTTTCTTACGGTCAATGGTACCATAGCCTACCACAACTACTTCTTCCAATTCCTGGGCTTCGGTATTCATGGTTATATCGATTACCTCAGAATTGCCAATCGGCACCTCCTGGGTTTCATAACCGACAAAAGAAAAGACCAGGGTGTTGGTGGTAATAGAATCTGTCAGCGTCAGTGTGTATTGTCCTTCGCTATTGGTCAGTGTCCCCTGCTGAGACCCTTTAAAAATGACGTTCACTCCCGGCAGGGACTGACCATCTTCGGCATCTGTTACTTCACCACGGATGGTACGTTCCTGAGCAAAAACCCAGTTTCCCAGCGTAAAGTGAGCAACCATCATCAAGCTAATAAAGGCTATTTTCATAAGAGTAAGGATTAAAAAAATGAAGTATTTACAAGACTGCTTTGGAAACAAAGCACCCCTTTAGGGCCTTAAATAAAAATTTGGCTACTTAAGCGGTAAGCGACTAAAAAATGAGGTACAACCAGGCGCATACGATGGTTTTCATAATCATCATCGTATTTGAGCATATACTTTCAGCTAAACTTCAAATGCTAAAAAATGTTTCTTTGCCAGAACTTTAATTTTATAACTCCAGGCAGTGCGTCTACGAAAATTATTTTTCTGTCTACCAACCAAGGAAGTAAATGCTGAAGTTCACATGTGTATTCCAAGATATCGCCCTGCTGGTCTGTTTCGGTAACTGAGACAGTGAGCCAAACAGGGCAAGCTCCCTTTCATGATAAAATCAACCTTCAAAGGCTCTCCAGCCAATCCATCGGATTCTTTTTGGCATGAATAACAAGATCAATCGCTGCTGCGTATAAGTAGAAAACCCCAACCAGATATCACCCTTATGACCCGTTACGTGCTTTTACCACTTGGTAGTATTCTGCTGCTGTTTGCTGCCTGCCACCAGTTTGATTCCACCAAAATTATTGAACCTACCGATTATCAGATTCAATCTGTAAGCTTTCATCTGAAGGAAGATATTGTCCCGACCAATATGGTGGCCCAAAAGATGGAAGAAGACCAGAATTTTACTTTGGTAGGAGCAAGTCTGAAACAGGGCAATAAGGAGTTTGTTGGTTTATGGTTATTCAATAATGAGAACCCTACCGATATTCATAGTGTGAATAAAAATGCCCTGGATTTTTCGGAATTCCCTCAGCTTCAGGCGTTTCATATCGGTGACGAAGCCGATAACCTCATGGCCTTCCTTAATCGATAGTCTGGTTGTTTTGACCTGATTTAACTTTAGGGTTCTCGCAATACTGACCGTATCCTGGTGAGAGCGCTCAGATCATTCGCATTATAACCCTGTTGATTTTATTGGCACTACCCTTTTGGCTGTGCATGCTGGCTTTGATAACGCATTTTCACAATTATTTTTGAAAAGTAAGCACTGTGACAAAATTAGCTTATATTTTTAGCGTCATAGCCAGGAAGAATAACGAAGCTATCTCCCCGCGCCACGTCGGCTCATTAGCAGGAGATTGCTTCCTCGTACCTCGTCGCAATGACCTTATAATTATTTTCGTCATAGTGCTTATATGCTGATTCAATCCTCTCACCCCGTTTGCCTTGTTGAGAGGAAATAAACCTCATTACCTACGAAAAAAATCGTAGACAAATTTGCAAGTACGAAAAATATCGTATATACTTGCTGTACGATAAATTTCGTAGATCATGAACAATCCCCAAAAACCTACCGAAGCCGAACTGGAAATACTGCAGGTGATCTGGCAGCATGGCCCCTCCACGGTTCGCTTTGTACACGAGCAACTGACCCAGCACCGCGATATCGGCTATACCACTACGCTGAAAAACATGCAAAATATGGCGCAGAAAGCATTGCTTACCCGAGATGAATCGGCCAAAAGCCACATCTATGCGTCTAATGTTCCTCAAGAAACAACGCAGAAGCTCCTGATAGACCGACTGCTGGAAACCGCCTTTGGTGGATCAGCCGGACGAATGGTGATGCAGGCCCTGGGGCACCGAAAAACCTCAAAAGAAGAACTGGACCAAATAAAAGCACTGATCAATAAACTGGAAGGAGGCAACCCATGACACTACTACCGGAAGTATGGACCCAAACTCTCGGCTGGACCCTGGTACACAGCTTATGGCAGCTTACCATGATTGCGGTAGGACTACGGTTACTCTTATGGATCATCCCTCACCGCTCCTCCCGATTTCGCTATTCAATTTCGGTAGCAGTACTGCTGCTGGCTTTCGGTGCTTTATTGTTTACCGGCTACCGGGTATACCAAACCAAAGTTGACGCCCAGACCGTGGCCTCTTTGGTATCAGATGCACCGGTCCTGCACGCATCAGCCGATCAGGCCCCACCCGCTGATTCGTGGACGCTTCGCCTGATGGAAACCCGTCAGACATTGCAAGTCTGGCTCAGCCCCCATTTGTCAGGAGTATTGGTGCTTTGGTTTAGCGGGATGCTATTTTTTCTCATCCGTACTATTGGAAAAGTAGCCTATCTGCATCGTCTTACTCGAAAAGAAACCCATCCCCTTCCTGCGAAATGGGAAGCTTCGGTGAAGAAACTCAGAGAGGCTCTGAAGATGAAGCGTAAGGTGTTGGTTCGCACTTCAGCCCGTATTCGCACTCCGTTTGTCGCGGGGCTATTTAAACCCATTATTTTACTTCCCGTAAGTTCGTTCACCCAGCTTAACTATGAGCAGTTGGAAGCCATTCTGGCACACGAACTGGCCCATATCCGAAGGTGGGACGACGTGATCAACTGGCTACAAACGGTGATCGAGATTGTACTGTTTTACCATCCGGCTATCTGGTGGATTTCCCAGACCATTCGCGATGAGCGGGAGAAATGCTGCGATGACCTGGCAGTTTCTGTTTGTGGCAACCCTCTGGTGTACGCCAAAGCCCTGGCCCAAATGGAAACCCTGCAACAGTCCACCTCTGATCTGGCGCTGGCCTTCGCCCGACAGGGAGCCGGGCTGCTGGCCCGCATCGAACGACTGCTGCAACCATCGTCGGCTCCTTCCCGAACTTCAGTGGCTCCGGCGGTGATCGCCGGGTTATTACTGCTTTCATTTCTTATTTCGTACCGGATGTCTTCCTCCTTTTCCCACACTACCGAAACGGAACCAAAGGCTTTATATTCCGGTGCTATTCTGCGTATTCCGCAACTCCAAGGCTCGAAACCAGAGATTGCCGCTACATACTCACCCTGGCAACCGAAACTACCCGAATGGTTAATGAAAGCGGAAGCCCCTCCCCTGGATACCATTCCCAACCCTGATCACAGGGAGATAGAAGTAGAAATAGATACTGACATCGATGTAGATACTAATGTCAATATTAATAATGATATTGAAGTAGACAAGAACATTAATGTAGATACTTTACCTCGATTTATCTGGAAGTCCATTAATATTGATACGCTATCTCGATTTACCTGGAAGTCCGGTGACTCGCTTGCTTTCCATGCTATTGCTCCCATCATGAAAATTGCCGATATAGCAATGATTAACAAGCTGACTGATACAAGTATTATCTGGAAAAGCGACAGCTCCTTTCATTATCAATTTAAAGACATTGTAGCCGACACATTATTCCCTCCGCTGAATTTTAACCATCTTTTCGATATTCCCATGCCCCCCATGCCGGTATTCCCTGACTCTTTGGGAGATTTTTCCTTTGATTTTGACGAAGGTGCCTTTGAACACTACCAGCAACTATTTGAACATCTGGATTCTGCCGGAGTGTGGGATCAAATAATGGAGCAACAGCAAGGGCAGTTGGAAGAGCAACAAAAACACCTCGAGGAACAGTTACAGGCGCTCGAAGCCCAGCAGGAGCAGCAGCAACAGGAATGGCAAAATCGATTAGAAGAATGGGAAAAGCGGCAGGAAGAGCAACTTCGGCACTACGAAGAGCAGGTAAAAGAGTGGGAAGAACGAACCAGGAAACAACAATTAGAGCGGGAACAACAGGATCAATCCGAAAGAGAGCTACGGAAAAACTTTCAGGAATCACAGCCCCAACGTCAAAACCTGCTCAATCTCAGGCAACAACAAACGCAAGAGTTTCAACAAATAGTACAGGTGCTGGCAGAAAAAACACAGTCATTCACCCAAAGCCAGTCTGATCACAAGCAAACACAAGAACTCCAACAACTGGTGCAGAATTTACAAAAACTGACCAACCAATCTCCCCGAACAAAATAAAATTCCTATACGACAGGTTGGTATGGCCGAATGACTATTTCAGGTGGTAAACCACGGCTTCGTGTCATCAATTTCTCAAACATACCATTATGTTGCGCACACAGCCAGCCCAATGCTGCTAATGCAATTTCAGATTTTTTGTAGTTTTCCTGTTCCTGCTTTTCATTTCTGCTAATTTTGCCGTAATTTTTGTTTTGAAACAGCTAAAATGGCGATTAATGCAGAAGAGACTTGCCTACCTATCTACACTTGCTATTTTTGAACCGGAAATTGGGTAGATCATGAAAAAACAGGACCAGAATCAAAATTTCGAGCAATTATCACTGGAAAGGAAATGCCGCTATATTCTTAATCATTGCACCTTTGTCGCCACCCGGTTCGAAAGCCAGGGTAAACGTGCTTTCCGAATAAATCTGTACCACCGGGGAAGTTTCTACTACGAAATATGGTTTAACAGCGATTACCACTACATCGGCGAAGTGCGGATCACCCAAAATCGTTCTATTGTAGATGCTTACGCCTCTACTGTGCAGCTCCAATCCTTAGATTATTAACCATCCTGCTGTCGGTATTTCCGCTTCATAATAGCCTGCGTGGCAAACGTAACTACAATCAGTACCGCGATGGCAATGCCAATACCTGCCCACTGCTGCCAGGCCAGGGCTTCCAGTTCAAAAATATCCCGAATCGCGGGCACGTATACCAAAAGCAGTTGTAGTGCTATACTGGCTACCATGGCAATCCAGACCCACTTATTGGTGAATAATGGAATGTTAAAGAAACTGCGAACCGCCATTAACAGCACAAACTCAGAAATAACTAAAAAACTGAATGTGGTGGTTTGGGCCAACGCATGATTCTCGTCACCTGCCCCTCCGGCCCAATAATATAACCCAAGAGCTGCCGCAGTTGCAAAGACTCCCAGCAAACACGTAAGAATCAGTTCGGGTCGTGGTAAAATGCCTGAATCGCTCCGCTTGGGTTTACGTTGCATAATGTCATCTCCGTAAGGATCTACCGCCAATGCTAACGCTGGTGCTCCATCAGAGACCAGATTGATCCAGAGCAGCATAATGGCAGTCAGTGGTAAATTCCAGCCCAGCAGTGTAGCGATGAAAATGATCAGCACTTCCGACAGGTTGCCGGACAACAAGTGCATGATGGCTTTCTGGATATTATCATAAATACCCCGTCCCTCTTCAATGGCGTGAACGATGTTCGTAAAGGAATCGTCCAGCAGTACGAAATCTGAGGCTTCTTTGGCCACGTCAGTACCAGAACCCACAGCTACTCCAATATTTGCTTTTTTCAATGCAGGAGCGTCATTCACTCCATCTCCGGTCATGGCTACTACGTGTCCTTTTTCCTGCAATGCCTTAATGATGCGCTGTTTATGTTCGGGGACTACCCGGGCGAACACATTCGTACCTTTGTCCAGATGCTCAGCTAAATCTTCGTCAGACATTCCTTCCACCTCTGTTCCGGTCAGCACTTCGCCCTCAATGCCCACGTCTTTACCAATGGCTTTGGCAGTTTCTTTATAATCGCCGGTAATCATAATTACCCGGATACCGGCACTGTGGGTTTCGGTGATAGAATCTACCACATCGGGCCGCGGTGGGTCAATCATCGCCTGCAGCCCAACAAAGGTGAGGTCTTCTTCGTCAAAATTACCGGAACTGTTCAGCTCTTTATAGGCAAATGCCAACACCCGCATGGCTTCTCCCGAGAATTCATTGATCTGATCGGCCACTTCCTTTCTCAAGTCTTCCGTAAATTCTTTGGCTTCATCGCCCTGCAAGATATGCGAGCAAACATCCAGAATCTGGTCAGGAGCGCCTTTGGTATATACATATTCGGTTCCGTCTTTTTTCACCTTCACACTCATCCGCTTACGGTCGGAGTTAAAGGGGATTTCATCCAGACGATCGGATTGATTTTCAACCTTGGCCTTATCGGCGGATACGATGAGGGCAGCTTCGGTAGGGTCTCCGGCTACTTTCCATTCGTCGCCTTCTTTTGACAAGGATGCATTGTTGCAAACCCGGCCAATCTCAAACAACAGCGGGTTTACATCCTCTTTCACTTCCCCTTCCGCCTCGTATCCCGAGCCTTCTACTTCTGCGATACTTTCCAGCGTCCAAGCTTTTTTTACCGTCATTTGGTTTTGGGTGAGCGTTCCGGTTTTGTCAGTGCAAATCACATCGCAGGAACCCAATGTCTCTACCGAAGCCAGTTTCCGCACCAGGGCCTTCTGCGCCAACAGTTTTTTCACGCCCACACTCAGCGAAACTGTTACCACGGCCGGTAGCCCCGAAGGAACCGCCGCTACCGCCAGGGCCACGGCTACCAGCAAGGCATCCAATACCATTTTCCAGGAAAAGCCATTGGCAGAATATTCCTTAAATCCGATTACCCCCATCACAATGACGCAGATGACAATCACGGCAATACCCAATTGTTTCCCGAACGTATCCAGGCGTTGCTGTAAGGGAGTAAGCTGCTGTTCAGCGGTTTTCACCATCTCCGTAATCTTCCCGATTTCGGTATCCATCCCGGTACGTACAATCACTGCTTTGGCAGTACCGTTTTGAATATTGGTAGAAGAGAACAACATGTTTTTCTGATCTCCTATCTGGGCGTCTTCATCCATAACCTCCGCCTGCTTTTCTACCGCCAGACTTTCGCCAGTCAGGGCTGATTCTTCTACTTTTAAGTCTGTAGCCGTGATGAGTCGGGCATCGGCAGGAACTTTATCACCGGGTTCCAGACTAATGATGTCACCCCGCACCAATTCTTTGGAATCTACTTCTTTGGTATTGTTATCGCGCAATACTTTGGCCTTAACCACTCCCATTTGCTTTAGTGCCTCGAGCGATTGCTGGGCACTCAACTCCTGATAATAGCCAATGATAGCGTTGGCAATCAGAATACCGGCGATGACGATGGCATCCGCATACTCTCCCAATACCAGTGAGAGTACCAACGCGAAAAGCATGATGTATATAATGAAAGATTTGAACTGATTAATAAGCAGTTTAAGCTTATTAATCCTGGTTTCGGTTTGTAGTTCATTCGGTCCTTCTTCTTCAAGAAGTTGTCGGGCCTTATCGCTACTATGTCCTTCTTCAGAGGTTTCGAGTTCCTGATAAATGTCGTCCAGGGAAGCTTGGTAGTATTCCACAATAGGTTCGGTTAAAAAATAACTGGTTATGACAAAAAGACCGCATTATTCCCAATGCGTACGCTATATAAACTGCTTTTGGAAGAAATTGATTAGGATATTTCCTGCAAGACGGCAAAAAACTCGGCCAGCATCATCGCGGTAGCTCCCCAAATCACCTGATTCTGAATTAGATAGCAAGGAGCATCCAACGTATAATCGCGAACGAAAATGGTTTGAATGGATTGATTACGGGATTCCAGAAAGTCGCGTACCGGCACATCCAGGGTGCCGGCTACTTCAAAAGGATCAGGTTTATAGGCTGGTGGAGATGCTGTAAAAGCCACAACCGGATTTACGACAATCCGGCTCACAGGAATGTACAAATCAGTAAGTCTTCCCAGCACCTGAGTTTGATCCACCTCCACTCCAATTTCTTCCCAGGTCTCCCGCAACGCTGTATCTATGATATCCCGATCCTGACTCTCCACTTTCCCTCCCGGAAATGCAATTTGCCCACTATGCGCACCGTCGTAGGTGGGCCGCTGAATCAGGGGAAAATAAAGTTGCTGATCGTTTCCCGGATACAGTAAGATAAGGACTCCTGCCTGTCGGGCGGAAGAAGGCGGCTGTAAGCGCGCTACCCGATGTGCTTCCGTAGCCATGCGTTTCTGGGCTTGCCAGCCGGGCAATGGCTCCTGTAATCGCTCTTTTAAGTCAGTAATTATTGTTTGATGATACTTCATTTTAAAAAACTACCCACCGCTTGAGTTTCTCCTGTATTCTTGACATAATACTGGCACCTAACGTTCATTAACTACCAGATTTTGATGATATTTTCTTTGAAAAATCATATTACTTCTACCTGTTACCGGGAATATTTTTTGATCGCATACTGTTCTGAGAACGAAACACACACGACAAACCCATGATGCAAAAACTCATATTGAGCACGCTAATTATTTCTGCCATTTTAGCAGTAGGCGGATGTAGTGGCAAAGTCTCCCTGGATCATCTGTTAGCCTCGAAAACTCCCTATGAACAGTACGTATCTTCACTGAATAAAGCCTCTCTTCAACAAACCTTATTGGGCAAACGCTGGCTGGAAGCCGGAGAGAAAAGCCTGCGCGATTCACTTTATGTAGCGTTGCCGCACGCTGAGAAAGGCTATTTTACCGACGAAAGCCCTACAGCAGTGGCCCTACGCTACTCCGTTCAGCAGGGACAGGCCATTCGCGTCAGTCTGCTCAGTACGCTGGCTGATTCTGTTAAATTTTTTATGGATATTTTTGAGCTTAACGGCAATACATTTGAGCCGGTAATGTCATCGGATACTTTACGCACGCTGACTTATGAAGTTGAAGAATCAGGTATCCATGTTTTGCGCCTGCAACCTGAACTACTGGTGAGTAGTGGGTATGATCTGCGTATAGAATCGGAGGCTACGTTGGGTTTTCCGGTGGCAGGAAAAGACCGCCTGGCTGTGGGCAGTTTTTTTGGTGCTCCTCGGGATGGTGGACAACGTAGTCACAAAGGGATAGATATTTTCGCTTCCAGAGGCACGCCTGTAGTGGCGGCCTACGATGGCACCGTATCTCCTAAAATGCAAAACCGCCTGGGTGGCAAAGTGGTCTGGCTTTCTAATTTGAAGAAAAAATTCAACCAGTATTACGCGCACCTGGACAGTCAAATTGTAAATCCGGGGCAACGTATTGCTCGAGGTGATACCTTGGGTTTTGTAGGAAATACCGGCAATGCCCGTACTACTCCTCCTCACCTTCATTTTGGCCTTTACGCTTTCGGCCGGGGCGCCGTTGATCCTTATCCTTTCGTCATCACCAATCCATTAGACGAAGCCGTGCTGGCGGTAGATACTGCCTTTATTGGGCGGGAAGCCCGTATTCAAACTGCTTTAGCCAACATTCGGCAGGCACCTACTACTGAAGCGCCTGTTTTACAAACGGTTTCTCAGTACACCCCAATTCAAGTTTCCGGGGCTACTGGAAAATGGTACCGTGTTCAACTTCCGGACGGCATGAACGGATTTGTTCATCGCAGCCTTATTCAGAAAATGGATGCTCCGCTTTCAACCCTACTGGTTACCGAAGCTAATCAGCCCTATCTGACCCTATATCCTCAACAGTCCCTCGCTCAGCTTTGGGCGGGCCAGGAAGTGAAGGTGCTGGCCAGTTATCAGTCGCATTGGTATGTAGAGACATCTGAAGGTGAGCGACTTTGGTTGCTAAAATCTGCTTAGTAACTACTCGGCTATGATGCAGCCTCTATGGTTTCCACGTTGATATTGTGGTTAGTATAAATACAGATATCAGCCGCGATGTGGAGGCTTTCCTTTACCATTTCTTCGGCGCTCATGTCACTGGAATGCTTTTTCAGGGCAATGGCAGCGGCCTGAGCATACATGCTACCCGAGCCAATCGTGGCAATGTCATTATCAGGCTCCAGTACGTCACCGGTACCGGAAATAATCAGTATCTCTGATGCATCAGCTACGATCATCATCGCTTCCAGGCGACGCAGATAGCGGTCGGTACGCCAGTCTTTGGCCAACTCAATAGCCGCCCGCTTCATGCTTCCGCCATAAGAGCTCAGTTTTTCGTCGAATTTCTCAATCAGTGTAAAGGCATCGGCGGTAGAACCGGCAAAGCCAGTCAGGATTTTGCCATCCTGCAGCAGCCGGATTTTCCGCACATTACTCTTGGCCACGGTATTGCCCATGGTGGCTTGACCATCCGCTCCGATGGCAATCTGATTTCCGTGTTTGATGGCTACGACTGTAGTTGATTTTATGGGTGTTTGCATGATATAATTACTTATTCGGTTAGATGAAAAAAGGCTAAACATAATTGCCTAGCCTTGTGGACGAATAAATCGCTGAAATGTTTTAGATCATGATGCGAATCGGATCTTCCAGATAAGACTTCAATGTCTTCAGGAAAGCGGCACCAACGGCTCCATCCACCGCTCGATGATCACAGGACATGGTTACTTTCATTACATTACCCGGTACTAGTTGCCCATCTTTTACCACCGCCGTTTGCTTGATACCTCCGACGGCCAGAATACAGGCATCGGGCGGGTTAATGATGGCGGTAAACTCTTCAATACCGAACATGCCCAGGTTAGAGATGGTGAAGGTACTGCCTTCCCAATCCTTCGGCTGTAACTTTTTGTCTTTTGCTTTACCCGCCAGGTCTTTCACTTCTGCGGCAATATGCGACAGCGATTTATTGTCGGCAAATCGTACGACTGGCACCAACAGGCCTTCGTCTACCGCAACTGCTATGCCGATATGGATATGATGGTTTTTCCGGATCTTATCTCCCAGCCAGGATACGTTGACGTCAGGGTGCTGCCGAAGCGCGGCTCCCACCGCTTTGACTACAATATCGTTAAACGAAATCTTCACTGGTGAGATTTCATTCATACTCTGACGGGCCTCTATCGCCTTATCCATGTTGATTTCCATGGTCAGATAGAAATGCGGCGCCGTAAATTTACTTTCTGATAAGCGCTTGCCAATGGTTTTGCGCATTTGCGAAACACGCACTTCCTCGTAACTTTCCTCACCTACTACCTTAGGCAGTTCAACAGCTTGCGGCGCGGAGGCTTCTTTTTTCTCAGGTTGCGCCGTTGGCTTTGCCTGCGGCTTGTATTGTTCTACATCTCGCTTCACAATCCGGCCGCTTTCTCCGCTGCCGGGTATTTCGGCAATGTCGTACCCCATCTCCTGGGCCATTTTCTTGGCTAAAGGAGAGGCTTTTACCCGGCCATTACGGGAGACACTGTCGCTTCCTTCTGAACGGCTGGGGGTATACTCTGGAGCGTCTTTCTCTTCGGCCCCATTACCGGAAGTTTTTGACTCATCGGGCTTTTTTTCTTCGGTTTTTTTCTCGGCTTTACCATTACTTTTCGACGACTGAGCTTTCAGAAGTTTCTCATAATCGGCACCTTCTTCACCAATGACAGCGATCACTCCATCAATAGGCACCGAACCGCCTTCGTCCACTCCAATATAGAGCAGCGTGCCATCTTCGTAAGATTCCAGTTCCATGGTGGCTTTATCGGTTTCTACCTCGGCAATGATGTCGCCCGACTCTACTTTGTCGCCTACTTTTTTCAGCCAGGATGCGATCACACCTTCTTCCATCGTGTCGCTCATCTTGGGCATGGTTACCACAGTGGCATTCACATCTGAAGCATCTACGGCTTCTTCCTCCTCACCTTCGCTGGCAGCAGTTGTTTCCTCATCATCCTCTGAGGCTTCTTCTTTCGCATCTTCTTTTTCAGATTTTTCGGAAGCCCCTCCTCCCTGCTCTATATCTTTCAGTAAATCATCAATATTCTCCCCCTCTTCGCCAATAACAGCGATGACACCATCTACCGGAACCGACTCATTTTCCTGTACACCGATGTGCAGCAGCGTACCATCCTCATAGGATTCCAGTTCCATGGTAGCTTTATCGGTTTCTACCTCGGCAATGATGTCGCCCGACTCTACCTTGTCGCCTACTTTTTTCAGCCAGGATGCGATCACACCTTCTTCCATCGTGTCGCTCATCTTGGGCATTTTAATTATCTCGGCCATGTGTGTATAGAAAAATTATCGTTTAACGTCTAAATAGGTTTCTGAAAAGTGAAACGGCAAATTACTGATCAATCCAAATTATAACAATGTCAGATACGAAAAATGTTTAGCAAACTACGATAGTATCCTGATTTGGGTATGAATCTGGATAGAATTAATGAATTCACGCTTTGCATATAACACAGTGGTTGGTTCTTTTTGAAGGATAGCTTTCTCATTTTAGTCCTTCATATTGAAAAATCAATTGCCCAGTGATTTTTCTTCTAGATGCTATATTACAAGTGTATGTTTTGTGGCAATCAACCTGTATGAACTCAGTATTCACCCTATAACATGTTCTGCCAATAAAAAGTCCTTTAAGACTATTTCATTTTCGATTTTTAGTTCATATAACGGTAAAATTAATACTGTTTCTTACATCACTACTTTAAGAAAAGTGTGTAGGATTATCGATAGGGGAATACGATTTGAAATTACGCTGTTGTTTGTTGACAACTATTTACTATTAAACCCATGAGAAAATTTACGCTGCTAATAATTGCTGTATCACTCATCATTTGTAGACAAGAAGTACATTCTCAAATGCTGACTTCTTCTCCGAGTATTCCAAAAGGACATCCCCGACTTTTTATTACTCCCTCTTCACTTCAAGATGTAAAAGCCAGAGCTAAATCACCATCTTTTTCTTCAGAAGTAAATCGAATTTATGCGAGTAGTTCACCTGCTTGTCTGGCTTTAAGATATTTACTGGACGGAAATACTACTGCTGGCAAGAAAGCCTTGAACGATGCTTATAATTGGCTGTCTGACTCTAAAGTATATAGTAAAAACAGGCCGCCTTTTAAAAGTGTTTTTCAGGCAGCAATAGCTTTTGATTACTGTTATAATCTCTTCGGACAATCCGATGTGCCAAGTAAGCAGGCATACATTAAAGAACTTATTCGAGTGTGTAGCATGAGTCCGGGTGGAAGATCTATTTATCCCCTACCAGGTGATCTGCAATCAATTGTTGGCCACTTTGTGGAAGGTGTATTTTATAATCACATTTTCGCAGGAATTGCCGTATATGGAGATGAAAATAAAATGTATGATGCTGCTTCAGAATTTCTTTTTAATCGGATACAACCCGAAAATAATTTTTGGATGCAATCTCACAAGCATCACCAAGGTCATTATATTGGTACTCGCCATTCGCATATTGTACTTGCAGCTTTAGCGTACAAAACTCTTTCTGGTGGTAAAGATCTGTTTAGTAATGATTTCACAAAAGTACCTTATCATTTGGTCTACTCTTTACGCCCCGATAAACAATTACTTCGAGAGGGTGATGTTAGAGTGGATGACGGAAAGTATGAATATCATGATTTTGTACTTCGCCAAACCGCAAATTATTCAGGCGACGCTCACCTTCGCTGGCTCGCCAACCAAAGTATCTTTGACACTTACGATGCTGCCCTGGAAAAGGATTTTTTCGAGCTGATCTATCGCCCGGAAAAGCCTGAATCTACAAGCTTATCAGATTTACCTTTAACTAAGTACTTTCCCTCGCCCATTGGGGGTGAAATGATTGCGCGGACAGGGTGGAATTTGTCTGGTTCTAATGCTCAGGACGCTATTGTTCATATGCGAATTGGAGAATATTATTTTGGTAACCATCAGCATAAGGACTTTGGTACTTTTCAGATATATTACAAAGGAAATTTAACCGGTGACAGTGGTCAATACGAAGACCGTAGTAATCCTACTACAGAAGGTCATTGGCGTAGTTATTATCGCTCGACCATCGCTCATAATGGATTATTGATATACGACCCTAATGAACGATATGAAGGTGGTAACTGGACCAATACTGAAGTAGATGGAGGTATGCGATGGCCTCTGAACAATGATGTGCAGCCCGATAATCTGAATGAGGTAAAGAATACGAAAAACGGATACCAATACGCAGAAGTCATTGCTCATGAGATTGGACCCGATACAAAAAAACCAGAATACAGTTATATTTCAGGTGACTTAACTCCTGGTTACAGTTATTCTAACGGTGCTAATAAAGCAAAAGTATCGAATGTAACTCGTTCTATGGTTACCTTCAACACTAGCGATCCAAAATATCCAATTGTGTTTATGGTGTTTGATCGGATAGTGGCAACAAATAATAATTATAAGAAAACTTTTCTTATGCACACCATGAAAGAGCCTTCAGTGAATGGAAATAAAACTGTTGTTAAAAGAGCCGAGGGGCGTGATGGCAAGCTAGTTTCTTATACTTTGTTGCCGAAAAATGCAAAAATGACAACAACCTACGGCTATAAAATTAATGGAAAAGATTATGCGCCGGAAAAATCAACTGATAAAGTCACTACAAAAAAACAACCCTCTTACGAAGACCTACGCTGGCGCTTAGAAGTCAACCCTTCTATATCACAGAAAGAGGACTTTTTTCTTCATACTATGGCCGTAATGGATGAAGGGACTCCAGAACCGAAAGCAGAAGAAATAATTCAAGATGAGTTAATCGGGGCGAAAATGTTAGACAAAATAGGATTATTCAGCAAGAACGGAGGATTGTTAAGTTCCGCAAGTTTCCAACTTCCCGGGTCAGATGAATATGATATTCTTATTAACGATCTTCTTCCAGGAAAGTGGATTGTTGAGAAAGACGGCTTTGTAATCCATGAACTAGATGCCTCAGTTTCAGGAAAAAACATTTATTTTAAAAGCTCACCTGGTGAGTTTAAAATCTATCACTCGGCAGAGATCACCTCTACCAAGTAATCGCCCAGAAACTTTTTTATTTTTACTATGGGTTCCTGAAGTGGTTGTATTTCAGGAACCCTTTTTTTATCAGTAGTTTGATGTGAGCGAAGTTATAGGCTCCTTTTTTTATCATGTGAAAAATGAAACACTCTATATTATTGTAACCAATATTTCTTTTAATAGCACTTCTTATTATTTTGCAAAATATCTGACCTTTATTTTTTTAAATGATAAAATCACTTATAACACGACTTAGGCAATCTGCCCGTAGAAGAAGAAGTAAAATCTTTTTGGATTATTTGCAACCCACCAAAGATGATAAGATACTTGATCTGGGGGGCGACGACGGTACTCATATGGCAAGTATTTTTGCCGAACCTCAAAGGGGCAATATCTATATCAGTGACATTCGCGAGAAAAAACTATTGAAAGCCCGAGAACTGTATGGCTTTAAAACAATCCTGATTCAGGAAGATGGCAGCATACCATCCAATTTCGACATTATTTTTTGCTCATCGGTTATTGAGCATGTGACTATACCTAAAAAAGATATATATCATTTAAAATCAGGGCAAACTTTTGAGACAGAGTCTTTTGAAAGGCAAAAACAATTTGCAAAAGAAATCAGGAGTAAATCTCAGCGTTATTTCGTACAAACTCCTTATAAATATTATCCCATTGAAAGCCACACTTGGCTTCCCTTTATCATTGTGTTTTTACCTCGGGAAACTCAAATAAAGTTTATTCGATTTATCAATAAGTTCTGGATAAAGCGCACTCAGCCAGATTTTTATTTGCTAACAATAAGGCAAATGCAAGAATTATTTCCTGAGGCTAAAATAGTGAAAGAAAAGTTTCTGGGTCTGACCAAGTCCATTATCGCCGTAAAAAATGAATAGCTCTGTATTATTTTTTCAACTTCTCAGACTGCCTATTTACAAATCGTACAGCTTTGTAAAAACCACTGAACATTCCATGAATGGAGGCCTTTTCGCGCACTGTGAGAGACGCATTTTTCGCCATTTTGGCTCTTAAATCATCGTCCTTTAAGATTTTTTCGAGCTTTTCTTTATAATCGTACTTATGGTTTACATCTGCCAGAAATCCATTATAACCATCAATAAGATACCATATTTCAGGACTTTGTCTCACATTGGTTGTCACATAGGGCACCCCCCAAAAGAACGCTTGATTAATAGCCAAGCCACTCTTACCCGGAATGGTAACTACATCTGACAGTTTCACCAGTTTATTAAATTTAACCTGATCTGCCACCCTCCCCAAATATAAAATGCCAGGGGTTTGTTTAATGATCGATTCCTGCTCATTACTTAGACAACCTGAACCGACAATTATTAATCCAACGTCAGGTTCATCTATATCTAAAAACGCTTCTAAAAGCAAATCCAGCTTCCGAGCAGGATTAATTCTTGCTGGAAAAAGGATTACTTTTTTGAATGGAATATTTAGCTCCTTTTTAAGCCCTTCTTTTGTTTTTCCAATAGATGGAAATGCATCAAAGTTCAGTGTATTATAGCCAATTGATATTTTATACCGATTTTCAGGTTTAATATATTTTGTCTCATTGGGTGAATAAAGCACAATAGCATCAGACAAATTATGCAAATAGCGGTACAGTATATTTTTATAGATATTTTCAGGATCTTGTAAGTTTACTCCATGATTCCAGTATATCACAGGAGTATGCTTTCTTTTCAACCAATGGATCATAGGCCACATAATCCAATCTTTCAAGTGCATAAAAAAAATGACAGCGGATGGGTTGTGTTCTAACACTATTGACTTATACTTAGCAAAACTAGGCTGCTCCACAATGCATTCAAAATCGGCCTGATGTTCAAAGCCATCCTGGAATTCATTAGTCAGTACTCTAAAATCGTAGCCTTCTTTAAGAAATGCCTGGCGAAAATAATTATAAATAGGTACTCGATAATGAAACACTTTATTTGATAATAACAGTATATTCTTCATATAACTTGTTTCTTCAAAAACAAAATAACACGTATTTTAAAAGTATTATCTTACCAAAAATAAAATATTATCTGAGAAATTAGTAGCTTTTATTTTTTATGAACTGAGATATATGTGATAAGTTGAATTGATCTATTAAACGTCCGCTTTGCATACAATACGACCGTTGGTTCTTTTATTCTGAATGAAGGAGAATACCAGCCTAGGATAGGATCAGTTTGTCCTTGTACTACTTCTGTTTGTAAAGAAATATCCATTTTCACCTCTACTCTTCTGGCTTTTTCATGGGAAAGTAAATAACAGCCATTCTCTTTGGCCGCTACCTGCACCAAAGGATGTAAATGCAACGGAAACTCCACCAAATATTCCCGGGAACGATTTACCTTCAAATCGTCGGTAATGGTCAGAACCTCACTTTGCTTATCGAATGAGAATGTTCTTCGGTGAGTAACTCCTAACTTCCGATAGCCATCGTGCTCCGCTACTATTATATCTTTCGTATCGCTTACTTCATTTTTAATAGGCTTAACCTTATAATGATCTACCCACATGGTAGGCCCGGTACTTTTAGCCTGGTTCTCTTCGTTGATTCTAAGGGTATTATGAGCCAATGTGCTGATAAAATAATCTCGCCATTCCCGATCAGTATGGTAGGTGTAAGTTCCGGCATCTGTAATGATCGGGAAACCATCTACATGAAGATCAAATGCTAGTGCATCAGCATGCCCGTGCGCCGCAATGGATAGGAAGCCTAAGGGAGCCGCGTCAATATGTACGTAAGTTTCTTTGTACCCTTGTTGCTTTCTCAGGAAGTAGTGCCCTTCTTTCGGATATATGCTCGAAACGTGATCTAAATCATTCAATAAAATATTATCGAATAGTTTTTTGCCTTCATCTCCCAGCAATATTGCATTCTTATTATCCCAATCATTGCACTTATGCTTCCAGACTGCTTTTTTAAACAGCACAACTCCGGATGTTAGCAGCGATTTGAAATTATCAACATGCGTGCTGTCTAGTACAATTACTTTACCATCATCTTCATCTCCATAGTAAGGAATATTTCCCCGAACATCCATCATCTGAAAAATGTAGTCCAGTATTTTCTCCAGAAGGTCTCGGTAATCTTTAGAAAAAGAGTTACCTGTTTTTTCAGCCACAATAAATGGAATCAGAAAAAAATCAGTAATAAACTGAATATATTCGGCGGCCTCTTCTTTATTCACCCCATTTACGGAATGCTGGGCAGAAATTTCTTTTTCCAACCCTTTTTTGGCATGTATCAGCCACTCATCTGATTCAGGAAATTTCCAGAATGAAGCCGCAACAAATAGGCCTGCATACTCACTAATCAGGTGATTATTGGCTGACGAATAATATGAAGGATTCTTGAAGCTATACTGGCAATGTAAATAAATAGTAGGCACCCATTGCTTTTCCACAAACAACCGGAACGATTTATTTTCTTTCATTAGAGCGTTCACATTCAGTATCTCCCAGCAGAAAAACCACACAATCAGACGAATATTCACCTCAATATTACTATACCAATTAACCCCAATCAGGTAAGGGTTTTCTTTAATCCAAGAGGTCAGAATATCCTGAAATTCCTGTAATATCTGTTTATTACCTGATTGTTGGTATTGCAATGCCAGTAATGGTAAAAATTGCAAGCGATTAACTTCCCACACATGCTTGGCACTTCCGAATTCGCTGGTACGGATATTAATATCTTTGGCAAAAGATTTAGGGAATTTACATCCCGATGAAATATCCAAGTGCCAGTCTATAGGCGCGCGATAATCGAATGATTCTCCAAAAATATCTAGGCTACTTCCTTCAATGTGTTGCGGAAAGGCTCCTAATGGTAAAAGATTCGGGGGGGGGGATAGCAGTTTAATGCTCGGTCGCAGATTAACGCTTTTTTTCTTTTCTCGTTGCTTTTGCCAGTATTGTTGCAACCGAAAACCAATCTCGGGTACAGACATGGTTTGTAATCTATAATAGTACCAGGATAAAGGCATAAAGTATCTCTGCTTTAATAAAACTCACTTTCATTTTCTTGCTTAAAGCCACTCCCCGTAAAGCAGGGATTTTCTCAACACATTACATTGGGATCGTTATGTTTCAGTATGTGGCTTATTGTAATACTAAAAAGCCTCTTTAATAAGAGAGCAATTTCAGAAGTGCAAAATACAGATGTGATGTAATAAAAATTATCAAATTGAAAATATTTTCTCATTCTATGAGATTACTTGCTAAAAATCTATCAGCAACTTTAACACCTAAGGTATTTTTTATTCTTTTTTAACAATTGGCCTACTATACATTATCTGCGAATAATATTACTCATGATTACAATACATCTCTATGAGTAATATATTTTATTGATTTTATCATGTTTTCAACACAAAGTGTTTTCACTTAAGTAGCGTATACTTGCAAAATAATTAAAATTTGGCGGTCTCGCCTCCAAGTTTTGAATAATATATGCTCATGGTAGAGGGTTTACCAAAATTTATTGACTATAAACTCTACCACAATTATGCGGAAGATTTATTCTGTTTTATCCCTCATTTTACTCTTAGTATGTTTCACGCAATGCGCAGAAGAAGAGTTATTTATTGACAGCACCCTTGCCTCGGACCTCCAACTTAATGCAGCAAGAACGCTCGATGCAAAAGCACCTGAAATTACGAAAGTTACCGCCAATGGGTCAAAAGTAACTATCGAGTTTAGCAACTACACAGCCCCTAGCCGTCCTGAAGGTGGCTTTGAGCTAATAGTTAACGGTAAGAGAACAAGCACTTCTGTTACTCCTCGCTTGTACTCAGCTGATAAAAATTTAAAAATGACTTTTTCAACAGGTGAGCCAGATAGTAAATATCAGATTTATGCCCGTTGGAATAGTGGTTATTTAAGATCAAACGAGATGGGGCTCTCCGGTGGAACCCAAAGTTCTCCATCACAAGCTGACGATGATGATGACGATGAAGATAGTGGCAGTAGCGGCGGAGGCGGAAGTGTATCCGCACCTTCTAACAAAAAGGAACCAGTCATTAGTAACCTCTCTTTCAGTGGTTCAAAAGTAACCTTAGAATTTGTCAACTTTTCTGCCCCTAGCCAACCAGAAGGCGGTTTTGAGTTAATGGTTGATGGCAAGAGAACTGGTACAAGCATTATCCCAAGGCTTTACTCTAACAAGAAGGACTCGAAAGTGACTTTTTCAATTTCAAATCCGGGAGACCATTGTTATCAAATCTATGCGCGCTGGAATAGCGGGTATATTGGTTCTGAAGCTGTTTGCAAAGCAGGGCAGCAATCAAGCGGCGGTAGCGGTGGCGCTCCTTCTGATGATAGCGATGACGATTCAGGCGATGACGATTCAGGCGATGATAATAACGATGATGATGGCGGTAATGACTCAGGTGTACCCTCGAGCTTACCTGATTTGAAGCTGGTTAGTAAGTATGAGTTTAACAGCAATTTTGGCAGCAATGTCAACCAATCCAGAGATGGACTAAAAGTGCATCATCTAGGCCATAACAATGGTAGAATAGTGAAAGAAGGTGGTGTAGGAGCTTATCACTTCAAAGTTACACCCGGAAGTTATACTAAAAGCGATAAAACTTACCGGCAGGAGCTTGTTCCCAGAAACCTTCCTTCACCTTATTTCAATGAAGGCTTCCGGGCAAAGTGGGGACAAGAATATGTTTTCCAGATACGACTCAAGATAAGTAACGATTATGAGATAGGATCTGATTATAATAGCTTTATCAGCATGAAAAATGACTATACTGTTCAAAGAGAAGGTTCTTATACCATGCATATTGAAGGTGATCACTTCTTTTTGCGTCATATGTATGCTAGCAAGTCTGGAGTAGGAAGTTCAGGCGCTGGCCGAAAGGTCTATCATTATAGTGCTGATGGTGAGAAAATAGAATCTGGCAAAGACTATCATGCTACCAGAAGAACAGGATCGGGCTATAAGAGCATTGCAAGTGATAAAGGAAAATGGGTTACCTGGACCTTTTACGTTAAGTGGAGCTACGGTTCTGATGGTTTCTTTCAGGTTTATAAAAACGATCGGCTTTTCCATTCTTACAGGGGTGCGACAAGCTATAAAGATGAAGATGCTCCTTATTTTAAGTTTGGTCTTTACAATTCTTGGTGGAAAAATGGACAGCGAACTGGTTCAACGCTCCAGGAAATGTATGTTGATTATTTAAGAGTATACGTACCAAAATAAATTAGCCTAATTTTATTTTATTTAAGAAGCTAGCCAATCATGGTTAGCTTTTTTTTGTGAAAATACAATAACCAGAAATTCGGTGGCTTAACGCTTCGATTTTCAAGTTTTGCTGGTAAAATAACCTGGTTTATCAATAAGATAAGATTGTATATAGATTAAAAACAAATACTTGTCTACGCTTAAAATCTCTGTCTTAATTTTTGGCTTTTGTTACAGTAGTGCTATATCAATGACTAAGCTCAATAGCAGTACATAAAACAATCTACAGTGGCTTTAAAAGTTTTTCATTTAATCTGGATGTTATTTTAATTACCCATATTAATGCTATTTCGCTAAGTACTTACACCCCTAAACTGACTATTCTTTATTTATACTCGTTAAGGAATAAGATTTGAATAATAATATCCAGGAACATTATTAAACAGATTTTTGACATGAAGCGAAGTGTTTTTCTATTCTTTTTAACTTCAGTTTGTATAATATGCCACTATGGCCACGCCCAACTTCTTACTGCTCCACCACCAGTTCCGAAGGAGCATCCGCGGGTATTAATCAGACCAAACGATATTCAAGAACTCCAAAAGAAGAAGGAATTACCCGAGTTTCAGAAATATTGGTCTCAAATAAAGAATAATGGCCAACCTATATGCGAGGCTTTAACCTATCTTGTAGAGGGCGATAAAAGCAAAGGCATTTCCGCCATCGAAGGAGCATATCAAGCACTCACTAAAACCACCAGCAATGGCCTTCGGCTTATGAACGAAGTATTCTTGGGAGCATGCGTATATGACTGGTGCTATCCTTTGATGACATCTTCACAGAGACAAAAATTTATTAAAGAGTTTGCCCGTATCCACAACTTGCATCCACCCTATTGGCCCGCAGTAGAGGGACATGGCACTATCGTGAGCCATAACACATCAGGTTGGTTTTTTAACCAATTACCAGCAGGGCTGGCCATCTACGATGAAGACCCCCGTATTTGGAATCAGGCTTCTACCATATTTTTTAAAGAATTTCAGGAAGTACGGAACTTTGCTATTAAATCCCAAATGTCGCACCAGGGTTGGTATGTAAGTACTCGCTGGAGCCATATGATGCTCGCTGCTTTCCTATTTAATAAAATTAGTGATGGCAAAGATGTCTGGATTGATGATTTTGAACAAGTAGGTTATATGTTAGCCTATTTTATGCGTACTGACGGTCAAATTATGCGCCTTGGTGATACTAATAGCGACTCGTGGGCCTATGAATTTCACAACATATTTCTAGATGGCTTGGCAAATTATTATAAAAATCCGCAACTAGCATCTTTAGCCGAACACCCTTTATTTCAATCTTATAATTCTGTTCGAGATGACCTTTTTGGCAAGTTTCTTCTTCGCCCAGAAGGCATTGGCAGAGAATCATTGGCTACGCTGCCCAAAACGAAATATTTTGATGAGCCGATAGGAGGAGAAATGGTGGCTCGAACGGGATGGTCTGTTGCTGACAGAAACTCCAAGGAGGCTGTGGTCGATATGAGAATTGGGCAGTATTACTTTGGTGGCCATCAGCACAAAGACTTCGGTACTTTCCAAATTTATTACAAAGGCAACTTGACTGGCGATGGTGGCATGTATGGAGGCTCCAAAAGCAAGTTTAGTTCAGGCTATTGGAAAAACTATTACCGCTCCACAACTGCTCATAATGGTTTGCTTATCAAAGATCCAAACGAGAAATACTTTGGAGAAAGCTGGACCAATACTAAAGTAGATGGAGGTATGCGCTGGCCCTTGAATAATGACGTGCAACCCAACGATATGAACGCTCTTCTGAATCCTAAAAACGGCTACCAGTATGCTGAAGTCATCGCACATGAATTTGGCAACGATAGTCAGAATCCAGAGTATAGTTACATATCTGGAGATTTGACGAAAGGCTACATTTACTCCAATAAGGCCAATGCTGATAAAGTAAGTAAGGTAACACGCTCTATGGTAACGTATAATACCGGTGACGAGAAATATCCGGCGGTTTTTGTTGTGTTCGACCGGATTGTTGCTACTGACCCCTCTTTCAAAAAAGTTTTTCTACTCAACAGCATGAGCAACCCATCCATTACCGGAAATCAAACAACATTAAATGCAAAAGATGGTTATGCAGGAAAGTTAGTCTCCTATACTATTTTACCTGAAAAACCAAGTATCAAAGTGGCTCCCGGACATAGCATCAACGGGACTACATACAATCCTGGAACGAAGAGTGATCCATCTTACGAAGATATGAAATTCAGGGTTGAGGTTTCGCCGTCTCAAAGTAATAAAGAAGATTTTTTTCTGCATTCTATGATTGTCATGGATAAAGGAGTGAATCCACCACCCGCTACCCAGATTAATGCAGACCAACTGATAGGAGTGAAAACGTTGGATCACGTTACGCTGTTTAATAAAAATACTACGCTCTTAAGCGATGCTTCATTTTTTATTGAAGACCAGAATCATAAAGTCATGAAAGTATTGCTTACTGATGTGTTACCTGGTGAATGGATGATTGAACGAGAAGGATCAGTAGTTGCAAACATAACTGCAACTGAGCAAGGGAAATCAATTTACTTTGAAACATCACCGGGGTTGATTAGAGTGCGACAGATTTCATCTTTTTCCACAGTTTCTGAAGGAAAATAATTGTGGAATATATCTGCTGGAATTACTGAAAACCTTCCAGTTTATACTTGCATTAAGCTTGACTTTAGCCAGTTGGATCAAGCCCGCAGTAGTTTAAAGAAACTCTGATGTGAAGTATCTCAAGGAATCTCACCACCTCAATTATGTTTCGTTTACTATCAGAGTTACTGTCTTAACTCACTGTCCACTTAAAGGTAGCAAATACAATAAGAGGGTATATCTTCTAGTCCACCTACCCAAAAAGAATTTGTACCTATCAAGTGGCGGTGGGTGACTGCCGCTATGGACTGGAACGGACCTTTGGAACCTTCAATTTCTTCAGGCGGCTTGGCAAAACTCACGAAAAAAAACCTCAAAGCTCAGAAGCTTGGATATTGTGGCAGAATTGTCAAATCGTTATTAACCGTTTGTCTTGATAACCAAACAAAATCTTTAAACATGCTCTAAATTTCGCCTTTGGTTTTGATCCTTAGTATGATTTAAAACTAGTTTATACTTACCTGATTGAGTTAATTTAATTTGATTTTTGTCCACTCGATTAACGTTAAATTGTATCTCCTTTCCAACCCGATCCCGAAGTTTAGTGACTAGAAACTTTTCATCACTTTCGTTAAATCGATTGTTAACAACGATATTCAGATCGAATGAATGAGGGTCGTTTTGTTCAAACTGAGCAAATTGAATGTTATCTACACCTTTAAACACTACATCCAACCTTCCTACCCGAGTACCATCCGGTAAATTTAGTACATCATCATCTCTACCAATGATTTTACGAATTGTTATCCGTTCATTATAAGAGGACCTGGAAGTATCTGGTAGAATAATATCATTAATTTGATAACGAATTAATGGAAAAGAACTATTAATCAGACCTGTTGTAATCGTGCCATTTTTTTTATATTCATTCACTGAATAAAGTGGTAATTCATCATAACCCGATTCTTGGTTCTGCATCAATGCGATCGTTCTTTCGGCATTTCCATACCAATCTTGAATGCTGCTCCCTAAAACTCTATGAATCTTTTCTCTCTGAAAATCATATAATGTTTCAGAAGAAGTAAATACATAAGGAATGTGAACAGATTGATTAATATTATCGAGTAAAGTTGCTAAAATCTCCGCAGAACTTGGATATGCTAAGAGCGCATTTGGAGAAAATTTTGCAATCTTTTTATAATAATACTCGGCATTTTGCTCATTCAAATTATAGCTAGATAAATACAAAACATTAGAAGCAAGATCAAAACGGTCAAGTTCATTCCTACCGAGATCTCCTCTCATAGATACTGTTTTCATTCCAGGCCAATGCCCTTGTCGGGCTCTTTGCGCCCAGATATAGGCGCCTTCTTCTAGAATAGAATTATAATTGCGATACACCATTAAAGGACTACCTGTAGTCCCACTCGTGTATCCCTTCGCTTTAAGAAGACGATTACCAATTACTATTTCGTCAATATCATCTTTAATATCATCTTTCGTAATAATTGGAAGTAATTGAATATCATTAACACTTTTAATTGCATTAATGTCAACCCCATGCTCCGCATATAGTTTCTGATAAAAAGGGGATTGCTTAGAGGCATAACGAAATAAGTGAATGAATCGGTCATTTTGTCGCTGAGACAAAACTGTATAATCCTCTTCTAAATACTGTAACACCCTACTTAATTTTCTTCGAAATAGGAAGTTATACCTTAGAAAAAAATTGATTTTAGATTTAATATACTCCATTATCTTTTCACCTTTTTTCTTCTAACAGTATGCTGAAAAGCGTCAAAAAAGCCCTTATACATATGACTGATATCTCCTTCCTGCATTATTACTTCTTTTGCCCTTTTTGCCATCCTATTCTGCAATTCATCATCCTCTAATACTTTCAGTAGCTTGTCGCGATAATCACCCGGTTTATCAATATCTGCTATAAACCCATTCTCACCATCTTTCAAATACCAAACCTCAGGCGACTGCCGAACATTAGTCGTCACGTATGGTACTCCCCAGTAAAATGCCTGATTTATTGCTAATCCGCTGCGGCCAGGTATGGTAAATACATCAGAAAGTTTAACAATCTTGTTAAATTGAACTTGATCAGGAATCTCTCCTAAGTAAGTAATAGCTGGACTGTTTTCTATAATTTCTCGGTATTCCGGGCTTAGTTTTTTAAGCCCCGTCAGTATAAGTCCGATCTTATTGTCTTTACGGTCTTTAAATACATCAAGAAGTAAATCAATACGCCTTCTTAGGGTCGTACTCGCTGCAAACAAAGCAACTTTTTCGTAATCAATCCCTAGCTCTTTTTTTAACTCCTCTTTACTCTGATTGATTTCCGGAAAATCATGCAGGTTAAGCGTATTATAGCCAATAAAAACTTTGTCTTGGTTCTTAGGCTTGATATACTTTTTTTCTGCGGGTGAATAAAGTACAATTGCATCAGCAATATTGTGCAAATGGCGATAAAGAATATTTTTGTACCAATTGTCCGGGTCCTGCAAGTTTACTCCGTGGTTCCAGTAAATAATAGGAATTCCTTCTGACTTTAACCAGTGTACCATAGGCCACGAGATCCAATCTTTCAAATGCATGAAAACTATTACCGCTGAAGGTTTTTTCTCGCGAATTACTGCCTTATACCTTGAAAAGTTTGGTGGTTCAACAATGCATTCAAATTCAAACTGATGGTCAAAATTTTCCTGTAATTCGTTTGTTAGCACTTTAAAATCGTACCCCTCTTTCAAGAATTCTTGCCTAAAATAATTATAGATCGGTACTCTGTAGTGAAAAACTCTATTGGATAACAATAAGATATTTTCCATATTTCTTTTTCTATTTTATTGCAAATTTTTTATCCTTATCCAACCATGCCCGCAAAAAAGAAACAGTCACTCGTAACGTTCCAATAATGACATAACCGAACTTAATAGGGCTATGAATCATGCCATAATGGTAACGGGTGATTACTCTATTAGGCGACTTTATTGATCTTAATGAATTGAAAAAAGTTTTCCAGGAAGGTTGTGAAATATAACTCACCCCCGTATTTTCCACTACACTCATCACTACAGCTTTGGTAGCAACAATCAATTGATATCCGGCATACTTTGCTCTTCTGCTAAAATCATAATCAGCTAAATACTGAGGAAATCTATCGAAGTCAAAAAGTCTTATTTTTCCGAAAACTTCTATTGGAATTAGCATTCCGCGGCCAGGCAACGCATCAGTAGGAATACTTTCATACTGATGCACTATTTTACTATATTGTGCATGTGCCACTGACGGACGTGATTTAGCGGTATATGGGTTCCAACGTACACCTAAAAAAGCAACTTTCTGCGGGTCATTTAAATGCACCGATATAGACCCTACTAAACAAGGTTGGTGTTTATCGTAAGAGTTAACTAATTCAACAAGATAGTTTTCTTTTACTTCTAAATCATTGTTGAGGGCTAACACAAAATCGTTGCTTTTGGCATGCTCGAGAGCATACTGAACACCCATATTCGTAGCACCCGTCCACCATAAATTACCATCTCCTGATAATACTATAACGTCAGGATATTTATCTTCTATTTGCGATCTCGTTCCGTCAGATGAGCCATCATCTACCACAATAGTTTGATAATTCGCATACGACTGCTTTTCAAGTCTTGCAAGACAACGTAATGTGTATTTCACATTATTATAAACAGGAATAACGATATAGATTTTGCGCTCCATACTGATAAAATAGTTAAGCCGTTACCAGTGAGGTTTTTATTTTCAAACTAGCACCACGTTTCACATATTTCTTCCGTCTTATAGGCACAGAAAGCCGTAAGAGTGTTGCTATAAATACTGATTTAACAATCTCTTTCATTGAAACCTTTTCTTCTAAACTTGAATAGATTTCAAAGGCTTGTTTTAGCTTAAACTTCAGTGTGTAGATTCTGAAAAATTTTTTCTTTTCACGAACTATATATGCCTTTTTAAAACTAGTGTAAAAGTGTTCACCATAGTGAGCTGATATTTCTGGCTTCCATACTTCTAAAGAATTTAATAAGCCATTAATACGCTTATTATACGAATTTGTCATCTTCTCACGAGATATATCAATCACCTCTGATGGCAAAGACAAGTACTGATCAACCGATTTTATTTTTACACCTTGAAAACCTAATGTAAGCCATAGGTCGTGATCCACACCATTCTTTACTTCTTCGCGATATCCCCCGTAGCGCTGTAAGGTAGAAGTAAAATAAAACTGAGAGGCTACAGGTGGTGTGTAACCTTGCTGTATAAAATCCAGAAGTGGTCCTTCCAGGTTATCATATTTTGCGTAAACTGTTTGTCCCAATAAATCTTCTGTAATAGACCCACAGCAAAAACACCATTCATCATCAAAATCGTTAGCCACCCTGACACACTCCATTAAGTAATTATTACACCAACGATCATCATCATCAACAAAGGTGAAGTAAGTCCCCTTGCTGTTAAATATAGCAGTATTACGAGCTGCGGCTAATCCCTTATTGGATTCGTGACGGATGTAGCGAATACGTTCATCCCTCAAGGATAATTTATTGACTACCTCTTCAGTGCCATCGATTGAGCAATCATCGACGATAATGAGTTCAAAAAAAGAATACGTTTGTTGTAAAACAGACTCAACTGCCCGCGAGAGTAATTGCTTCCGATTAAAAGTGGTAATACAAACGGTTACTAGTTTATCTTTATGCATATGACACCGTTTTTTGATCTTCCTCTATCATTTCTTCTGGTATACTCGACTGCGTCAGGTAGATATGAAGAAATATTAGCCCCCAAAAGAAGGGTTTATCAAAGTACCCTTCCGCTACTCCCATTCCTAAAATCAGGAAAAACAACACGACACTTAAAAACGAATGTAAGCTCGAATAACGAACTAATTTTTGAAAACTATAAAACATGGTAATAAAATAGATAAGCGAACCAATAATGCCCCACTGGGCAATTTGCTTCGTCAATCCATTATGGCGAGTTTTAAGATCGGTAGAATTATAAAATGTTTGCCCAAAGATCCCCCTTCCAATAATTGGGTATTTCATAAAGTCATTATAATCCCAAATAGCACTACTTAGGCGAGTATGGCCTACCTGATCACTTTTCATCATTTCTGCTTTCATATCACCTCGCTCCAACTCTTCCTCTATTTTCTCATTCAGAAAAGGTAGTGACACAAACGCATAAATAAACAGTCCAGCAAGTACTGGTACAGTAATTAATTTAACTGCTAGAGTTTGGTTTACAAAAAAGTAAAAGAAAATCAGCACTGCCAATAATAAAAAGACTGTAGTAGATAATGTGGAGATCAATGTGATTATTAGAATAACACTCTTGCGTTCTTTCAGGCTATTGGTCCTAGCCAAATTAAACATTAGAGCTATGAGTAGATACCCTCCAAAGGCAGCCGGCTCCCAAAACGGTCCACAATTGCGATATAACCCTCCTGGTCTACCTAAATTTAACTGATAAAAAATAAGAGATTTAACTGACCCGCCAGGCTCAAAAGGTGAGGAAAGTCCAATAGCGTTAAATATGGAATCAAAACCACTACTGATAGATAAGGGAATAAAGAAGAAAAAGCTTACAATAGAGAAAAATACAATAATATCCACATAATATTTTGTGAAATTCTGCTTAACAACTGCCAGCACACAAAAACCTACTGAAATTTTCACGATAAGGCCTATGTAAGTATTGCGAGGAAAATGGTTAAACCGCAAGCTATGCAGGCAGACAAGTATTAAGAATGCAAATAAAATAAAGAAGTAGAAGCGGTGAAACCCTTCTTTTCTCAACAAAAAGATAAGAAATGCAAAGCCAAATACCCCGATCATCGGAACATCACCGTTGAAAAAAGGCATACCAGAGATAGCTGCCAGCAGATAAACCAGCATATAATCAATAGCCTTCTCTTGCTCCGGTAAGCGAATTGTCATTATTTTCTTTATTTGTTAGTTAAAGCCTAATATACTTTCTACTTCAGTCCACATAATATTGTTTAGTTTTTTGTGCTCTTTCACAGTAGCACTAATGTTCTCGATAACCTGTTTTCGTGAATCAGGCTGGTCCAACCGCTGGATTTTTTCAAAAATTTCAGCTGAATCATCTAGTGGGGATACTAGATAATCACTACAGTTATACTCTTCCATTACTCGCTCAAACTTATGGCTCCAGCGTGTTCCTAAGCATGGCACCTCCTGCGATAATGTGCTTATCAAGCCATGAAAACGAGAACTTAATACAATATGGCATTGAGAGATCACTCCTCGTAGAACCAGTGGGTCATCATGATAAACAATATCAATCGGGTTTCCTACGAGTTTCTGAAGCTCTTCAGCCACTGGGTAATCCACCCGCTCATGTACCAGAACAAAAGGCTGCATACCCAACTTTGTAAAACTGTCAAAGCACTCTTTGAGAAAAGGCATGTACCGCGGTCCTATTTTGTCATCCGTACTATCAATCATCCGGTGACTCGGTATAATACAAGCCTGACGAGCTTGCGGAGTATATAAACCTGTTTTCTTTCCTTTTAATGCTCCTGTAAAGTCAGGGGCCTGTTTGATTTTTTCGCTACAGTGGTTCAGTCCAATGGCAAATTCATATGAAGATTTGTCCCTGGCGTGGACAATGTCTACGTTATCCAATAATCGCAAGAACCCTTCCCTAACCTTTGGGTCATTAAAGCTACCGAGTGACTGAGGTAATAGCACAATTTTTTTTCCCTGCTTTTTCCAACGAGCGCAATTACTTGCCATTTGTTGGATTTTATGCGCGCCCCATTGATCACCATAAGCAAATCCAGAGGCATCTAATACAGCACTAATTTCATCTTCTATGACCAATCCGTATTTTTTGCGCAAACGAGCAGGAAAAGTGCTTGTCAATACCTGATTTGTCGGATTTGCTAAACTTTCAAACCAAAAACTCTGATAAAGCTCAAGCGAAGCTCGCTTTTTATAATCAGCTACTTTTGGCAACAATGTAAGATCAGACTTTGCGCCTAATCTGTCAATGATTGCATGCAACATGAGCCCGTCTCCTTTATTGGTATAATTTCCGATTTTTAAATGAATCATTGCCTGGTAACTGTTTTTATTAATTGGTTACTATTTTCTTAAATCGGCTAAGTACCCGATGAATCAATGCTTCGGGGTGCAGTAAAAAGCTTCCTAAATGCTTTGTGATAACATGCACATTGGCCTGCCATGTTTTTGCCGCCGCATTAGATTTATTGGTAGTCATCCGTGCATGGCCATGTTCGTGATAGGCCGCAGTAATATCTGCCATAAAATGTACTCGATAGCCATGTTTGACTACTACTGTACGAAAAAACTCACTGTCAATACCTCGAGGCATTTTAGTATCAAACCCTCGCACACGCTCCATGATCGAGCGCTTCGTCATCACTGTAGAGTTATGAATAACACCATTGCCTTTCAACAGGGTTGAAACCAAATTACGGGGACGAACAGCGGCTTTAATAGTTTCGTTTGAAGAAGCATCAATTACTTTTACTCCACTACAAACTATACCCAATTTAGGGTCCAGACTACTTCTGAAGATCTCAACTTGTTTGGTGATTTTATCAGGATCAATCCACTCATCATCATCATCCATGAAAGCTACCAGCACACCCGTACAGTTTTTCAGGGCAGTATTCCGAGCATAAGCATTTCCCTGGTTTTGCTCATGCAGCAGGTAACGCACCCTGGAATCTTGCTGGCAATACTGTTTTGCTATTTCAGAAGTGTGGTCTGACGAAGCATCATCCACAATATTTACCTCAAGGTTTTGATAATGCTGGCTCAGGACTGAGTCCAGGCACCGCCCCAGAAATTCCGCTCGATTATAAGTAGTAATATTGACGCTTACCAAAGGTTCATCATCCATGCCTTTTTTTGTTTTTGCCTGGTCTTCCAAAAACTTCATGTACTGCTTAGCTTGTTTAGACGAAGCAATCGTCATGGGAATATGGAATAAGGAAAGAGCAATGGCCTCCCACAGCTGGACAGGAACGCCTTCTTTTTTAGCTTTTTTTATGACCGTCAGAGGATTTTTAGGCAAATGCCTCTTCAATGAAAAATATCTCAGGTACCGGGGGCGATATTGTTCAGGATAATAATATGCTAGTTGGCAGATGCCCCGTGCTACTCGTTTTGACTTATTGACTAAAGATCTAAATTTCCAACGAGCCGGGTGCATCAAACTCGCTGAGTCAATATAGACCTGCCCTAAACCAGCAGCATGTACACGACGCCCGAATTCATAATCCCCGCCGGATTCCAACCGAGCATCAAACTCTCCTACCTTCTGAAGCACATTGCGTCGGATACTCAGGCAACAGGTTGGAACAAAGTGGTTCTGGCTCAAATCAGCATGCACTTTAAATCCATTAATCTGATTGTACTTAGCTGCCAGCGTATTTTTGTCACTATAAACCTGAACTTTGCAGCCAACATAATCCACCTCCTTTTTCTCAAATACCCTGGCTATTTCTTCCAGGTACTGAGGAGAAGCTGTCATATCAGCATCTATAAAGCAAAAAATATCTCCCTGGGCTGAACGTATTGCTTTATTCCGAGCCGCATACGAACCTTTAAGATCTGACTCTATCACCAACTGAACCAGATCTGGATATTGCTTTTCAAAATGCCTGGCTACACTTTGGGTATTATCAGTCGATCCATTATCTGCAACAATAATTTCAAAGGAATGCTCAGCCTTTTGAGACACTAAAGATTTTAGCGTCGCTTTAAGGCCTTCTCCATCATTATATACTGGGATAATTACAGATATCATCAACCTATTTTTTATTGCTGCAAATATACTGAATAAGCATCAATAATTAATATTTTTTATATTTTAATTTGTATTTTTTCAAGTTTATGTGAAGCTAAGCGACTTAACTCATAAACTCTCGCCGTAAGGGTAAACGGATCTTCATTATTTTTATCCATCAGTTTACTGGATGGATTATAGCAGTTATCTATCTGTTGTTGCAGATATAATTGGGAACATTGAATATTACTCTGATCATCATCTTCAAAAGAGAACAGGGAATAAGGAATTTCGTAGCCAGGGGGATTATACGAAAAACTATAGCGGTTATTTTCTATACCCTTGGCATACTCATTGGTAAACAGAAAATCAATAATCTTCCTGAACCTTGACTGTTTCCAAATAGGATGTGTGCCTACATTAGCATGTAGTAATGCAAAGGCATAAGTGTTAAATGAATGATAGCCAATAGATTTCATTAGCATTTTCTCCCACTGAATTTTCTTTCGCTCCTCAGGGCTTAGCGGCTTATTTTTTAGTTTTAGCTTCTGAAGAATAAGGGCTGCAGTTTGTTTTATACTAAACAAATTGTTTGACTCAATGACTGTAATAAAAGAATCCTGGGTTATATTCTCCAGTTCATGATAGATAAGCCCTGATTCCAACACTGTAACGCTATCCCATATTTTATCTAAAAAGATATGCACCCGCTCCGCGATCAAAGGGTCTAATTGCATTATAAAAGAAGCAGCCGCTGCCATCCAAAGTTGGTGATTAAATGCATTATCAATTGGTTTGACCGTACCATCCACCTCTAAAACATTCCAAAGCCCTAATTCTTCATTGAAAGGTGTTTGCAAAAATACTTCAGCAGCAAGCTTCGAGTATTTGGTGTCCTGTAGGGTATCTGCGGCTTTCGCTAATGCCTCAATCGTCCAGGCCTGCCCCATCAGTCCATTACAACGATCTTTGCCTTTTACATCGCGATGAAAAAAACTATACTGAAAAGGACGATATTTAGTAGCGAGTAAATCAGTGGCAAGTTTCTCTACCTGGCTCAGGTAACTATTTTCTCCGCTCCATTCATACAGGTTTGCCAGGGTAATTAGCCAATGACCTTTATTACGTAGGGGGGTTTCAGGATGATAATAAGGGCCGTTATGACCTGCCTGAAAATATATTTCAGGTTTTTTTATACAAGCATTGCCTAACTCAAATACAAAATCTAACGCGTTCATTTGTCAGTAGTCGTTTATAAATATCTATTGTGCATCTGCCGGAAGCACTTTTTTCGTAAGCAGGCCAAGCTGGAAAAGTGCGATAGCCTCTTTATAATACTCCTTTGCCTTTTGCTGGCTTTTGCCCTTTATTTTAGCAAAAGATATTAAACTCAATAATAAAGCCAAAAAACCGCCCATCAGATTACCAAAGCGCAATCTGAGCCAGGCGATAACCCCAAAATGCTTATAGGTAAAGTAATAAACACTTTGCATTTGAATTTTTTGCATCATGGTTGCCCGCCGGGCAACACTTGCGTGGTTTTCGTGCATTAATTTTGCAGAGG